>JBDTRZ010000074.1:0-15874 GCA_039931395.1 Gemmatimonadales bacterium
TCGACCGGCTCGAGCCTCGCGGGAGCAACCACCGCTGCGATCGCGAGAATCGCCGCCAGGGCGCCGAGAACGAGCGGAAGGGTGTCGCGTCCAGGCCAATACGAGACCGCTGCAAGCACTGCGAATGCGAGCGCGACCGTAAGCGCAAAGCGTCGCCCTTTCGATGCGGAGTACGACGATACCTGATGAGCCGTCACGTCAGTCGAGCGGAATGGATGTCTGCCATGCTTCCTCCTCGAGCTCGTGCTGATCCGATTTTGCGAGCAGAAAAGAACCGATGACGAGATAGTCGAGATTCGTGCGCATGAAGCAGCGATAGGCGTCGAGAGGAGTGCACACGATCGGCTCACCCCTGACATTGAACGACGTGTTCACGAGGAGCGGACATCCCGTCAATCGATCGAACTCGGTGATCAGCGCGTGAAATAGTGGCGTGCGGTCCCTGCTCACTGTCTGAATTCGAGCCGAGTAGTCGAGATGCGTCACCGCCGGAATATCGGATCGCGGAACGTTGAGCTGATCGATTCCCCACTTCTCTCCATCTGCCGCGACGGGGAGCCGGCGCTCTTCCCTCACGGGTGCAACGACCAGCATGTAGGGCGACTCTCCCTTCAGCTCGAAATAGTCACCCGCGCGATCTTCGAGCACGCTCGGCGCAAATGGTCTGAACCCTTCGCGGAACTTGATCTTGAGGTTGATCGCTGCCTGCATCGAGGAACTTCGCGGGTCGGCGAGAATGCTCCGGGCACCAAGCGCGCGCGGACCGAACTCCAACCTTCCCTGGAACCAGCCGATCACCTGCTCCTTTGCCAGAAGGTCAGCGGTTTGTCGCACGATCTCATCTTCTGTCAGCCGCAGGTACGAGGCACCCGCTGCAACGAGCGACGCTTCGATGACGGTATCGGAGAATTCCGGCCCGAGATGCGCGCCTCGCATCGAATCCCTCGCACGCTGAGTCCTCGGCTCTTCGTAGTAGCGGTGCCACGCGAGAAGTGCCGCGCCTGCCGCGCCGCCCGCATCGCCGGCAGCCGGCTGAATCCACAGATTCTCGAACGGACTCTCACGCAACACACGGCCATTCGCCACAGCGTTGAGCGCCACGCCTCCGGCCAGACAGAGCGAGCGTGATCCCGTCTCACGGTGTGCGGTCCGCGCCATTCGAAGGACGATCTCTTCGCACACATCCTGTACGCTCCGAGCCAGATCCATCTCACGCTGGGTCAAGAGGGACTCGGGAGCTCGCGGAGGGCCGCCGAACAGCTCTGAAAAAGCGGCGCTCGTCATCGTCAGCCCGCTCAGGTAGTTGAAGTAGCGCTGGTCGAGGCGGAACGAGCCGTCGTCGCGCAGGTCGATGAGATGCTCGTAGATCGCGTCGACGTACGTCGGCTGACCGTACGGCGCGAGCCCCATCACCTTGTACTCGCCGGAGTTCACCCTGAACCCGGTGTGATATGTGAACGCCGAGTACAGAAGACCGAGCGAGTCGGGCCAGTGAAGCTCGTGCCGCAGTTCGATCGTGTTTCCGCTACCGTGACCGATTGAAGCCGTCGCCCATTCGCCGACGCCGTCGATGGTGAGAATGGCCGCCGCCTCGAAAGGCGACGGATAGAACGCGCTCGCCGCATGCGACTCGTGATGCTCGGCGTACAGGACCTTTCCGCTGAAACCATGCAACGCGTCTCGTATCGAGCGATCCGTGTAGAGCTTTTCCTTGAGCCACAATGGTCCGGCCTTGAGAAAGGAACTGAAGCCTCGCGGCGCCACGCTCAGGTAAGTCTCGAGAATCCTCTCGAACTTGAGCAGTGGCTTGTCGTAGAAGACAACCGCCTCGACGTCGTCCATCGTGACGCCTGCTTCACGCAGACAGTAGTCGACGGCCTGCGAAGGAAACGCGTCGTCTCCCTTCTTGCGCGTAAACCGTTCTTCCTGCGCGGCGGCAACGATGTCGCCGTCACGAATGAGGCAGGCCGCGCTGTCGTGATAGAACGCGGACACGCCGATGAGACATCGCTGTCTCAAGCGGTGCGTGCCACGAGCGAGGGGAAATGCATGGGACGAAAGCTGTGCGGGTCACTTTCACGCGCAAGCGGCGTTGACAAACTGGCGTGCGAGGGCAACTTGCCAAAATGAGCATCACCGAGCTGCGGCAACCATGACGCCGTCGCATGCCATGGGCGGCGCGCCAACGCGCGTGAAAATCTGTTGCATCGCAAGCCTGGACGAGGCCTGGCTCGCAATCAATCATGGAGCGACAGCTCTGGGCTTCGTGTCGCGCATGCCAAGCGGTCCAGGTCCGATCGAGGAAGAATTGATCGCGCAGATCGTGCCGAAGGTGCCCGCGGGAATCGCGACGTTTCTTCTCACCTGTGAGACCTCGCCCGAGCCAATCATCGCGCAGCAGCGCCGCACTAGGGTGAACACGCTGCAACTCGTGGATGAAGTCGAGCCCGGAACTCATGAGGCCCTGCGCCATGCCCTTCCAGGGGTTTCCATCGTGCAGGTCATTCACGTCTCAGGCTCGTCGTCGGTGGACGAGGCGGTGGAGCTATCGGAGAAGGTCGATGCTCTTCTCCTTGATTCGGGCAATCCGTCGCTGGCTGTCAAAGAGCTTGGCGGCACCGGACGCGTGCACGACTGGAGGCTGAGCCGCGAGATCCGCGACCGTGCTGAGGTTCCTGTCTACCTCGCCGGCGGTCTCAATCCATCGAACGCTGCTGCGGCAATCGCGGAGGTGAAGCCTTTTGCACTCGACGTGTGCAGCGGACTACGAACCAACGGTGCTCTCGATGCTGCCAAGGTGGACGCGTTCATGCGCGTCGTCCGCTCGGCGGCGTGAGAAAGGCCGGTTGAACATGGAAGATCAACCGGCCTCATCGCGACCCAGCGGTATTACGCTCAAGCCGACGATTCCTCTCTGACTTCGGTGAGCTCGACATCGAGCGAGATCCTGATCTCGTCGCCGAGCAGGACGCCGCCTGCCTCGAGCGCCTGGTTGTAAAGCAGTCCGAAGTCTGTCCGATCGATCTTCGTCTTCGCGCTGAATCCGACGCGCGGGTTGCCCCACGGGTCCGTCACGCTTCCTTCATTCGTCACGCTGAGCTTCACCTCGCGCGTCACGTCGCGGATCGTGAGGTCGCCGAAGAGTGAGAACTCTCCGTTGACGTCGCCTTGGACGCGCTTTCCGACAAACCGGATCGTTGGCCATTTATCTGCGTCGAAGAAATCCGGCGAGCGAAGGTGGCCGTCCCGCTGCGCCTGGCGCGTGTCGATGCTTGCAGTGTCGATGGTGACGTCGAGCTCGAATTCGCTGGGGTCTGCGAAATCACCCTTGAGCGCTCCGGTGACGTCCGCGAAGCGCCCTTTGACGGTCGAGATCATGAGGTGCTTGATCGCGAACTCGACGTTCGTGTGCGACGCGTCGATCTGCCAGGTCTGCACGCCTTGTTCGATGGTTGGTTCGAGTGTGGTGGTCATTTTGTTGCCTCCTGAATTGTTGATGGATGAGTGATCCGCTGCTGCACTTTTCATATATGAATCATTTGCCTAAAAAAACTCAGCCGAGTGACGACAACACCGACTTCAGCGCTGCGAGGTCGTAGGCTGATATCCGCTTGGAGATCTCATTCTGCGCCGTCGCCAGCTCAACGGTTCCAGCGGCCTGCGTCTCCAGTCCCAGCGGTGTCAACTCCGCGCGAATGCTTCGACGATCAGCAGGATCATCGACGCGTCGCACGAGTCCGTCCGCCTCGAGCCGGTCGACGAGCTGCGTGATGTTGGAGCGTACGCAGCTAAGTCGTGAAGCGAGCTCGCTCAGGGTCAGGGGCTCCCCCGCTTCTGCCAGCTTGGTCAGCGCGCTGTGCTTGGCCATCGAGAGTCCGACGGTATCCAGTGCGGCCTCGAGCCGATCGCCGATTGCCTGTGCAGCGTGGAGAACCGACACCGTGAAATGTGGTTCGGCAGGCGTTTCAATCGCGGTTTCCGTTTGATTCATGTATGTATAATACAGGAGTTAGCGGACCCTGTCAAGCGTCTATCGCCTTTTGGCGCTGGGAAACCGCTCCCGGCGCACAGTGACCCGCTGTCCACGGATCTTTGCGTTCGCCAGGGCCTCGACCACCGCGTCCGCGGATGATTCCGGAACCTCGACCAGCGAAAAACCATTGCCCATCTCGATTCCGCCGATGTCCTTCCCAGGAATGCCGGCTTCGTTCGCGATTGCGCCGACGAGATCCGCGGGACGGATGCCTGTTTTTCTCCCGAATCCGACGTACAGGCGCGTCATCCTCTGTGGCGATGTCTTCCCTTCTTTTCCAGGACCGGGCTTTCCGCGAGTGGACTGTTTCCCCTTCGCGCTACCGGCGGGCTTTCCATCGTCGCGCGACGCCACGATCGGCGGAATGTCTTCCTCGTCTTTACCTCCGGCACCCCCTGCCGCCTCATGCGCGAGCTTGACCGCCGCGGCAGCGACGTCGATGAGATCGATTTCCTCGCCAAGTGATTCGACGAGAGCGCGGTAGGGATCGAGGTCTCCTTCCTCCGCTGCCTGACGCACAGCAGCGCGCGTCGCTTCGAGTCGGCGCGCGCGCAGATCGAGCCCTGACGGAACGTGCGCGATCTTGATCTTCTGCCGCGTGTGCTGCTCGATGTTCCGGAGCATTCTCGATTCACGAGGCTCGGCCAGCGTGATCGCTACGCCTTCGCGGCCCGCACGACCGGTGCGGCCGATGCGGTGCACGTACGCGTCGGGCGCAGCCGGTACATCGAAGTTCACAACGTGAGAAAGGTGATCGATGTCGAGCCCGCGGGCGGCGACGTCAGTCGCGACGAGCAGCTCGAGTGCGCCATCCCGGAATCGTCGCATGACGCGATCGCGCTGCTCCTGCGACAGCCCTCCATGTATCGCCTCCGCCCTGTAGCCGCGACCGTTCAGCGTTTCGTTCAGCTCGTCGACTTCCGTGCGAGTTCGACAGAACACGATTGCCGATGTGGGACTTTCGATGTCGAGAATTCTTCCGAGCGCAGCGGCTTTCTGCTGGCGCCGCACCATGTACGCGACCTGCCTCACCCGCGGGATGCTGCCCATCTCAGCGCATTCTGCCTCGATCCGCACGTTGACTGGATCGGTCAGGTGACGCTTTGCGATCGCGCGAATGCGCGGAGCCAGCGTCGCGGAGAAAAGCGCAGTCTGTCGAGAAGCGGGCGCGGACTGGAGAATCGCTTCCAGATCTTCAGCGAATCCCATATCGAGCATTTCGTCGGCTTCGTCGAGGACGACGGTTCGCACATTCTCCAATCGAAGCGTGCCGCGCCGGATGTGGTCCAGCGCGCGCCCCGGTGTCGCGACGACCACATCCACCCCACGCTTCAATACTGTCAGCTGCTGATGGATCGATTGTCCTCCGTAAACCGGAAGCACCTTCGCGCCGAGTGACTTGCCGTATTTGTGCAGCGCTTCCGCGACCTGCATGGCGAGCTCGCGGGTGGGCACGAGCACGAGCGCGCGAATCTTCTGCGCTCCCTCCCGGCGTCCTCGTTCCGCAGCCAGATGGTGCAGAATCGGAAGCGCGAACGCCGCCGTCTTTCCGGTTCCGGTCGCTGCCTGTCCGACGACATCGCGTCCTGCGATGAGCGGAGGGATGGCTTCCCGCTGGACCGGCGTCGGCTCCTCGTAGCCGAGTGTCTCGAGAGTTCGAACGAGGTCCGGCCCGACTCCGAGAGATTCGAATCCATCGAGGCCCGATTCGACCCCGCTTTTTTTTCGTGTCATCGCGTGGAGCCGCTCTTCGAGTCCTTGATGAGCGCGCGTATGTCATTGGCCCAGCCAGGAGCGTCGTCGGGCGGCACGAAGGACCACACTTCCTCGGACGCGCCGCGTCCGCTTCGGATTCTCACGCGGTTGCCGGAGCGCTGAACCGCAACATCGCGCTGCGTGCGCGGCGTGATCTCCAAGCCGAGCTTCTGGTTCTTGTGAATGAGGAGCGATGACCGCGTCACGACGATCGAGGCGCGGCGATTCTCCCACCGCTCTGCGCGTCCGCCGGGGTCGCGCGTGTACCGGAAATCGAGATCGTCCCCGCGTCTCACGATTCCCTCCGATGCGAATCGCTGCTCCTCCGCCGGTGAGAGCTTCGCGGTCGTGCCACCTGCGCAGACGGATAGCGTGACGGCGGCAGATAGCATCAATATCAGTCGGACGGCAACGCGCGTATGTCTCGAAACTTTGCGAAGGACTGGTGTCACCGCGGCAAATCTCGATGCGATGATTGAAGGGAGTCAGGCGCGTTTTCCGCAGTGGCAGGAATCGCGACGCGAGAAGTATCCGACAGCACCTTCGTAACGAACCGCTGACCCTCCGACACCCGCTCCACTTCGATTGCGATCGCATCGACGGCCTGTTGAAGCTGATCCAGCCTGCGCGCGTTCTCCTGCGCGCCAGGAGGCGGCGGCGGCCGCGAGCCCTTCTTCCACATATTCCTTGCCGCAGCGATCGCCAGCGGTGCGAGCACGAATATGATGAAGACGTTGGATATGGTCGTGATGTTCCGCGATGTGAGGCCGAACTGCCACGGCTCACTCGACGCCAGTCCAGCGGACGCTCCGGTAAGCTGGCGTCCAGTCTCGGCGATATCGGCTTCGATCTGGACGATGCGCTTGTCGAGCACGGCTATTCTCTGCTCCAGTCCGGCGCGCGCGGGACCACTGCTGATGCCGTTGAGTTCCTGCGCCAATCCGTCGCGACGATTGTCTGCCGATCGAAGCTGGCTGGAGAGCTCTGAGCGGCGCGCGCGAAGAGCGGCGATGTCGCGGGAGGTGAGTGGTGTCGCGGGCGCGGCGGGAAGCGTGACGACAATGGGCTCCGGTGTTGGAGTCGTTGGGGCCTGCGGCGCTGATGAGCCAGTCTGCATCGAGCTCTCTGGGATTGTCGTTGTGCGCGGCTTGCGACAGTGGTGACCGCTTCAGTGGCGCAGACGAAAAGTATATCCGCGAGGCAAGCCCGTCGCATGCCGTGGTCGTCATCTCAATATGTCTCGCCGCTCGTGCGGAGCCTTTCACCCCGCCTGATGGCGCATTCACCGCTCAACGCGCGGTCGCGACGCGGGACCACCCTACCTTAGCCAGCACGAAAAACGGCGTCCGTGTGCCGAGTGACGAGGACTGGTGGCGTGAAGGAACCCCCGGCGGTACCCTATCGAAGTCGCCTGGCCATTCCATCTGGAATACTGATGGCACTCACTACCTCGTCTCCATCAACGATTCCCACCAGCCTGCGTGTCAGACGCGAGCGGGCGGAGCGCATCACGAACGGCCTCCGGGCGTCAATCCTGGTGCTGCTCGCGATCGCCGCGTTCGCTTATGCGCCGGCGCTCTCTCCTGATCTGGACCGGACCAACGCGCTGCTGCTCGTCCCTTTGCTGTCGTGGACGATCGGCCAATACCTGATCTGGTACCGAAAGCCGCACCTTCCGGATTGGCTTCCGTTGACGAACGCCGCCGTGGATGTGACGGCGGTAACTGGAATCATTGCGGGTTATGCGCTGACCGGGTCGGGAACGCTGGCGCTTCGCTCGCCGATCTTCATGATGTATTTCGTCGTGCTGGCCGCGCGGCCCGTTGCATCGTCGGTCAGGAAGACAGCGGTCGTCGCGTGCCTCGTGCTCGCCGAGTATGCAACGCTGTTCGCATGGATGGTCGTGACCGGACGCGTCTCTCCCATTTTGAGCCCGGTGGTCGCGGTGGCGCAGGGAGCAGTTTCGTATCTCGACGAAGGCGCGAAGCTGATGATGCTTGCGGTGGCAGGCGGCGTAGCGACATACGCGACCGCGTGGGTGGAGCGCCTGGTGATCGAATCCGCGACAGAATCTGCCGAGCGGCAGCGGGTTGCCACGCGGCTCGTGCAGGCGCAGCTCGATACACTCCGGCTGCAGCTCAGCCCGCATTTTCTCTTCAACGCGCTCAACAGCGCGATCGCTCTCATTGGGAGCGACGCGCGTGCCGCGGAGAGGATGCTTGCCGCCATCAGTGACTTTCTCCGCATGGTGCTGCACAGCTCGACAGAGCCCGAAGTGACGGTAGAGCAGGAGCTGTCACTGCTTCATCAGTACCTCGACATCCAGCGTGTGCGATTCCGTGAGAAGCTGGTCGTGCATTTCGATGTCGACGAGTCGCTGTCGCAGTCCCTTGTGCCAAGCCTGCTGCTACAGCCCCTGGTGGAGAACTCGATACGCCATGGCATCGGTCCACGCGCTTCCGGCGGAAGGATAGCCGTCTCGATCAGGAGCCAGGGCGACATGCTGCACATCGACGTAGTGGACGATGGCGTCGGACCGGCAGCGCGCAAAAGCCGGGAAAGGCTGCGCGGAACCGGGCTCGGACTGACCAATACCGCTACGAGACTCAACCATCTCTACGGAGAGAAGCACACTTTCGAGACAGGCTCAGTCGGCACGGGAGGATTCGCGGTGCATCTGTCGCTGCCGTTGAGATTTGCATCGCTTCCCGGCGGACGCGACGTACCCGAGCTCGCGGCGGCCGAAGCGTGACAAGCCCTCTCGCAAATGCGCCTGTGCGCATTCTCGTCGTCGACGATGAAGACCTGGCGCGCCAGCGGCTGAGAACGCTTCTCGCGCGGCGCGCCGACTTCGAGATGATAGGAGAATGCGCAACGGGCTCCGAAGCGGTCAACGCGATCCGGACCATGAAGCCGGACATCGTTTTACTCGACGTTCAGATGCCGGAGCTCGACGGGTTCGACGTCATCAGCGAGATCGGAGCTCAGAACATGCCGGCGGTGATTTTTGCAACGGCGTTCGACGACTACGCGATCGACGCGTTCGAGGTGGGGGCGGTTGACTACCTGCTGAAGCCGGTCGACGAAGAGAGATTCAACCGGACGCTGGACCGAGCGGTAAGGCGGCTTCGTGAAACTGACGATTTCTCGACGTCTACCCAGATCTCGGCGCTGCTGAGAAAGATCGCATCGCTTTCTCCATCGGGCGGACGTTTCGCCGTGAAGGTGCACGGCAAGGTTCTGTTCCTCGACCCGGCCGAGATCTACTGGATTCAGGCGCGCGATGATCTCGCAAGAGTTCACCTCGCCGATTCAGCTTACGACGTGCGCGAGCCGTTAAGTCACCTCGAAGCGCGGCTTCCCGGTAATTCTTTCCTTCGTGTACATCGCTCGGCGATCGTGAACACGTCGCATATCCGCGCTGCCGAGCCATTCGATCAGGGCGATCAGATGCTGATTCTCAGGAACGGCAAGAGAATCACAACCGGCCGCAGCTACCGAAAAGTGGTGCAGGAGTTTTTGCGCGGCGCGACCTGACGCGTTCGTGTCGGGCTATGCGGTGCCTGGGATTCCGACTGTCTCCACGCGAATGCCGCGCTCGAGCGTCTGCTTGACCGGACAGCGGTCTGCTATCTCGAGGAGTCGGCGTCGCTGCTCATCGGTAATCGGACCGGAGAGCTCGATTCGGCGCTCGATCATTCCGATGTCCACCTTGTGCTCATCGCACTTCTCGCAGTCGCGCTCGTGCGACCTGCCCGATCGGAGGTGCACCGAAGCGCTCTCGAGCGGCCATCCCTTCCGATCGGCGTAGAGCCTGAGCGTCATCACCGTGCAGCCGCCCAAAGCTGTCAGGAGATACTCATAGGGAGTCGGGCCCATGCTCGTACCACCGAGCGTAGTGGGCTCGTCCACGATGACGGTGTGCCCACCTGCAGCGACATCGGTGTGAAATCCGCTGGCGCCGATCCGGGCAGTGACCCAGCGACCGGCGTCTTCGGCTGCGCCTGGCGCGGTAATCAGGGGATCCGTCATCGACGGCTCAAGCTAATACGGTGGTCGAGCGCGGCAGCGAGAGCGTGAAGCGCGAACCGTTCCCTTCCGTGCTCTCGACGGACAGGTCGCCATCCATCGCGCGGGCGAGATCGCGGCTTATCGCCAATCCGAGCCCGACACCGCCCTCCCGGTCGGCGAGCAACGCTTGCAACTGAACGAATGGCTCAAAGATGGTCTCCAACTGGTTCGCGGGAATCCCGATCCCGGTGTCGCTCACATGTACGTGAACGATGTCATCCGTCGCCTCGCACTCGACGGAAATGCGCCCACCGGCGGGCGTGAACTTGATGGCGTTGGAGAGGAGGTTCACAAGAATCTGCGTCATCTTCTCCGGATCGGCACGTATCTCAATGCCGGAATCGCACGCGATCAGCTCGCAAACGAGACCTCTTTGAGCGACCAGCGGCTCCAGCAGCTCCAGGGCGCGAACAAGCGCTTCGTGCGCGTTGAAGTCGATGACATTGTAGGAGGCGTGGCCGCCGCCGAGGCGCGCATAGTTGAGGATCTCGGTGATGAGAACGAGGAGGTGTTGCTGATTGGTTTTTACACGGGCAAAGTCAGCGCGCTGTTGCTCGGTCACAGGCCCGCGCAGTCCCATGTCGAGGAGCTCGACGTACCCACCAATCGCGTTCAGAGGCGTTCGTAGCTCGTGGCTCATCGCACCCAGAAACGCCGTTTTCGCCTGGTTCGCGGTCTCAGCGGTCTGTTTGAGCACCAGCGCAGCGTCATAAAGCTGCGCATTGTCGAGTGCGAGTGCGCCTCGGTGTGCCAGGTCTTCAGCAAGCTGCACATCTGCAGCGCTATACGGACGACCGTGCTGAGCGCTAACGAACGTGACTGCGCCCAGCAGCTTGCCCCGGGCCAGCAGCGGCACCGTGAGAAGCGATCCGACGCCCAGCAGACGCAGGATGTCGAGGTTCTCCGCGCCGTTGGCCGTCGCGGCGAGTGTAGCCTCGATGTCATCGGTGATCGAGATCGTTCCCGTGCTTTGCAGCATCGCGGCAGCACCGAATGGATCGTCCGGCGCGGGAGCCCACCGCGCTTCCAGCTCATGTGCGAGCTTCTGCTTTTCCGGGTCAGGGTGGAAAATGCCCAGGCGCTGGATCGCATCAGCGGCTCCGACAAGATCGACGATGCACCAGGAGCCGAGACTCGGAAGCGCGAGCCTCGTAAGCGCCATGAGCGTGCTGGCCCGGTCTACCGATTCGGCAAGCAGCCGGCCCGCTTCAGCGAGAAATGCAGCGCGTCGTCGAGCGGCTTCCGCATCGTCCGCGAGGCCACGCTCTCGCAGTGCACCGAGAAGCATCTGCTCGGCTACCTGTCGCTGAAGGTCGAGCGCAGCGTTTGGCTGCTCGGCCTCGCGCAATTCGATGCCGAGACCTTCCGGCCTGCCATCCGAAGCGACGACCGGCCACACTGCGCATTTCCAGCTGGTCTCTCCATCTCGCTCACGCTGAATACGTGCATCGACTCGCGGGGCCGCCCCCAGGAATGCCTGATCGAGGATCGCGGCCAATGCCTTTCCCGCCGTTCCCGTGAATGCGCCGGTGATAGGAGCGCCGAGTGCTTTGTTGCCGGAAAGTCCTGCAACGTGACAGAATGCGGCATTCGCGTAGACGAGCGTGTGTCCGGCGCCGCGCGTAATGGCGAAGGGCAGCGGCGCCTGCTCCATGTATCGGTGGAGCGCCTTCTGGACAGAAAGCCCTGCCTTCAGATCGCCACTGCGCGCCGGCTGCCTTTCAGACTCCATTCGCGTTATCGGCTTCGTTTCGCCGCCACTGGTTTCGGCAGCGCCGTGGTGGTTTTCGCTCGCAGAGTGGGGATGCCTGTCATGATCCCGTCATACTCCTTGAGCGGGCCACCCACGGCCACGCCTTTTGCGGTGACCTCGTAGGTTCTGAGCTCATGGCTATGGTCGCTCCCACGCATCTTGATCACCGCGATCACTCTCTTGAGCTCTCCCTCGAGCTCGATGTAGCGCTGGACAATTATCTCGTCGGTAATGAAGGATACCTTTTCGGCGGTGAATCGGACATCGGAGAATCCTTCCACCACCTCAGCCGTCATGAAAACTGTGACGCCAGTTGCCGTAAGCGTTCCGACGAGGCGATAAAGAGATTCCCGAAAGTCCACCCGAAACGTGGGCGCGAGTGCCACTTCGAATCCCGACAGCGAATCGATGACTACGCGTTTCGCGTTGAGCCGCTTCACGGCCGCGAGGAGCTCATAGAGTGCCTCGTCCACGGACAGGTCGAGCGGCCGGAGATAGATCAGCTCAAGCTTTCCCGAGCGAATCATCTTCCCGACATCGGCGTCCCGCGCGTTGGCGCGGACGAGGTACTCTTCAGGATACTCCTCGAAGACGGCGATGACTCCGGTCTCCCCTTTCCGCAGGCCCGCGACCATGAACTGAGTCGCGATCGTCGACTTGCCGCTGCCGGCAGGACCGGTGAGCATCACCGCATCGCCCGCGACAATCCCGCCTCCGAGCATGTCATCCAATCCGGCGATGCCTGTTGAAAGTCGCTTTCGCTTCTGCGACTGCCGTGCCCGCGTCTGCTCAGGGATGCGTGGAAATATCTGGAGCCCGTCGTCAGTGATTCGAAACGTGTGCAGGCCGGGCATCGGCGCGCGGCCGCGTGTCTTCACGACCTGAAGCTTTCGAACGACAGAGTTTCGATCTGTTGCCTGCGAGAGCCAGAGTATCCCGTCGGCGACGGTGAAGACCGGATTTCGCTGCTCCTCCTCGCCGTACTCACCGAGCAGGAATGAAGTGACCTCCCAGCTTGTGAGGTGCAGCGCGAGGCGCTGAATAAACTGCTCGAGTCCAAACGCGACCTCCTCGTCTGCGCTGCCCCTTCTCCCGCCAACCGTTCGGAACGAATCGACGGCGACGATTCCAGGTTTGGCCCGCTCGACCTCGGCGATGATCTTCTGCAACACCCCGTCGAGGTCTCCTCCCATGACCTCATCACTCAAGTTGACGAACTGGACAGCCGAACCCGCCATATGAGCATCGAAGAAACTGAACTGACGCTGATACCGGAGCATCTTGATCGTCGGCTCTCCGAGCACCGTGAAATACAATGAGGGTCGCTCCGGCGTGGCGTTCGCGAACATCATCTGATGTGCGAGCGTCGTCTTGCCCGCGCCGGGACCGCCCGCGATCAAGTTGAACGAGTACTCCGGCAGCCCGCCTCCGAGCACGGTATCAAGCCCAGGGACGCCGGTTGCAAGGCTTCGAATCACTGCACGCTCGTCTGTGGTCACGCTTCCGCTCTCCTCTTTTCCGGGTCCGCGTCGTCGCGCGCGAGCTCAGGCAAGCTTCGCTCGATGAGATTTGTCGCCATGTCCACTCCAATGAGCCGGCCAAGCAGCTCGATCATGCCGATGAGCATCGACTCGATGGCATCGGCAGTTGCGATCTCGCCGTATTCTCCGACGCCTTCCACAACTCCCTCGATGTATGGCTCCGCGCGTGCGCGAAGCTGCAAAGCGTCCAGCGGAGGGTGATCGCCTAGCGCCTCTGCGCGGGCGCGAGAAAAGAGCGCATGACACCCATCGGTGCCGATCCATCGCGAAAGGCCCCGACATAGCTCTTCCGCCGCGAGCGCGGCGGCCGATGCCTTGGTCACCTCCGCATCGCCGCGAAGGCGCTCGCGGTCGATCAATCGCTTTGCTAGCTGCTGCGCGGTTGGGAGTCTTGGTGACATCAGATCAACAGGTTCAATGCGTCCGAAGCGCCGGTCGGAACGACACAGCAGTATCGGGAACGTTGTGCAACGCGTGACCAATGAAGACGCGAAAAACCACCGTTATCGCTCCGGAGAACCTGTTTCTAGCACCAAACGGCAGCCCGGAAGAACATACCATCCATGCTCGGAGAAGGCCATGCTCGGAGAAGGCCATGCTCGGAGAAGGCCATGCTCGGGACAGTGCTGTGTTGGCGGTCGTGTTTGCCGGAACTGCCGCCCGTTTGCGAGACGTAGATGGGATTCTGCTTCACTGCAGGCGGCTACCGGAGGAAACCCCTTGCTGCTAAGATTGGGAGCCTCATCGGGCGAAGTCTTCCACTTACCTTTTTCCATCCCTCGGAGACCCCATGAAATTTACCCTGCTATCCCTCACGACCTGCCTGGTGATCGCCGGAGGTTCAGCCGCGACGGAGACCGCTAACGGGCAGGCTTCGACACGGTCCTACCGCGACGGTCCAGTGATCGTTGTATCGTACATTCACACGAAGCCGGGCATGTTCGACAAGTACATGGAATATCTGAGCGGACCGTATAAGACGAACCTTGACGCGCAAAAAGCCGCCGGAATCGTTCTGGACTACGCGGTTTACACCTCGCAGCCCCGAACGCCCACAGATCATGATGTGATGCTCACCGTGACCTACCGGAACTGGGCCGCCTTCGACAATCTCGCCGACCGGTCGGACGAAGTCGTCAACCGGGCGCTTAAGTCCACGCCACCGCAGCGCGCGCAGCAATTCATGGAGCGAAGTGCAATGCGCGAATCTCTGGGGTCGAGAGACTACCAGCAGCTCATTCTGAAATAATGTTCGGCAGCGCGAACCGCAGCTGCCAGATCTTCACAAGGATCGTCAAATGAATGCCAGGATTCCGGGTTTTGCCCCAGTCGCTGCTCTCGTGCTCGCCGGGTGTGCGAGCTACTCCGCACCATCCGCAGCGCCTGCACGCGAGGTAGCTGGCTCGTGCCGGCCGGCGTTCGGCGCTTCCATTTGCAGCTGGGCGCAGATGTCGGGATCGAAAGTGGTCGCGTTGGGCGCGACTGTCCCCATGGCTGCCATCGAAAATACTCCTGTCAGCGGGCCGATGGTGTGGCCGCCGGTAGCTGACGCCGTCATACCGATGCCCGCAGAGGCTCGAACGGCAACGGGTGTGGATCACCTCACTGTCTATTGGGAGCATCACGGACATCCGCCGGCGCCTTTCCTGACGCCCCATTTCGATTTCCATTTTTACGCCATCAGCGACGCCGACCGGTTGGCGATCGATTGCGCCAACAAGTCGAAGCCCGATGCGTTTCCGGCCGGGTACAGCGCGCCCGACATGGATATTCCGGGCATCGGAATGTTGACCGGCCTATGCGTTCCGGGGATGGGGATGCATTCACTCGTCACCAGCGAGCTCGCGTCGACCACTCCCTTCTCGGGGACGATGGTGCTCGGATTCTACAACTCGAAGCCGATCTTCTTCGAGCCGATGATCGCCAAAACGAAGCTGATGGAGAAGCGGTCGTTCACAGTGCCGATGACTGTTCCAGCTGGCCTCGCGGCGGGAGTTCGTTACCCAACGAAGTTCGAAGCGGTATACGACGCTACGATTCCCGGGTACCGGTTCGTATTCACCGGATTCGGAGGCTGAATGGATTAGACCCAGGAAGAACTTCGTCAATAGCAGGGGCGGGACTCGAACCCGCGACCCCGGCATTATGAGTTCTGTACCACCATTGGGACCACGGCCGCCACCTAGGAACACGGTGGAACGAGTGTGCCCGGAAGGACCCCATACGTCCCGCCTTGGTGTTCCCTCGACGGTGGCGGCGCTGGAACACGCCGTGAGATAGAGCGCTGCGGCAGCAAGGGTTACCAGCAGTTTTGCGTGATTCATTTTCATCCCAATTTGACGGAACGGCTCACAACAGCGCGTCGGTGGGCTCTTGAAGCTGATCGAAAAAAGGGGGACTCACTACTTCCCGGCAGGCAACTTGTCGGGTCGAGCGTGCATCGGTCATGGCCTGAATTTCATCCCGGAAACTTCTGACTGCGACCCTCGGTATCACAGTGTCAGCGCTCGCAGGCGTCGCGCTGTATTCCTCGGCGTTCGCGCGGCTCGGGCTGGTTTCGACGCAGGCGATCGATGGCGGACTGGTTTACATCGTGTTCTGGGAAGGCTTCTCGCCTTCGTGTCGGGAGTGCGGCTGCTCAGCATCCGGCATTATGCCATCGGCGTGATGCACGGCATCGACCTCGCCGATTCGCTGACACGAATCACCTCACCCCGACAG
>JBDTRZ010000075.1:0-15636 GCA_039931395.1 Gemmatimonadales bacterium
TGCTTATCGGAAGGTCGACGTCGCGCTCGGTTATCTCGAGAAACCCGTCCGGCGGATCCTGCTTGCCGGCGATCCGCTCAGCCAGGTACGTCCCGATCCGGTAGCCGTTGAGCATCGCGCCTTCCTTCTGCCTGAAGGGCACGAGAACGGCGACGGTGAGACCTTCGATCACCCTCCGCTGACTGCCGCTCACGAGCGCAAGCCGGTAGAATCCCGCCTTGATCGGAGCCTGGACCTGCGCCCCCTGCAGGACTCTGGAGCCGCCGACAGTCGCCGTGTCGCCCACGCGAACCCAGCTGTAAGTGAGAGCGGTCGGATCGCCACGGACGTCGAGCGGGTACTCGACACTCTGGCCGGGCATCGCGAACTTGACCAGAACTCCACCGCTGGCGCCAAATGCGCTCGCCGAAGGCGCAGCGTACGGCAGGCTGCGGGAGAGGAATGTCGCGAACGGCTTCGAGATGAAACCAGTGAGAGGCTCCCGAAACTGCAGCGAGCCCACGGTCGCGACGACCATGAGCCCGAGCGTGACGATCAGGGCAGGACGTTTAGGGCGATAGGAAATCTCGTCCGTCAGCGTGAACTGCCGGCCGGAAAGGGTTGAATCCATCCTCACAAGGTAGTGCCTGACTCCCGGCCATGCCATTGAATTGGCCCCGGGGAAAAGTGGGTCAGTAGATGTAGACGGGAGTTCCAACGGCCACCATGTCGAACAGCTTCTCGATGTCCTCATTTCGAAGGCGAACGCAGCCATGGCTGACCGACCTGCCGATGGATTCCGGCACGTTCGTGCCATGGATGCCATATCCGTCGCCCAGCACCAGCCGGCGTGTTCCCAGGACGCCTTTGTAGCGCCGCTGGTTGGTTCCGAAAGGTGGCACGAGGATGTTGCCGTTAACCACGATCTCGCGGCCATCGGTTGCCTCGAGCGCAGTCTCGCGGCCGTCAGGGTAGCGCTTCACAACTTCGGACCCTCTCACGGCGACAACCGCCCCACCCCCCGCGGGAATCACGGTCGAGCGAGTCATTCTCGCGAGACCCAGCCCGCGCTTGTTTGCCTGCTCCTGAAAGTGCCAGTCGGGAGGAACCCACGCCGGATCGATCTCCTTTTCCTCCACCCTGAGGCGTCCGCGCGGAGTCTCGAACTTGTACTCCCTTCCACTGGTTGTGTTGACCAGAGTCTTTCCGCTTCCAGTGGCGACCTGGGTGTTGAACAGCACCTCGTTCCCCCGCTTGTACCAGATCTGGTTCTCGGCAATGCTCACCACGATGTATGGCTGATTGGCGGCGGTGACCGGATCGGAGGCCAGCCGGGTCAGGCTGTCCTTGGAGCTTCCAAGCTTGGCCTTCACTTCCTCGAGCACGCCGAGGTTGTCGTTGAAGACCATGCGGTTGACGTCACGCTCGTAGCGGAGGACAGCCGTCTTGTTGACGAGCGCCGCGCTCACGGCGGCGGCGGCGGCGAACGCCAGCAGCGTTCCCCAGACCCACTTTCCGCCATTCGCTATCGTGTCGATGAATTGCATTTGATTATCCGATCCCCGGCTGCTTTGGCCGCATCAATAGAAGTAAACCCGCATGCCGAGGCTCAGATTCGGCTTGATCGCATTGAGATCGCTGCGGCTGATGCGCACGCGACCGGGCGGAATTGGTGCGGGATCCTGCGCCGGTGAAGCCGCGTCACTCGGCTCGATGACAGTGCCGCCAGCGAGCGTGATCCCGTCATCGGAAACTTTCGCCACTGACGTCTCCCCGCGGGGAATTACCAGTGGAATCGAGTCAGCGCCTTCCTTCGTCTCCGGGCCAAAGGCAACGGCCATCTCACGCAGCACCGCGCCCTCCCGCTCGAGGTACATCTTTCCGCTGTCGAGAGCGACCGACAGGTGCAGCGCCTTCGCGATCTTTGCCTGATGACGCGCGAGCTCGAGAGCGATGCGCGCCTTGTTCTCTTCCGCCGCGACGATCGCCGCGGTCTTGGCGCGCTCCGTTTCAGTCATGTTCGACTGGAGTCGCGCCACTTCGGCCGCGTACGTGCGCCGCTTGAGGACGAGAAAGCCGTCAATCGCGAGCATCGCGAACAGCGCGATCAAAAGGGTGAAGACGAAGCCCGGGTAGCTCTGCCGGAAATCGCGCCATCCGCCTCGCCTGCGGTCACCCGTGCGTCCCTTTTCTGGGTCTCGCCGGTCGCCCGGATCGGGAGATGCTGCGCCTTGCGTCGTGTCAGTCGGATTTGCCATTAGCGTCGGGTCAGGCTTTGAAGGTCGAGAATCGCAACTCCGGCCGGCTCACTGCGTCCGTTCCGCACACGTGCCGTGACGATGATCTGGGCGAGAGGCGGAAGACTCCGTGCGGTTGCGAGAAGAGTTTCGGGGACGACGATGTAAACCAGAACTTTCTCCGCGCCGGGCCCGAGTGCGAGAAGATACTGCTCTCCCGGCTGGAGTCCGGTACGGAGTGCGTCCGCTGTCTGGAGCGCTACAGCCTCGACCTCCCAGCGGACAAGCATGCCCCGCGCCGCTGAAGGATTGCTGCGGATGTCGGCTGCGCTCAGCGGACGCAGAGTGCTGTCCGCTACCGCAAGGTCGGCCTCGCTGACCCAGCCTTCGAGACGCACTCGCACCCAGTCGCGATCCCGCGCTATGACATCCACGGTCGCTCCCTTGGCGATCTGAGCCAGCGCGGGACTCGGAGCCGCACCGGTAGTCGGCGCACTCCGAACGACTGTGGATTTCGTCGCAATGTGCGGCGCGGTATCCTGCGCGAGCACGCCGCGCGTGGCGAAGATCATTGAAAAGAGGAGGATGCTGCGCATTGCTGGTAGGGGCTTTTTTGCGGGCGTAGATTTGAACTGGCCGGTTTCTAACGTACACTCATACACACCTCGAGCAAATATGGCCGGCGACACATCGCGACCAGTCGCGCTGATCGTACTTGATGGCTGGGGATATCGCGAAGAAAAGGAGGGCAACGCGATCGCCCTCGCCCGGACTCCGACATGGGATGCGATCTGGCGGCATCCGGCACGCACGCTGCTCGCCGCCTCGGGATTGAGAGTCGGGCTCCCCGAAGGCCAAATGGGCAACAGCGAGGTCGGACACCTGAACCTCGGCGCAGGCCGAGTGGTGATGCAGGACCTCGTGCGAATCTCGACCTCCATCGCGGACGGAAGCTTCTTCCGCAACCCTGCGCTCGTTGCAGCCTGCGAGCATGTGAAGAAGTCCGGAGGCACGCTTCACATCATGGGCCTCATCGGCAATGGTGGAGTCCACGCCATCGACCAGCATCTCTTCGCGCTCATCGACCTCGCGGTGAGGCAGCGCGTTCCTCGGGTCGCGATCCACGCATTCATGGACGGCCGCGACACGATGCCGACGTCCGGCATCGTCTACATGCAGGAGCTTCTCGGTTACATCGCATCGAGGGCGAGCTCCGCAGATTCGGCAGGGACATCCGTCAAGGTGGCGAGCGTCTCAGGGCGGTATTACGCGATGGACCGCGACAAGCGCTGGCCGCGCATCGAGCTGGCGTATCGCGCCATCGTCGATGGAACCGGTCCTTCGGCCGAGTCACCGATGGAGGCAATCCGCTCTTCGTACGATGCCGGTGTCACCGACGAGTTCATCCGTCCGGTGGTGATCGTCGAGAACGGCGAGCCAGTCGCCCCGATGCGCGATGGCGATGCGGTGATCGGCGTCAACTATCGCGCTGACCGCATGCGCCAGATCGTCCGGGCGCTCACCGATCCCTCATTCGACGGGTTCGACGTCTCGCACCGACCCCGCGTCTTCGTCACCACGCTTACGTCGTACGACAAGACGCTCGACGTGCCGGTTGCGTTCGCACCGCAGTCGATGGCGCGCATCGTGGCCGAGGTTCTGTCGTCCTGCGGCCGGTCGATGCTGAAGACAGCGGAAACCGAGAAGTACGCTCATGTGACTTACTTCTTCAACGGGGGGAAAGAGGAGCCGTGTCCGCATGAGGAGCGGATTCTCGTTCCCAGCCAGAAAGTCGCGACGTACGATCTCATGCCGGAGATGAGTGCTCCAGGAATCACCGATGTTCTCTGCAAGTCGATCGAAGCGAGGTCACATGATTTCATTCTGTGCAACTACGCCAATGCGGACATGGTCGGACACAGCGGCTCCATCGAGGCGACGATCCGCGCGGTCGAGACGGTGGACCACTGTCTCGCCCGCGTGATGAAATCCGCCGAATCATCGGGGACGCGGCTGCTCATTACGGCAGACCACGGCAACGCGGAGATCATGATCGACCCGGCGACTGGAGGTCCGCATACGGCCCACACAACGAGCCCTGTTCCACTCGTCGTGGTGAATGACGAAAGCATCGAAGCGCTGCGCGGCGGCGGAGCTTTGTGCGATGTGGGCCCTACTATATTAAGGATGATGGGCATCGAGCAGCCCCCGGAAATGACAGGAAACAATCTCGGAGAGACGAAATGAAGCAGGTGTTGTTCGCAGTGGGATTTGCAATGACGGCGGTTCCGGCGGCGGCTCAGCAGGTTGACGTGGGTTATCCACCTGCCAGAAGTCCGTTTCACGATCTGGAGTTCCATCAGGAAGCGACCGCGTACGGCGGCTACTATGCGGCCGGGAAGGACCCTGCGGGTGTCGCCCCCGGCAGTGGCTCGATGGCGGGCATCCGCTATGAGGTCACGATCGGAGGACCGGCTCAATTCGTCTTTCGCCTGGCACGCGTGAGCAGCGAGCGTCGCGTCATCAACCCTCTCGAGCCGCGCGCGAGCCGCGATCTGGGGGTGCAGAGCTGGCCGGTCTATCTGACCGACGTCGGATTCTCGCTCAACCTCACGGGCCAGCGAAGCTGGCACGGTGTCGTGCCCGTCATCTACACCGGCGTCGGACTGGCGTCCGATCTGGACAAGCAGGTCGACGGGGATCCGTTCAATCTGGGCACCACATTTGCCTTCTCGCTCTCTGGTGGTCTGCGATTCGTGCCGGGAGGACGGTTCCAGGCAAGGGTGGATGCGGGAAGCTGGTTCTACCAGATCAAGTATCCGACGGCGTATTACTCGATCACGTCCGACAACACCTCGGTCCTGGATGATAAGCAGGCCAAGAACTTCTGGAAGAGAAACCTCGGACTGACGCTCGGGGCGTCGTACCTGCTCTTCCGCTAATTCGGCGCGAGTCGCGCCTTCGGGAGATTTCATGGCGGACGACTACGACAACTCGGACGAGATCAGGAATCTCAGCGACGACGAGCTAAAGCGGTACGTGCTCGACGAGCTTCGCTCGCAGAAATCCTTCGACGTGAACGACATCACCGTCCATGTGCGAAATGGCGAGGTGACCTTGAGCGGCCGCGTCGGAACGGAGGAAGAGCTACGCATCATCGATCACTTCGTGACCGATGTCCTTGCACTCACCGACGCGAACAACGAGATCGTGATCGACGAGCTACGCCGCGCCGAGAGTCCCGAGGCGATCGACGAGCACATCGCAGATGAGGAAGAGCACGGCGGCCTTCTGCTCGGCGACACACCGCGTCCGTTCAGCCCCGAGGCCGAGCATCTGGCCGATGTCGGGTCGGAGGATTCCGAGGGGACTCATGACGTGATGGAAGCGATCGAGAATGCAGAGCCCTGGATCCCCCCCGAGGGCCCCACTCCGGAAGGCGTGAGCGGTCAGGAGGATGGCACATTCGGGGTCGACAGCCAGCACTGAGCGGGGACATGCGCGAAATTATCGCATGCCTCGCGCTTCCCTGACCCGCCGCGTCACCTTCGCCGCGGCGCATCGCTACCGTCGCCCCGAGTGGACCGACGAGCGGAATCAGGAAGTCTTCGGCCTCTGCGCGCGAGAGAGCTACCACGGTCACAACTATGTGTGTGAGGTAACCGTGGGCGGAGAGATCGATCCGCTCACAGGATTTGTCGCGGACCTGGGACTGCTCGACCGCATTCTCGACGAAGAGGTGAAGCGGAGGTTCGATCACCGCAACATCAACGTCGATGTTCCTGAATTCGCCGATGGAAAGCTCATACCGAGCGGCGAGAATCTCGCGCGGTACGTTTTCGAGCGCATTGCCGACCGGTTGCCCGCGGACCTCGAGCTCGAGGTGGTCACGATAGCGGAGGATCACTCGCTGAGCGCTTCGTACCGGAGCGACTCTTGACCGGAGCGCTCACGCGTCGACTGGCACGACTGACGCTCGGCGGCTGTGTGATCACCACAGCGGCCTGCGCCGCTGGCGTAAGCTCGGCACCCATACCCGCGCGCGCGCCACTGGCTCAGCTGCGGCACTCGATCGATTCGCTCGTCAACGATCCGATCTTCGCCAACGCGCAGATCGGATTGCTCATCGTCGATCCGAAAACCGGGGACACGCTGTATTCGCGAAACGCTGGCAAGCTCTTCATGCCGGCGTCGAACCAGAAGGTGCTCACCGGCGCGGTGGCGCTGACGAAACTCGGCCCCGACTACAGGTATCGGACGTCCATCGTGACACACGGTGTCGTGCGCGACGGCGTGTTGAATGGCGACCTGATCGTGATCGGACGAGGCGATCCGACGATTAGCGACCGCGTTCACGGCGATGCAATGAAAGCGATGCGCGAGGTCGCGGACTCGATCAAGGCGCGGGGGATCAACCGCGTCACAGGAGCGCTCATGCAGGGTGGCAACGCTTTCCCCGACAGCATCTACGGCTACGGATGGGAATGGGATGATCTGTCAGGCTCGAGCGGCGCGCCCGTTGACGAGCTGCTGTTCAACGAAGGGATGGTGCAACGCCCGGCCAGGATCGAAGGGCGCGACACGACGATCTCGATTGCCACTCGCGCACCGGGCTACTCGTATCTGAGCGCGCTCTATCTCGCGCTATCGCAGAGCGGTGTTCCAGTCAACGGGCTCGTCAATCTCGCAATGGACAGTCTCACGGCTCCCGCCGATACCGTCTACGCGTTCTCCTCTCCGCCGTTGCGGGAGATCCTCAAACATTTTCTCAAGCCATCGCAGAATCAGATCGGCGAGGTCTTGCTGAAGACGATCGGTCTCGAGAAGACGGGCCTTGGCACTGCCGACAGCGGAGCCGTCGTGGTGATGCGGCAGCTTCGTGAGTGGGGAGCTGATTCGACTGGCATGGTGGTGTACGACGGGAGCGGCCTGTCACGGCACGACCTCGTAACCCCCGAGACGCTGGTGAAGATTCTCGTTGCGATGCAGAAGGACACCGCCTTCAGCGTGTTCTACGACGCCCTTCCCATAGCGGGCGTCGACGGCACCATCAGGACTCGCATGAAAGGAACTCCGGCCGAGAACAATCTTCGCGCAAAGACGGGGACGATAGAGTTCGTGCGCTCACTCTCGGGATATGTAGACACAGCAGACGGCGAGCGCCTGGTGTTCAGCTTCCTCTCGAACCACTTCACCACGCCGGTGGCTGAGATCACGCGCGCACAGGACGCGGTTGGAGCGCTGCTCGCCGGCTATCGAAGTGCCGCACCCAGGTGATCCCGGTCGCGGAGGCGAGCGCCAGGATCCAGGCGCGAATCGCCCCTCTCACTGCTGAGACTGTCGCGACCGCCAACGCAGGCGGCCGCGTTCTGGCGGAGCCCGTCGTCGCTCCCCTCACGTCGCCGCCCTGGGACAACTCGTCGATGGACGGATACGCGCTCCTGCGGGCGGACATCGAATCAGGGAACGGGCACGCCCAGCTGCGCGTCGTCGAGGAAATAGCGGCAGGCAAGTTTCCCTCGCGCCCGATACAGCATGGCGAAGCGATGCGTGTGATGACCGGAGCTCCGATTCCTTCCAGGGCTGACACGGTGGTCCGTCGCGAGGATACCGATGACGGGCGCGAAACAGTCACGATCATGAAGACGCGCGACGCTGGAAAGAACATTCGCCGCAAAGGCGAGGATTTCCACTCCGGCGACACGTTGTTTGAAGCCGGCGACCCGCTCAGCATCGCCCATCTCGGCGCGCTTGCATCTGCCGGAGTCAAAACGGTATCGGTTCGCCGCCGGCCGCGGGTCGCGATCATCAGCTCTGGCGACGAGCTGA
The DNA here is from genome assembly GCA_039931395.1 of Gemmatimonadales bacterium. Lineage (GTDB taxonomy): Bacteria > Gemmatimonadota > Gemmatimonadetes > Gemmatimonadales > Gemmatimonadaceae > UBA4720. The sequence continues at coordinate 8,046 of JBDTRZ010000075.1, forward strand.
TCGAGCTGGATGATTTTACCCCTGAGCTTGCCGGTACGCGAATAGTCTCCTCGAATTCGCTGACGCTCGCCGCTCTCGTTCGCGATGCTGGGGGTGAACCGCTCGACATGGGAATTGCTCGAGATGATCCGGCTGACCTTCGCGACAGGCTTGCCGCTGCGCGCGGCGCAGATCTCATCGTTACGTCGGCCGGAATATCCGTCGGCGACCACGATCACGTCCGCGACGTGTTTGCCGAGCTCGGCGGCGTGCTCGATTTCTGGAAAGTTCGAATGCGCCCGGGCGCGCCTCTCGCGTTCGGGACGCTTGGCGGCACCCCGTGGATCGGCCTTTCGGGGAATCCCGTCTCCGCAATCGTTACTTTCGAAGTGTTCGTGCGGCCTGCAATCCGCGGGATGCTGGGGTTTCGGTCAGTGTTCAGACGAACGATTTCGGCAAAGCTCGCGCACCCGATGACGCTCGCGGCACCGCTAATGCACTTTATTCGTGTTGTGGTCACTCGAGATGCGGAGGGCGAATACGTGGCACAGCTTTCGGGATCCCAGAGCTCGTCGGTCTTGACCGCGATGGCTCGTGCCAATGCGCTGCTCATTCTTCCGGGCGACCGCCTCGAGCTCGCCGCGGGCGAAACGTATCGCGCGCTTCCGATCGGCGACGCGCTCGACGTGACCGAAGAGCTGGTGCTCGAGTGACGCCGCTTGTTGCGGAGCTGGCTGAGCTCGAAGGCACCGAGCTTGTGGATGCTCTCGAGCGGCACTTCGAGACGGAAATCACTCCACTCGAAGTCGGTGACCGCACGATCTCGATCATGCGGCCGCGAAATTCGGACGACCTGATCCGCGAGGAGGATTTCGTGAAGGACGAGCGTCTTCCCTATTGGGCGGACATCTGGCCTTCATCCATCGTGCTCGCGACACATCTCGTTTCGCTCGCAGCGAAACGCAGAAGCGGTGAGGTCGGCACGGGCCTCGAGCTCGGCTGCGGCGTCGGCCTGGTGACGACAGCGGCGATGATCGCCGGCTACGAAATGAGCGCAACCGATTATTACACCGACGCGCTCGCCTTCACGCGAGCCAACGCGTGGACGGAGACCGGGCGCAGGCCGGAGACGCGGATGATCGATTGGCGGGCTTTCCCCGGGGACGCGCGCGGCTTCGACATCATCCTTGCGTCCGATGTGCTCTACGAGAAAGAATACGCGCGACTTCTGCCTGCCATCTTCAAACGCGCGCTTGCACCCGGAGGAATGGTCATACTCGCCGACCCCGGACGCATCGGAGTCCCCGAGTTCACCGAGGAATGCGCCGACGCCGGCCTCGTGATCAGGTCGAAGACAACGCACCCGTTCGAAGCTGGCGAGATACGACAGAAGATCGACCTGTACGAGATTGCCGACCGGCGGAGCTGAGCGCGCCGGCAGTTACATAAGCCGATACTTCGGACCGCTCTCCCCTTCCCTCGGCGTCCACCTCGGCCCTATCACATCGGTTGCCTTGCAGTCGATGCAGTTCGCCTGATTCACGACAAGCCGCCCATCGTTCTGCTCGTAGACTCCTGCGGGACACATGTGCTCGTAGAGCTCGGCAATTTCAGGCGGAATGTCCTGCCCGATCACGAGGTGTGACGGAATCGTGTCGCGCGTGGCGTTTCCGGATTTGAAGTTCGCATCGAGCTTGCTGAACGTGAGCTTCCCGTCGGGAACGAATGGCTCCGCCGGCTTCACCGCACGGGGAACCACCGCATCCGCATTCGACTCGACCCTCCCGCCGGGAAAAGCACCCTTCGTGAGAGTCATGAGCGCCGCCTTGATTCCGCCGATGTAGAGCCCGCCGTGCTGGAACGCGAGCCGCATGTTGCGCCGTTCCTTCAGGTCCGACGCGATGTAGCTCGCATTCACGAGCGCGTCGTACCGCGCCATCGTGTTCTCGCAGATGTCGTTTTTCTTGAGAGCGTCGAAAATCGTGCGCGCGGCGTAAATGCCCGACTGCACCGCGTAGTGCACGCCCTTGAGGGACGCTACTTCGACGAACCCGGCCGCGTCGCCGACAACCAGCAGCCCATCTCCGTATCTCTTCTTCGGCAGCGCGTAATAGCCGCCTTCCGGAATTGTCTTGGCGCCCCACTCGATCATCTCGCCGCCCTCGAGATATTCGCGGAACAGCGACGCGGTCTTGAGCTCCTGGAGAAGCTGGTGCACGTCGAGCGTCGTGGTGCTGTAATCCATGCCAACGACGATGCCGATCGCGACGAGATTGGGCGTCAGCGGATACATGAAGCTTCCGCCGAATGCGTCGTTGGGAAGCGGCCAGCCGAGTGTGTGAACAATGGCGTCAAGGGGCTTCTTCGTTTCCCAGATCTCTTTCACACCTAGCGCATAGATCTGTGGATTCTCCGAGTTGATGCCGGCCTGCTCCATCCAGGCCTGCGACAGCGATCCGCGCGTGCCTTCCGACAACACGGTGATGCAGGCAGAGATGTCGGTCGGAGGCGCGAACCCGCTACCAGGCGTTCCATCGCGCATCAATCCCGTGGGTGTGGTGCGAACGCCGATTGCGCGCTCGCCATCCATCACGAGCGATGCGACAGGAAATCCCGTGAAGATGTTGACTCCCATCCCTTCTGCCTTCTCACCCAGCCATCGCACGATCTCGGAGAGCGATGCGATGTGATGCCCATGGTTCTGCATCGTGGGCGGCGTGGGAATGCGCAGTGCACGCCCTCCCTTCATGAAGTAGACGCGCTCTTTCGTGACCGGCGCACGGAAAGGAAAGTCGGATTCCTGCAGATCCGGAAACAGCTCACGAAATGCACGCGGATTGACCACCGCGCCTGAGAGACAGTGTTCGCCGAGGCCCGCCGCTTTTTCCAGAACGGCTATCTGGACATCGCCAAGGCCTTCGCCAGTTTCGTTGTCCGCCTTCACCAGTTTCGCGAGCTCGATTGCTCCGGCGAGCCCGGCGGGTCCGCCCCCGACGAACACGACGTCCATCGGCACGGCTTCCGGATCGAGCGCGTCGCGGACGATCAGCTGCGGGGGAAGCGGCGGCTGATACTTCGCTGGCACCACCGCGAGCCGGCGGCCGTCGGTCATGTCAGTGACCTTTTCTCGCTTCGCGCACGGCGGCAGTCAGGGCTGGCACGATCTCGAATACATCACCGACGATTCCATAGTCGGCGATCTTGAAGATCGGCGCATCCTTGTCCTTGTTGATCGCGACGATCGTCTTCGAAGTGCGCATTCCCGCGAGGTGCTGCACGGCACCGGAGATTCCAACCGCGATGTAGAGCTCGGGACTCACGAGCCTCCCGGTTTGTCCGATCTGGTCCGCGTGTGGACGCCATCCGTCGTCGGTCACTGCGCGCGTGGCTCCGACAGCAGCGTTGCCGAATGCGTCCGCGAGGTCTTCCACGAGCTTGAAATTCTCAGCCGCCTTGAGCCCTCGCCCTCCAGCGACAATGACCGGCGCCTCGGCGAGATCGAGCTTTCCGGAAGAGCCGGCTACGACTTCCTTGACTCTGACTCGTGTAGCCGACGGATCTCCTACGGGTGCGACGTTCTCGACGCGGCCGGCCTTTGGGTTCGCTGCAGGCGAATACGTGTTCGGGCGCAGCGAGACCACGGCGGGCGTCCCCGCGATCGAAACCGTAGCGATCACCTTGCCAATGTTGATCGGATGCTTGACGGTCAGAGTGTCACCGGTGAGCTCGACCGCCGTCACGTCGGTGACGATGCCTGCGGCAAGCTTGCCCGCAACGCGCGGCGCAAGGTCGCGTCCCATCGCCGAAGTCGCGAAGAGCGCAGCACGATAACCGCCCGACTTGATTCGCTCCGCCGCGAGAGCGGACGTCGCTTCGGGATTGTACCGCTCGAAAGCATCGTGCTCACACAGTAGAACTACATCGGCGCCGTGTTGCGCGAGCTGATCGGATTTTGCCGCGATTCCCGGCGCACCGACCAGCAGAGCATGGACCTCGCCGCCGGTAGCATCAGCGAGCTTTCGCGCAGCAGTCACAACCTCGAGCGCGACCTTGCGCAGCTCACCGCTCCGCGCCTCGGCGAATGCAAGAATGTTCGCCACTAGAGGACCCTCGCTTCGGTGTGCAGCAGCCGAACGAGCTCGGGCACTGCTGCGACGCCCTCTCCAACTATCTTCCCGGCCGAGCGCTCAGGCGGCAGCTCGAGCTTCTCAACCTTCACCTTCGGCTCGCCGAGCTGTGCCGGCTTCGATTCCAGCGGCTTCTTCTTGGCGGCCATGATGCCCTTGAGCGACGGATAGCGCGCAGTGTTGAGTCCTTCGTCAACGGTGAGAACTGCGGGAAGCTTGAACTCGACGATCTCCTGCGCTCCCTCGAGCTCGCGCTTCGCCGTTCCCCCGCCGTCGGCCATGTCGAGTTTCGATATCGAAGTCACGCAGGCAAGATCGAGAAGCTCGGCGACGATCGGACCGGTGACGCCGTTCGATGAGTCCGGTGAAAGCTTGCCGAAAAGAATCAGGTCGTAGCCGCCATCCTTCAGCTCGGCGGCGAGGGCGCTGGCTATCGCGAAGCCGTCGAACGGAATCCGGTCGGCCTGAAGATGAATTCCCCGGTCGGCTCCCATGCTGAGCGCCTTGCGGATCGTCTCCTGAACAGCATTGGGGCCAAGGGACACCACCACAACCTCTCCCTGGCCGGCTTTTTCCTTCAGCTGCAGCGCGGCTTCAACGGCCCACGCGTCGAAATCGTTCAAATCGAACTTGACGCCTGTCTCGTCCACCGAGGCGCCATCGGATGCGATTCTGAAACGCACGTCCATGTCCGGAACGCGCTTGATGCACACTGCGATCTTCACCCCGTGTTCTCCCATGTGAAAGATTTCACTTAAAATACAGGAACCGGGCCACCGAGTGGAGCGGAGGTGTCACAATCGCAAGTGCGGCACCCTTCACCGCCGAGAGGCAGCTATTCGCCGCTCGGAGCAGCTCTTGAATCCAGGGCGGCACAGGCGGTGCAACCTCCGACTCGACCCCATGACCGCGAATCATCATTTGATCTCGACGCCGCGCTTGGCCCTGCTGTTCATTCCAGTTGTCGCCTTTCTGATGGCGGCTGCGACGAAAAGCGAGTTCTCGCCGGTCACGCATCCTTCCATTTCGACCCAGGCTGCCCCGCCCGACGTCCCCACGCAGGTTCAGATGCGGAACGTCGACTTCTACGTCGATCCGCGGATCCCGCTCCGCATCCGCCGGCTCAGCGGAACGATGCGAAGCCGCATCGGAGGGCCGGTCACGTTCGACGACAAGAAGTCGTTCACAATCGACGTCGTCGCGGCCGAGGTGGGGCTGACAGGGCCGGACCTGAGTCTGCTGCTCAACAAATACGTCTTCAATTATCCCGGCTCTCCCCTCAGTCGTCTGGCCATCTCGATGTCGGGAAATCAGATCGTTCAGAAGGGAACGCTGCACAAGGTTGCGGCGATGCCATTCGAGATCCGCGCGACTCTTTCGATCACCCCTGACGGCCGCATACGCATCCATCCGACCCGCACCGAGATCCTGGGGCTTCACGTCGACGGATTGATGAAAGGGCTCGGGCTCGCGCTCGACGAGCTGATCAGTCTCAAGAAGGCGAAAGGCGCATCCCTGAGCGGCAACGACATCTTCCTTTCGCCGACAGTCATTCTTCCGCCTCCCGAGATTCAGGGGCGAGTCTCGTGGGTACGCATCGAGCGCGATCAGGTGGTGATGACGTTTGGATCGCCGGCGACGACGACGCTCGTCGCGATTCCCGATTCCAGCGCGCTCAACTACATGTACTACAGGGGTGGTACGCTCAAGTTCGGCAAGCTGATGATGCTGGACGCCGAGATGCTGATAACCGATCTTGATCCCGCCGATGCCTTCCGCTTCGATCTCGATCGGTATCAGCCGCAGCTGATCGCTGGATATTCGCGGACGCTTCCCTCAGGCGGACTCCTGGTCTACATGCGCGACATCGACAAACTCGGGAAGGGCACCTTGAACATCACCACCACGCCGAATCGATAGCGCGTTATTCGAAGGCGGAAATTCCCGTAACAGCCTGGCCGATGATCAGCGTGTGAATGTCATGCGTACCCTCGTACGTGTAGACACTCTCCAGATTGGCCATGTGCCTCATGGAGGCATACTCGGCGAGAATTCCATTCGCCCCGAGCAATCTCCGTGCTTCTCGCGCGATGTCAGTCGCGATGCTGACGTTGTTGCGCTTGGCTAGGGAGACCTGTGTCGGCGTAAACGTGCCTGCGTCCTTGAGCCGGCCGAGGTGCAGGGATAGAAGCTGCGCTTTGACGATCTCGGTGACCATGTTCGCCAGGCGCTCCTGCTGGAGTTGAAAACCGGCGATGGGCTTGCCGAACATCACACGAGTGCCGGCATACGATAGCGCTTCCTCGTAGCACGCGATCGCAGCGCCGATTGCACCCCATGAAATTCCGTAGCGGGCCTGTGTCAGACACATTAGCGGACTCTTGATTCCACCCGACCTGGGCAGGATTGCATCTGCCGGAACCCGGACATCGGCAAGGACGAGCTCGCTGGTATCGGATGCGCGAAGGGACAGCTTCCCCTTCTGATCGCGCGCGGTGAAACCCGGAGTGTCGGTGGGAACGACAAATCCGCGAATCGACGTGTCTTCCTTCGAATCACCCGTCTTCGCCCAGATGATCGCGACCTGTGCGGTCGATCCGTTCGTGATCCACATCTTGGCGCCGTTGATCACCCAGCTCCCATCGGCCTGCTCGCGCGCGCGCGTGATCATGGCCGACGGATTCGAGCCGAAGTCCGGCTCAGTGAGACCGAAGCAGCCGATGATCTCGCCGCTCGCCATCTTCGGCAGATAGTGCTGCTTCTGCTCCTCGCTCCCGAACGCGTAGATGGGGTACATCACGAGGGAGCTCTGCACCGAAGCGAAGGACCTCACTCCCGAATCGCCGCGTTCCAGCTCCTGGTTGATCAGTCCGTAGGCGACGTTGCTGAGTCCCGCGCAACCGTATTCCTCGGGAAGGTTGGCGCCGAACACGCCGAGCTCGGCCATCTGGGGAACGATCTCACGTGGAAATCTTCCTTCGACGTACGCTTTTCCGATGATCGGAATGACCTTCTCGTCCACGAACTTCCGTATGCTGTCACGAATCGCTCGCTCCTCTTCCGAGAGCGCTGAATCGATGTTGTAGAGATCTTTGTTGGGCATTCGCGAAAGATAACTCCCCGATTCCCATCCGGGCTTCGCGCCGAGTTACTCCGAAAAGCCTGGGGAAAGGTTGGATGAGACCGGTGAGACCGGTGAGGGATTGGACCTGTTCAGGCGGCGAATGCCTGCCTTCAAGGGAACTGAATTGAAGTTGATGAGAACGCCGCGCTCCAGATCGGACAGTCGCAGGTATGTGAGGATCTGCGCCTCGTGAACTGGAAGGATTTTGTCTATCGTCTTCAGCTCGACGACTACTGCTTTCTCGATCAGCAGGTCGGGTTTGTACGCGCGGAGGAGCCTCTGAGCAGCCGGGGAGATAGGTAACAGAAGTGTCCAGCAACATAGGTAACACTTTCGGGGTTACCCACGAATGATGTAATCA
>JBDTRZ010000076.1:0-15409 GCA_039931395.1 Gemmatimonadales bacterium
GCTTGGGATCTTGCTCCAGTTCTGTTGACACTCATGGTTTACGCCGCGCGCCGTTCGAAGGCAAGAGGCGAGAGATAGTTCAGACTCGAGTGTAAGCGGACGGTGTTGTAGTAGAGCATGTACTCACCGAGTTGTCGCCGAAGCGAGCTCTCAGTTGCGAAGCTGATGCCACGCGTCAACTCTGCCTTGAGAGAGTGGAAGAATGATTCGGCGTGTGCATTGTCGCCTGGCCCCCTGATACTCGCACTCTGAAGGAGGCCGAGCTGCGCGACTTGTGCACAGAACGGAGCTCCCATGTACTCCGAGCCTCGGTCACTATGGAATATCACTCCACCGGCAGATCGCCCGCGCACCGCCCGGAGAAGCACGGCACAGGTGACCCCGGCCGTGCGTTGGCGCGTGAGCGTCCAAGCGAGGATCCGCCGCGAGTACTGATCCATCACGATTGCGAGATACCGCCACGTGCCGGCGACCTTGAGATACGTGATGTCGCCGACCCACACCTGATTCGGCTTCGTCACGGAGGCACTCCAAACCCGATTGGGGTGGCACGCGTAGCGCTGATGGATGCTCGCCTTGGCGCGATACCCCTGCACGGCTTTCGCACGCATTCCGGCCGTCTGCATGAGCCGGGCGACTCGGCGTCGGCTGACGCACCATTTGGCGGTCACCAGCAGATGATGGATTCGTGGGCTCCCGTACCGCTCGCGGTGCAAAGCGAATAGCCGCCCGATCTCCGCCGACAGCACCCGGTCCTGCTTCGCGTGAGCACTCTCTCCGCGCCGACGCCAGGCATAGAAGCCTGCGGTCGTCACGAGATAGCGCCGGCACAACGCGGTCACGCCGGTTTGGGCGTGGTGCGTCTCGATGAAGGCGAAGATGTCGCCTTTCGAGCGGAACAGAACCGGATGGCTTTTTTTAGGAGATCATGCTCCTCTTGCAACTCGGCGTACTTGCGCTCCAGCGTCTGAAACTGAGCGATCTCGCGCGCGGGTCCCGCCGGTGGTGCTTTCGGGGCTTTCCCTCGCAGCAGTCCATCCCGCACATCCTTCCGCCACTTCGAGAGCATGAAAGGATGGATCTCAAGCGCGGTTGCCACTGTCTTGACCTGAATCCCCGGCTGCTGACTTAACCGCACCGCTGTCAGCTTGAACTCATCACTGTACTTGCGCACCGAAGGTGGACGTGCACGTGGCATTGACGACACTCCATGGTCGTTAGGTGGAAGTGTCTACGAAAGCGGTGCAAGAACCGCTCGAAACAGCTCGTAGCAAACATCTCGCGAATAACAATGCTCACCGAACGTGTAAGTCGCCTTTGGTAAATGAAAAAGGCATGTTCGCCGGACGCTGCTCGTTGCAACGTGCCGCTGTGTACAGCTGAGCCGCGATTTTCTTGAGTAAGGGGATGAGGTGTCCGCACATCCCATCGAATTACGCCCACGCCAACCGACCTTCCGCATTTGATCCCCAATGCGCGCAGGGTTCCCCAATGCGCAATCAGTACGCATTGCGCAATTCTCTAACTGAACCGCGACTCAGCCATGGTCAAGTTGATGCCGGCAACTATGACAGCGAGCTGCCGTCCCGTGTCGCCCGCGCGATGAGAGAAGAACCGATCGTTGTCGCAGCGAGTGCAGTCGGAGCTAACAGTTATGTCGCTCACGCCGAGCTCGCGCGCGTGCTCGGCAATGAGCGAGCGGATGTCCACGTTACCCGGCCGGGTCGCCGGCTGACCGGTCAGCTGGGCGCGCACTTCCGCGCTCACCTCATAACAGCGGCCGCAGATCGATGGTCCGAGGTGGACCTTGAGCTCATCGGGTGGAATCCCGAGGCGGCCGTACGCTTCGATCCCCGCGTCGATGATGCGGCCGACGGTTCCCCGCCATCCGGAATGCAGAAGCGCGACGATCCCGCTCGAGTGCGCGATGAACACCGGGACACAGTCCGCAATGGACACTGTGAGGATGATGCCTCGCTCCGCGGCAAGATGGCCGTCGGCTTCACCAGTTCGGAGGAGTCCCTCCCAGCCGCCGCGATGCGTGATCACGTGCGATCCATGCACCTGGCGGCCGATGACGGTGCGCCGCGCGTACTCCGAGAGGTCGTCCTGCAGCGCGGTCCACCGCGACATCACCTCGCCGACGGGATCGGGACCCGACAGCCTGAAAGTGCCGGCCTCTCGGGTGGTGGTGAAGGCGTGGACGCCGAATCCGGCGAGCTCCGCGACCGCTTCCTTCTGAAGGCTCACTTCCGACGGTCTGCGACCCGGTCGACCGAAGCGCCAAGCTGGCGGAGACGGTGGTCGATGCGCTCGTACCCTCGCTCGATCTGCCCCACGTTGTTGATGACGCTCTTGCCTTCGGCACAAAGCGCGGCGATGAGCAGCGCCATTCCTGCTCGAATGTCGGGAGAGTCGAGGGTTGAGCCGCGAAGCTTGGAAGGGCCGGCAACGAGCGCGCGGTGAGGATCGCACAGGACGATCTTCGCTCCCATCGCGATGAGCTTGTCGACGAAGAACAGCCGGGACTCGAACATTTTCTCGTGCATCATGATGAGTCCCTCGCACTGCGTCGCCGTCACGATCGCTATCGACATGGTATCCGCGGGGAACGCCGGCCAGGGCTGGTCTTCCAGCTTTGGCACGTGATCGCCCATGTCCGCCTGAATTCGGAGTGTCTGTTTGGCGGGAACTATCAGATCGTCGCCGTCGACCTCGCAGACGATTCCGAGACGCTCGAAACCCATTCGCGTCGATCTCAGGTGCTCGATTCCGGCCTGCTCGATGCGCAGCTCGGACCGCGTGACAGCGGCGAGACCGATGAAGGATCCAACTTCGATGTGATCCGGGCCGATGCGGTATGAGACCTCGGACTTTCCAAGCGGCCTGCCCCCATCGATTGTGATGCAGTTCGTGCCGGCGCCCTCGATATGGGCGCCGAGCGCACGAAGAAACAGCGCGAGGTCCTGCACATGCGGCTCGCTCGCCGCATTGCGAAGTATCGTGCGGCCCGAAGCCGCGCACGCGGCCACCAGCGCATTCTCCGTCGCCGTGACGCTGGGCTCGTCGAGAAACACGTCGGCGCCGCGGAAGGCCTTCACCGAGAGGCGGAGAAGCCCTTCCTCCAGCGTGACCTTGGCGCCCAGCTGCTCCAGCGCGAGAAAGTGCGTGTCGAGCCGGCGCCGTCCGATCACGTCGCCGCCCGGGGGCGGAAGAATTATCTCGCCACAGCGCGCGAGGAGTGGCGCGGCCAGAAGAATCGACGCGCGGATCTTCGCGCACAGATCGGGGTCGAGATCTCGCGCGGAAAGGTTGTGCGCCTCGATGCGAAGCGAATGGTCGCCAGTCCACACCGCCGAAGCGCCTACCGACGCGATCAGCTCGATGAGCGTCTCGATGTCCCGGATGTGAGGGACGTTGTCCAGATTGACCGGGCTCTCGGAGAGCAGCGCAGCGGCGACGATGGGGAGCGCGGCGTTCTTGTTCCCCGATGGGCGAATCGATCCGTGGAGGGTACGACCGCCCTCGACGACATATTGAACGGCAGGCATTTCTCTCATCTGTATGGGGAAGCTCGGGAAGGACTGGGCGCGCGGGGATCTGCGGACACCGTCGCGTTACGCTAATATATTCATCGTAGCACTCTTCGTACCGTCCCACGAAACCTGGTCCGCGGATGGCCTTACCCTTGCACACAAGCGGCGCATGACGGCATGGCTGATGACCGGAGGACACTGGCTGCTCCAGGCGGTCGCAACGCTTCCTGACACCATCATCACCAGGCAGGTTCAGCCGGAGCCCAGCACGTTCGACAAGGTCACGACCTATGCCAGTGGCCTGGCGTCGATTGCGCTCCTCGTCCTGGCGGTGGCGCTCGTGCCGGCCGCCTGGAATTTCCGGAAGAGCTACGCGAAGGTGAGTAACATGCTCGACCGGATCTACGGGGACATCAATCCGATCATGCGTCACGCGAGCACGATCGCCGACAACGTGAACTACATCTCGACGTCGGTCAGAGTGGACATACAGCAGGTCAGCCAGACAATCGCGTCGGCGAACCAGAAGCTGGTCGCGACAATCGCCGCGGCCGAGGACCGGATGAAGGAGCTCAACGCTCTGCTCGCCGTCGTGCAGGAGGAAGCGGAAGGAGCTTTCGTGTCCACTGCGTCGACGCTGCGAGGTGTTCGCACCGGCATCAATGAGGCATTCGAAAAGGAGGAGGATCTGGATGGCAGATACATTGAAGGCGACGCCGAGTGGGAGAAGCCGCGCCCGCGCGTCCGTCCGCGAGACGAACCCGGAAGAAGAGCGTGAGCAGCAGTTCGACCTTCTGACTGCGGCGCTGTTGGGCGCTGCGGTCGGAGCTGTCGTAACGCTGATCTTCCGCACCGGTCCGAGCGGCCGGCGCCCGATCGGCCCCATCGTGAGCGCCACGGGCAAGGGAGCGAAGTGGGCCGCTCTTGCCGGACTCGGCGGCGCGCAGTGGGCGGGTGGCCGCGCTGCGCCCGGCGCGCGCTGGGTAGCTGACCGTGGTCTCGATGGAGCTCGCTGGGCAGGTGAACGCTCGGCACGCGGCTACCGCGCCGCACGCGATCGTGGAGAGGAGCTCGTGGACTCCGTCCCCGTGGAAGAGATCACCGAATCGGTGCGCGAGTACGTCGATGGAGCGCGCGAAGCGATCAACGACGTCGTCCGCGCCGAGATGAGCGATCTCCGCAAAGCGGTCCGGCGGCAGCGAAAGCGGATCGGGATCTAGATTGTCTCGCCGGCTGTCCGCGAGACAGCCTCTTGTGATTCTGTTGTGCGCGGCGGTCGTGGCTCTTGTCGCGATCGCCGCGACACCCGCGACCGCTCACGCCTGGACGCCCGGGACACACATCTTCCTGGGCGAGGCGGTCATGCGATCGCTTTCTCTGCTCCCCGTGTCGATCGCTCAGATCATCGCCGCGTTTCCGTACGATTTTCTCTACGGAAGCATCGCCGCCGACACGAGCATCGCGAAGAAGTACGCTGCCGCCGGCCGCCACTGCCATTCGTGGAACGTGGGACTGGAGATCTACGAGGAGGCAGGGTCCGAATCGATGCGCGCGTTCGGGCTCGGGTATCTCGCCCACCTCGCGGCTGACACCGTGGCCCACAACTATTTCGTTCCCCATCAGCTGGCGATCACCTCGACCACGGCTGCGCTCGGCCACAGCTACTGGGAGAGCCGCATCGACATTCACGTCGGTGAGCGGTTCAGCAGGCGCGCAAGAGAGATCATACTGCTCGATCATTCGGCGTCCGACGGGCATCTCGACCGCATCCTGAGCCCGACCATCTTCAGCACGTCGACGAATCGTCGGATCTTCCGCGGCATGGTGTACGTGACCGACACCGAATCATGGCAGCGGATCTTCCAGATGGTATCCGAAAAAAGCAGATGGGATCTGCCGCAGCAGGAAGTGGGCGCTTACATGACGCGCTCGTACGAGTTCATCCTCGACCTGTTCAACCGATTCGATTCCGCTGAGCCATTCCTGCTCGATCCGGCGGGACTCAGTGCGCTGCGTGAGGCGAAGCGCGTTCGTCGCGCCGCTCTCAGGGGTGGGGACGATTCGAACGTCGCCGAGCGGGCGCGGGCATACTTCGGCATGCCGGATTCCCCCCTGAACTACTCCGCAAAGCTGGGAGAGCCGGTCTACCCGGCTCCAGCCCGGGACATGAGCAGCTGATTCACCCGCTTCGGGTCGGCTTTCCCGCCCGACTTCCTCATGACGAAACCCACCAGCACGCCCTGAAGCTTTCGCTCGCCGGCGAGATACCGCGCAGCCTCTTCCGGATGCTCGGAAAGCACTTCATCGATCCAACCGGCAAGCGCGCTGTCGTCGCCCACCTGAAGGAGCGACTCGTCGTGCGCGATCTGCGCTGCGGGTTTTCCTGTCTCGACCATCAGCGAGAAAATCTTCTTCGCGGCCGCGTGGCTCACGAGCCCATCACTCACGAGCTTGATGAGCTGCGCGAGATCAGCCGGCCGAACGCGAAGATTGTCAAACGATCCTCCCGAAGCATTGAGTGTCGCCTGCACTTCGCCCATCACCCAGTTCGCTGACGCCTTGGGATCACCCGATTTCCGCGCGGTGCTCTCGTAGTAGTCGGCGAGCGCTGGATGCGCGGTCAGCTGCTCGATGTCTTCGGCGGAGAGCTTGTACTCCTCAGCCATTCTCTTCTTTCGCTCCGCGGGCAGCTCCGGGATCGCCGCCTTGATTCCGGAGATCCAGGCGGCATCCAGAACCAGGGGGCCCAGGTCAGGCTCAGGAAAGTAGCGATAGTCATGGCTTCCTTCCTTGGTGCGGCTGACACGCGCCTCGCCTTTTGCTGCGTCCCACAAGAGCGTCTGCTGCGAAACTTTTTCACCGCGCTCGAGAATCGCGCGCTGCCGCGCGAACTCGAAGTCGAGCGCACGCTCGACTCCGGAGAAGGAGTTCATGTTCTTCACCTCCGTCTTGGTGCCGAGCTCCTTTTGTCCGCGCGGGCGCGCGCTGACGTTGGCATCGACGCGAAGACTTCCCTCCTCCATGCTGACGTCGCTGACGCGGAGGTAGTGAAGGATCTGTCGCAGCGTCCGCAAATATGCCCCGGCCTCGGCTGACGATCGCATGTCGGGCTCGCTGACGATCTCGATCAGAGGAACTCCCGCACGATTCAGATCGATCGCTGTCGCGCCGGGATACCGGTCGTGCAGCGATTTGCCGGCATCCTCCTCCATGTGAACGCGAGTGATTCCAATCGCCCGCTCGCCGTCTCCGGCATCGATCCTGAGACTGCCGTCGCTCGCCAGAGGGCGGTCGAACTGGGATATTTGATATCCCTTGGGCAGATCGGGATAAAAGTAGTTCTTGCGCGCGAAAATCGAGACTGTGTTCAAGGTGCAGCCGAGGGCGAGCGCAGCTCTGGAGGCGAGCTCCACTGCCTTCTCATTCAGAACCGGCAACGCACCGGGAAGAGCGAGGCAGATGGGGCACGTGTTCACATTCGGAGCGGCACCAAAGTCTGTCGAGCATCCACAGAATGCCTTGCTCGTCGTCTTGAGCTGAACATGGACCTCGAGGCCGACAACCATCTCGTAGGCGTCGGCAGTCACTGGTGTGCCTCCGCTCCAAGGGCGGCCTCGAGCGCGTATGCGACCCGGAACATCGTCGCTTCCTGAAAATGTCCCGCCATGATCTGTCCACCGACCGGGAGTCCGGTGCTCCGCCCGATTGGAAGGGAGATAGCGGGAACGCCGGCGAGATTGGCGGTGACCGTGAAGATGTCGCTCAGGTACATCTCATAGGGATCGGTTACTGCGCCGATCGGAAAGGCAGGTGACGGCGTGGTCGGTGTGAACAGAGCATCCACCTTCTGGCCGAACACCTGGTGAAAATCACGCGTGATGAGCGCTCGCACGGCCTGAGCTTTCTTATAGTAGGCGTCGTAGTATCCGGCGGAGAGCACATACGTACCGAGCAGAATTCGGCGCGTCACTTCCGGGCCGAATCCCTCGGAGCGCGTCATCGCGTAGAGGTCGCGCAGCGTGGACGCACCCGAAGCGCGGAATCCATAACGCACACCGTCGAATCGCGCGAGATTCGACGACGCCTCCGCGGGCGCCACGATGTAGTAGACCGGAATCGCCAGCGGTGTGTGCGGCAGCGAGACGTCCACGACCTTCGCACCAAGCGACTTGAACGCGTCGATCGCGCGCTCGCAGAGCCGGCGTATGTCAGTGTCGAGATTCTCCGGGAAATATTCCTCAGGAACGCCGATGGTGACTCCGTCGAGCGGCGCAGGAGATGTGGCCAGCGAAAGGAACTGGTCGCGATACGATCCGACTCGAACGGACGAGCTCGTCGAATCCTTCGGATCCATCCCGGCGATGATCTCGGTGGCGAGTGCCGCATCGTCGACGTTTCGCGCCATCGGACCGATCTGATCCAGCGAGGAAGCGAACGCGACGAGACCATAGCGGCTTACGCGGCCGTATGTCGGCTTCACTCCGACAATCCCGCAGAACGCGGCGGGCTGGCGCACCGAGCCGCCGGTCTCCGAGCCAAGCGCCAACGGCGTGATTCCAGCCGCGACGGCACCCGCAGAGCCTCCCGACGATCCGCCGGTGACGCGACGCACGTCGTGCGGATTGCGAGCGGGACCGTAGGCGCTGTTCTCGGTGGACGACCCCATGGCGAACTCATCCATGTTGGTCTTCGCGACTACAATCGCACCCTCTTCGCGAAGCCGCGTGATCGCGGTCGACTCGTAGGGACTGACATAGCCCGCGAGAATCTTCGATGCGCACGTTGTCGGAAGGCCGAGTGTGGCGATGTTGTCCTTGACCGCGATCGGAACTCCAGCCAGCCGACCGCCCGATCCGGCGATGCCCATTCCCCTGGCGAGTCCCGCCGCATCGCGCTTCGCAAGATCCCTGTCGCTCCAGAGAATCAGATTCATCGCGTCGGCCCCCGCGCCCGCCTCGGCAGCGCGCGCGAAGCTTGCCTCCACTGCGTCGAGGGGGGCGAGATCTCCCTCCCCCACTCGGGCCGCGAGCGATACCGCGGAGAGCGCGGCATAATCGGCAGTGTTCATGGCGCGCGATCGGCGCTGTCTTCGTGCGACGCCAGGCGCGGCACGATAAAGAATCCGTCGCGCATCTCGGGAGCGAAGGAGGCTATGGGCTGCTCGAGCTTGAGCGGACCACTCGCATCCGACCGAAGCGGCGTGCTTTCCGCCGGAGTGGCGATCGCGCGCTCTGCATCGTTCGTGTCGACCTGGGAAAGCACGTCCATGTGAACGAGAATCCCGTTGAGCTCGGCGACGAGATGATCCAGGCGCTCGTCACTGACCGCAAGCCGCGCGAGCTCGGCGACGTGGCGGACGTCGTCGTGGGTGACTGCCATCAGTTTCGTCCCCGCTCGAGAGTTGTGTATGCGAGCTTGATTGTCTTGCGCCCAACGTTGGCATCGTCGAACTCGATCACCGCTTTTACGTCGCGCCCTGTCCCGGAAAGCTCTTCGATCCTTCCGGCGCCGAACAGCTTGTGGGTGATGCGCTCACCGGTGACGTATCTTGGTCCGGATTCCTCGGCGGCCTGATCCGCTGCCGGCTTCGCCACCTTCCAGACGGGCACGTCATACGTCTGGCGTGCAGGTCCTCCGCGCCAGGCAGTCTGGCCGAAGGTGCCACCACGAGGAGCAGCGTCGCGGGAATATGCCGATCGCCCGCTCGAGCGGACCTTGATAGTCCTTTTCTCCTCGAGCATCTCTGCGGGAATGTCGCCGAGGAATCGCGACTTGATCGATGGCATCATCTGCCCGTTGCGGCGCCGGCTCTCCGCGAACGAGAGATAGAGCTTCCGCTCAGCGCGGGTGATGCCCACGTAAAACAGTCGACGCTCCTCCTCGAGCTTGTCGCGGTTCTCGATGGAGTTGATGGTGGGAAAAAGACCGTCCTCGAGGCCCGTGAGAAAAACAACGGGATACTCCAGACCCTTGGCGTTGTGAAGGGTCATGAGACTCACTGCGTCGGCATTCGGATCGAGCGCATCGACTCCGGCGACGAGCATCGCGCGCTGCAGGAAATGATCGAGCGGTGTGAGTCCGACCTCCCCGCCGTCCTCGACAACCGTTTCAGCTGCTCCATCGATCAGCGCGCTTACGTTCTCGCTTCGGTCTCGCGCTGTCTCCGGCGAATCCGCCTGCAGATAGTCGCCGTAACGGATCGCATCCACGAGCTCACGGAGCAGCTCATCCACGCTCGCCTCGGTCGCGCGCTGGCGCAGTCGCAGAATCAGTGCAGCGAACTCCTGGAGACCGGCCTGAGCGGCGCCGCGCATCGAGCTGAGGAGATCCGGACGCGAGGCAGCCTCGAGCATCGGTACACTCGCAGCTCGCGCGATTCCGGCGAGCGATTCGATCGTGGTCTCGCCGAGTTTGCGCCTCGGAACCGTGACTGCGCGGCGGAACGCTTCGTTGTCGGAGGGATTCGCGATCAGCTTGAGGTAGCTCATGAGATCGCGGATCTCCTTGCGGTCGTAGAAGCGGACTCCGCCGACGAGGCGGTACGGAATCGTGTTTTTGCGCAGCGAATCTTCGATGGCACGGCTCTGGGCATTCGTGCGGTAAAGAACGGCGAACTCGCGCAATTCGCGCTTCTCCAGCGCCTGTCTCGACCGGATCTCGTCGACGACCAGGTCAGCTTCATCGCGCTCATCGAGCGTCGCCCAGAGGGTCACGCTCTCGCCGCCCGTACGCGTCGCGCGGAGTGTCTTGCCGCGCCTGCTGTCGTTCGCGCTGATCGCGGCATTGGCAACGTCGAGAATGGCGGGCGTCGACCTATAGTTCTCCTCGAGCTTGACGACCTTCGCCGGGGAGAACTCCTTCTCGAAGTCGAGGATGTTCCGGATGTCTGCACCGCGCCAGCCGTAGATCGACTGATCGTCGTCGCCGACGACCGCGACGTTTCCATGACCGGAACCGAGAAGCTTGATGAACTGGAATTGAGCCCGGTTCGTATCCTGGTACTCGTCCACCAGGATGAACTTGAACTTGTCGCGGTAACGCTCGAGCACGTTCTGCTGCTCCCGCAACACCTGGACAGGCAGAACCAGCAGATCGTCGAAGGTCACGGCATTCGCGGCGCGCAAAGCACCTTCAAGCTCCCGGTACACCGAGGCAGCGGCACGAGACAGCGGATCGAGCGCAACGGATTCATACTCTGCGGGAGTGACGAGGCCGTTCTTCGCGTCCGAGATGAGCGACGCTATCGACTTCGGCGTCCATTGCCGGGGAGATACGCCCACTCTCTCCATCACCCGCTTCACGATGCCGAGCGTGTCGTCTTCATCGTAGATCGTGAAATTGGCGGTGCGACCGACGCACGGAGCATGGGCTCGAAGCATCCGCGCACCGATCGCGTGAAAGGTTCCGCACCACATCGACTTGAGGTCACTCTTCACGAGCTTTGCGATGCGCTGTCGCATCTCGCCGGCGGCCTTGTTGGTGAACGTGACAGCGAGGATGCGCGACGGATCTACAGCGTGATGCTCTATGAGCCGGGCGATGCGCGTCGTCAGAACCCGCGTCTTGCCCGAGCCGGCGCCGGCTATCACGAGGAGCGGACCTTCGTAGTGCAGGACGGCTTCGCGCTGTGCGGGATTGAGCCGCGCGAGTGGCTCGGCGTCACCGGGAGAAGCGGAGGGCCCGGTGGCATCCTGAGTCTCGTTCATCAACTCAAGATAATATCGAAGGTCGCTCCACGTTCAGAGGGTGTCAGCAGAAGCTCGCCGCCATGATTGTCGCGCACGATCCGCCGGGCAAGCGGAAGCCCGATGCCCCATCCGTGCTCCTTGGTGCTGAACCCCGGCTCGAAGATCCGCTTGCCTAGCTCGCGCGGCACACCGGGGCCGTTGTCGGCCACGCGAACGCGGACGCGTCCCTCGGGAAGGGCCGTCGCACTCATCTCCACCTGCCCATCACGGCCGGCAAGCGCGTCGATCGCGTTCTTGGCGAGCGACTCGATCGCCCATTCGAGAAGCACCGGGTCACCGTTGACCATCAGCGGTCCATCACCTCGCGAAGAAACTACCGTCACGCGCTGAGCGAGAGTCGGGACACGCGCCCGGAAATACGCCGCCACCCGGTCGACAAGCTCGCCGACATCCACCTGCTGCCTTCTCGGCGGGCGTCCGATGCGCTCGAATCGATTGGCGACACGCTTTAACCTCTCGAGATCGCCATCCATGTGAGTCAGTGCGCTCTCGGTCATCGGATCGCCCCCCGCTTCACGCAGCAGCTCGATCCATCCGCTCATGCTCGAGATCGGTGTGCCGAGCTGGTGCGCTGACTCGCGCGCCATTCCGGCCCAGATCTGCTCGCGGTCGGCGCGGCCGCGTGTGCGAAGGGCATATGCGCCGGCGAGCAGGAACATGCCGATGAGCAGCGACTGCAGGAGCGGTATGATGCGGAGCCCGCGCACGAGCGGCGTGTTGCCGAAGTGAACCGTTCCCACGTCGCCCTCGGCAATTGGACGGTTCTGCCGGTCGAGGTCGCGGACGAACTCGCGGATCTCTCGCGAATCCAGCGGCAGCTCACGTGGAAGGTTAGCGGAGGCTGTGGGATTGCCTTTGGAGTCGGTGATGATCAGCGGTACTCCCGACTCGCGGATATGGCGCGACAGGTCCAGGAGCGCGGCGTTGGCAGCATCTGGCCCCGGGTCGTTCAGCCCGTCGTAGACGCGGGCATACATGACGCCGACGCGCGATGCCTCGCGCCTCAGCTCACGCACCACGCCCTGCGTGTAGATGACATACCACAGGAGAAGCGCGGCGACGCAGACCGACGCGAACGTGACAGGTGCGAGCCGCCGCACGGCTCAGTCGAGCCTGTCGGTTCCCAGATACGGTCGCAGCACATCCGGAACGTCCACAGTGCCGTCCGCATTCTGGTAGTGCTCGACGATCGCCGCGATGACCCGCGGAAAGGCGACGCCTGAACCGTTGAGAGTGTGCACGAAACGCGGCTTGCCGCCCTCGGCGGGGCGGTATCGAATGTTCGCGCGCCGCGCCTGGAAATCGGTGAATACGCTGCAGGAGGAGACCTCGAGCCACACTCCGGCTCCGGGAGCGAAGACTTCCAGATCGTAAGTCTTGGCGCTGGCGAAGCCCGTATCTCCCGCAGCGAGCAGAACGACCCTGTATGGAAGGCCGAGCAGCTGAAGCACTTTCTCCGCCTGGAGCGTGAGCAGCTCGAGCTCGTCAGCGGACGATTCCGGAGTCGCGTAGCGCACGAGCTCGACCTTGTCGAACTCGTGGACGCGAATGAGGCCGCGTGTATCCTTGCCGTGCGCTCCCGCTTCCCGGCGAAAACACGGGGTGTACGCGGTCATCGCGCGCGGCAGGTCGGATGCCGAGAGAATCTCTCCCGCAAAAAGGTTCGTGACGGGCACTTCGGCGGTCGGTATGAGAAACAGGTCGTCATCCCGAATCGCGTACATGTCGTCCTCGAACTTCGGCAACTGGGACGTGCCGGTCATCGACGCGCGATTCACCACGACGGGGACCCACACCTCCTCGTACCCATGCTCGGCGGTATGAAGGTCGAGCATGAAGTTCATGAGACCGCGCACCAGACGCGCGCCCTTGCCGCGGAAGACAATGAATCCCGACCCCGAGATCTTCGCGCCGCGCTCGAAGTCGATCAGTCCGAGCGATACGCCGATATCCCAATGAGGCTTGAGGCCCGCTGTGTCGCGCGGAGTGCCCCACGAGCGAATCTGTCGATTGCACTCTTCGCCGCCCTCGGGAACATCCGGGAGCGTGATGTTCGGGATCTCGAGCATTGCGCGCTGGAGCTCGGCCTCGAGTGTCGCCAGCTCCGCCTCGAGATGCGATATCTCCTCGCCGAGCGTGCGGGACTGGGAGGGCAACTCGTCAACGCTCTCACCGGAGCGCTTTCTCCGCGCGACCTCCTGGCTCATGGAGTTGCGCGCGGCCTTTCGCTCTTCGATGGCCTGGATGAGCCCGCGGCGCTCGGAATCGACGGCCTGAGCGCGGTCGATGATCGGCGCAAGCGCATCGAGCTTCCCGCGACGACGCATGCCGTCGCGAAGCAGCTCGATATGCTCGCGGATCATGCGCAGGTCGTGCATTGCCTATTTTGCGGGAATGCCCGCCTCGAAGGACCTGAAGCCGCAGTTCGGGTCCAGCACCGTCTGAACGAAGATGGTTCGCGTCGAGACCACGACGGAATCCACGGACATCTTCGCATAGATGTACGGAGAGATGTCGAACTGGCACACGTCGTTGCCGCCGTTGCGGACAGACTGCACGACGACCACCTGGGTGGAATCCGAAAGGACAATGGCCGAATCTGCGTATGTACCCTCCGGCGCAATGGTGACAGCACCAAACGGCCCAGGGACTTTCCGCAGCCCCACGTGCCGGCTGCCACCCGGCGAGGACACCACCTTCTGCACTGGATAAACCACGACGTGTCCCGCGGAGTCGAGATCGAATGCAACGTCGAACGCGGCATTGCCGTCCACGCGAACGGCAGCCCGGACATACGTGTTGATCCCGCTCGGGTACGAGGCCGGAGTTCCGCTGAGCGCGAAGATCGTGTAGACATCCGCAACGGTCGGCAGCCGGGCCAGCAGGGATTGCGGGTCGCCGCAGGCGGACAGGAAGGATGCGCCGGCGAGCATCGCCAGAGCGAATTTGCGAGGGGTCATAACCTGCATTAAAGGAAGTGGGACGACAGAGCCGTCCCGGTTTTCGATAATACCCTGTAACTCATGGCAGTTCAAGCGAATACGCTTGACTAGATTTCCAGCGATGCTCAGATTCGCAACACTCTCGACGGAGTCCTGATGCCGACCATTCGCGACCTCACAGTCGCCATTCGCCAGCGGGCCGGCATCCAGGCCGTTGTGGTGCTCGGCCGTGACGGGCTACTCATCGACAGCCAGTCCACGATCGAGCTCGACGCTGAAGGTTTGGCAGCACGAATTCCCGGAATCGTTGCCTCGGCGGACGATATCGGGCTCGTGACCCGCAAAGGCTCGATGCGAGTCGCCCTCATCGAGCACGAGGACGGATACGCGGTCGTGTCATCGGTCGGCGACGATGCGATCCTGTGCGTTCTCACTACCCGGTCGGCCGATCTTGCGAGTCTCCTGTACGACATGCGCAGACACCGCGAGTCGATCGCGCGACTCTTCTAGAACAGAATGACGCAAAGCGATATCGAGGAGCGCCACGTCCTCGTCGCCGACGACGAGGCGCACATAGGGCGGATCATCAAGATCAAGATGGAACAGGGTCCGTTCAGGGTGACGCTGGCATTCGATGGTCAGGAAGCCGTCGACATCCTCGAGGAGGAAGACCGCGTCGACCTCGTCGTCCTCGACCTGATGATGCCGCGAATGAGCGGGCTGGACGTGCTGGAGCGAATCAGGAACAACGAGAGGTGGAAGAGCATCCCATGCATCATCCTCACTGCGGCCGGACAGGAAGAGTACGAGCGCGAGGCGAGAAAAAGCGGCGCGACCGAATTCCTAACCAAGCCATTCAGTCCCAAGAGGCTCTATGCGCTGATCGCGCATCTCACCGGAGTCGACACTGACGACACCGCAGGTGATTCTGCGAGCGCATTGAATGACTAGATGGGCCGTCATTCTCGCGGGAGGTGTGGGCTCGCGCTTCTGGCCTCTCAGCACTCCTGACCGACCGAAGCAGCTGCTGCCTCTGGTGAGCAACAAACCGATGCTCGTCGAAACATTGAGCAGGCTCGAAGACATTGTTCCGCCTGAGCGCACGCTCGTGCTGACGAATGCGTCACTGACATCCGCGATGTGCCGAGTCACTCCCGAGCTTCCTCCCGAAAACATCATCGCT
>JBDTRZ010000077.1:0-14852 GCA_039931395.1 Gemmatimonadales bacterium
GAAGCACCGTGAAGTTCGGATCGAAGGTCGGCAGGTCGGTCAGCCCGGGGCGGATGAACATGTTGCGCACGAACGCCATGTGCCACGCGTTCGGCGATACGTAACGGACCGAGAGCCGATATGCGGGATCGGCGCCGCAGTACAGGTCCTGAACGAAAAGCTCCTCGCGCGCGTCGAGGTACACGCGCACATCGGCGAGAAGCAGCGCGTACTTCTCAGCCGGGAATGGCTGATTGACCTTGCCCCAGTCCACGTCCTTTTCGGACAAGGGTTCCTTGACGACGAACTTGTCGTTTGGCGATCGGCCTGTGTGCGGAGAAGTGATGGCAACGAAGGGACCGCGCGCCGCGAATTCCCCCTCGCTGCGCCTTGCCGCGGCCTGCATCAGCTCCGGCGCCACGAGGTTCCAGTGCACGCGCCCAGCGGGCTTCAGTCCCTGTCGCGTGAGACCGATGCTGCTCTCACGCTGCACTGTCGCCCGCACAGGTTTCATCTCAGTCGCCATTCGATCCATGCCCCTTCTGTGAGTCAGCAGTCCGCAGTGTTTCTTCGGCGATCACATTCCGCGCCCGCACCGGATTCCCCCGCGACTGGGCGTCCATCACCGCGACCGCCGCCATGTTCACGATGTCCTGTACATCGGCGCCGCGCTCGAGCACATGCACCGGCCGGTTCATCCCGACGAGAATCGGTCCGATCGCCGTCGCGCCGCCGAGATGATTCAAAAGCTTGTACGCGATGTTACCAGCGCTCAGGTTCGGAAAGATCAGCACGTTCGCCCTCTCGCTCAGCGAGCTGAACGGATACGCCAATTTCAGCAGCTCTTCGTCGAGCGCCGTGTCGGCCTGCATCTCCCCGTCCACCACGATCGACGGATCGCGCGCTCTGAGGAGCTGCACCGCGCGCGCCACCTTCTCCGCATCGGGGTGGCGGACTGACCCGAAGTTCGAGAAGGAGAGCATCGCGATGCGCGGCGTGATCCCCAACGTGCGAACGATCCTTGCGGCCGAATACGCGATTTGAGCGAGCTGTTCGGCCGTCGGATCGATGTTCACCGTGGTGTCGCCGCAAAAGATAACATGTTTCTCGAACACGAGCATGTAGAGGCCGCTCACCACTTCAGCCTTCGGATGCGCTCCGATTACCTGGAGTGCGGGTCGAATCGTCTCGGGATAATGCATGTTCACGCCGGACACGAGTGCGTCCGCATCCCCGTGCGCAACCATCACAGAGCCGAAGTAGTTTCCGCTGAAGAGAAGCTGGTGAGCTTCGCCCAGACTCAGGCCTTTTCGCTGACGTCTGCGCCACAGATAATCAGCATAGGCCTCGCGCCTGGCCGACGTCGCCGGATCCTCTATGCAGATGCCGGCCAGTGGGATTCCGTTTTCCTTCGCAATGCGCGCAATCGTATCCGGATTCCCGAGCAGAATGGGCTCGGCGATTCCTTCATCCACGATGAGCTGCGCTGCACGGATCACCTTTGGCTCCTCGCCCTCGGGAAACACCACTTTTCTCGGATCGCGGACCGCGCGGTTGATGATTCCGCGCATCACGCCGCGTGCCCGGCCGAGTCTCGCCTCCAGCTCCTCGCGGTAGTCGTCGAGGTCGATGAACTTCCTGGTGACTCCGCTCGCGACCGCCGCCCATGCGACAGCCGGCGCCACCCAGAGGAGGATGCGCGGGTCGAATGGGAAGGGAATCAGATACTCAGGCCCGAATCTCACCGAGCTGAGGCCGTACAGGCGCGACACGCTTTCGGGAACGTCCTCCTTTGCCAGGAGCGCGAGCGCTCGCGTCGCCGCCATCTTCATCGCCTCGTTCACCTCGGTCGCGCGAGAGTCGAGCGCTCCACGGAAAATGAACGGGAATCCCAGAACGTTGTTGACCTGGTTCGGAAAGTCGCTGCGTCCGGTTGCTATGATGGCGTCGGAGCGAACGGCGCGAACTTCGTCGGGCAGGATCTCCGGCTCGGGATTGGCCAGCGCGAAGACAATCGGATTGGGTGCCATCTTCGCGATCATCGCGCCGGTGACGGCGCCGGCGATGGAAAGGCCGACGAACACATCGGCACCCTCGAGTGCATCGGCAATTGTGCGAGCGGTCGTCTCGTTCGCGAAGCGCGCCTTGTAGGGATCCATTTTTCCCGCACGGTCCTTGTGGACGACTCCCTGTCGATCCGCCAGCAGAATGTTCTCCCTCTTCACGCCGAGGCGAACGTAGTGCTCGGCTGTGGAGATAGCGGCGGCTCCGGCGCCCGAGAACACACACCGGACCTCGCCTATATCCTTGCCGGTGATCTCGAGCGCGTTCAGCAGCGCAGCGCCGGAGATGATGGCGGTTCCGTGCTGGTCATCGTGGAAAACCGGGATGCGTAGAGTCTCGCGCAGCTTCTCTTCTATATAGAAACAGTCTGGCGCCCGGATATCCTCGAGGTTTATCCCGCCGACGCTTGGCTCGAGCAGCTGGCAGAAGCGGATCACGTCATCCGGATCCTCCGATCCGACCTCGAGGTCGAAGACGTCCAGGTCCGCGAACTGCTTGAAGAGGTTTCCCTTTCCCTCCATCACCGGCTTGCCAGCCAGCGCGCCGATGTTGCCGAGCCCGAGAACGGCGGTGCCGTTGGTCACTACGGCGACGAGGTTGCCGCGGGCGGTGTACTTGTATGCGTCCTCAGGGTTCTTCTGTATCTCGAGGCACGGCTCGGCTACTCCGGGCGAGTAGGCGAGTGCGAGGTCGCGCTGGTTGTTGAGCGGCTTCGTGGGAACGACAGCGATCTTTCCCGGCCGCCCCGAGGAGTGATAGTCGAGAGCGTCTTGTCGCTTCATTGAGTGCCGTATTGACCCTGCAAATTACGACTAACCGCTGAGTTACGGCACCTATACAGCCGCGCGATTCACCTCATTCGCGCCCGTATCGATCCGGCGACGCTGACGACGGCGAGAAGCAGACCTGACGCAACTACAATCGCCGCCCCCGTAGGCAGATCCATTTTGAACGACGCCCAAAGACCCATCACGCTCGCCAGCACAGCGACCGCCCATCCAATCGCCAGACGCTTCATCCATTGCTCCGCAAGCATTGCCCCGCACACTGCCGGCACGATCAGATATGCGAAGGTCACGAGGACACCCGCAATGCGAACGAAGCTGACGACCACCAGGGCAAACGCGGCGTAGAAGAGAAAGTCCCACAGCCGCACGCGTATCCCCGTTGCCGCGGCGTCGTCAGGGTCGGACGATATGAGAGCGAATCGCCTGTGGAACGCGGCGTAGAAGGCGCCGAGTGCGGCGAAGAGCACCGCGCGCTGACCGATCTCTCCCCTCGTCACGTTCAGGATGTCACCCGTCAGCAGATGCTCGAGCTCCTCCTTTCCTCCCGCAACGCGACTGAGCAGCAGAATCACACCGGCAGCTGCCACCACGAAGGTGATGCCTATAATTGCCTCCTGTGGAACCGCTGCTTTCTTGCTGCTTCGCGACCAGCTGAAGAAGCCGGCGCCGACGAAAGTCACACCGAGCGAGATCCAGAAGGTTGCGCGATCGTCGAAATGATAGCCCAGCAGGAGCGCAACGCAGGTGCCGAGCGTTGCCACCTGAGCCAGCGCGAGGTCGACGAAGATGACTTCCCGTTTCACGACGTGAAGCCCGAGATACACCAGCAGGGGAGGGAAAAGCAGGCACGCGACGAACGGCCATTTCATCACTTCCCATGCAAGTTGAAAATCGGGATTCATTTCGCCCCCCGTAACCCGTTTGCGAGGGTCACGACGAGGTTGTCCATCATTTCCACGTACGTTCCTGTATTGGGGCGCGCTCCCGGCTGCTGCGGCATGTCGAGCACTTTGGCTCCAGTCTGACGCGCGACCGTCTCAGCTGTCCTGCGATTCTGATACGGCTGAACCAGGATGACGCGGGCGTTTTGCGCTTTCATCGTTCCGATTACCCTGGCGAGGTGCGATGGTGATGGAGAGATGCCGGGTTTGGGCTCGAGCTCCTCGACGATATTGAGGCCGAACCGATTGGCGAAGTACACGAAATCCTTGTGGTATGTCACGACTTTCGAGCCGCGGTACGGCGCAAGAGCTTTCTGCCACTCGGCGGTCTTGGCGTCGATTCGTGCGTTGAACTTTGCAAGATTCGCCCTGTAAATGGCCGCGTTCTTCGGATCGACCTGCGCCAGATGATCGGCGATGTTCCGCGCGACGATCTTCGCGTCGACGGGATCCATGAGGAAGTGCGGGTTGCCGAGTGAGTGAACGTCACCCTTCGAGCGATCGAAGCTCGACGGGACTTCGAGCATCCTGATTCCTGTCGACGCGACGACGCGGCCCCGCGCTCCGGCGGCGATTCTCGCGTTTCGTGAATTCTCCAGAAGCGGTGGCAGCCAGCCGAGCTCGAGCTCCGCGCCCCCTTCGATCAGCACATCCGCCCGGTTGAGTGTCACGATGTGGCTCGGCTTTGCATCGACGAAATGCGGATCCTCTGTTGGCTTTGCGAGCGCGGTGACGTTCACCGCGCCGCCACCGATCTCTCTTGCAAACGATGCGAGATCCGGCGTCGTGGCGACCACGCGGAGCTGCGCTCCGGCCGTGGAGCCGGTCGCCGCCAGCACGATGGCGGCGATGGTCGCGATTCTGTGAAGTTTCATGGTTTTCATTGTGTCCGTTTGCCTTTTAGAATTTGTGCGCAGCGTGTGCGCCGAGAAGGAACTCGAACTGGAACCACAGCGAGTGGTCTGAGCCGAGCCCCTTGCGATCGTCATAGTTGTATTGCATCCGAAACTTCGAGAACTCGGTGGGATACCACGTGAAGTTCGGCGAAACCCGAAA
The DNA here is from genome assembly GCA_039931395.1 of Gemmatimonadales bacterium. Taxonomy (GTDB): domain Bacteria; phylum Gemmatimonadota; class Gemmatimonadetes; order Gemmatimonadales; family Gemmatimonadaceae; genus UBA4720. The sequence continues at coordinate 4,829 of JBDTRZ010000077.1, forward strand.
GCGGTTTCGGCGGAGTTCCGAATCGAAAACAGCCGCGTCGCCCTTGTCCCAATCGGCGCGCAGGCCTGCCACGATGCGCGGCTTGATGCCCCACAGGACCTGGGCATAGGTACCCCAGTCCTTGAGCGTCTCCGCGGGAAGCGTGACATCGGGCGACTGCTCCAATGCCCTCTCGGCAGCATCGTAACGACGCGTCAGCGCCTCTGCCTGCATCGACAGAAAGGGAAATCCCGCCTGTGCGGCTGCGGGCTTCCACTTCCAGTAGCCGTCGACGCCATAGATGCGAGTCCTGGCAGACGGACCGGAATTGTTCGGGCCGAATGCCGCTGAGGCACCGAGCAGGAGCGTCTGGGTTTCCGTCAGGTCGAAGGAGGTGGCTATGCGAGGGGCGATCAACATGTCCTTCAGCCCCTCTACGTCTCGCGAGACCAGCACACCGCCATGAATCTCGCTTGACTCATCCGAGCGAAAGCTGGAGGTCGTCCCACCAAGGCTGTTGGCCACGGTGACCATCGCTTCGGTGTAGAATGATGTCGGCAGAAGCCATGAGAGTCGCAGGCCCTGACTGCGAAGGCCCTCGGGGCCGAAGATTCGATTCAGAATCAACGGTTGGTCCACGAATGCCCACGAATGGGGGTGCTGTGGATTCTGGCGTCCGAATTCAGTGAAGAACTGGCCCGCCTTCAGTTGCAGATTTGCGGGCAGAGAGGTCGTCAACAGATACGCCTCTTCCAGCTCGACCCCCGTTTCGCCATCGGGGCCGATCTTGAAAACGATGTTGCTGAATCCCTTGAAGTAGGGATCCACCGCGCCATCGAGACTTAGCTCGCTGTTGGGCATCGTGAACCCGCGCACCTTGGGATCGTGATCGCCACGCTCGAGCGCGCCGACATCCGATTCTGACGACCAGCCCGCATCGACAAGGGTGACGAAGCCGATGTTCATGTAGCCACCGGTCGCACGCGGTCCGTTTTGAGCGACGGACCCGCTGTCACTCGATCCCTGTCCGAGCTCTTTTTCGAGCTGGCGGACGAGAGCGATCGAATCCGCGCGCGCGATGCTGTCAGCCTTTGCCAGCGAATCTCTCTTTTGCGGCGTCTGCGCCTGCGCCATCATGGGGGCGACCAGTCCAATCGCGCAGAGGAGTATGCTTCCTCGCATTGTATGGGTTTCCGTTCATTTGTTTGAGATACGATACGGCAGGCCATTCGGCCGGCTCGCACGATGCGTTCCCGCGTTGCATCAGGATCCCGCCTGGGGGCGGGGGTTGCTACGCGCTCAGAACGGGAGGTGCTCGGGAGCGAGAGCGAAACGTCCAGGACGACTCGGCGGTCGTAGCCGAGACCGGAACGAGCTGGGAGGGAACACGCGAGAATTCGCCGGCGTTCCGCGATCCGGGTTCAGCAGAAGCGAGAAGACCGCGCGCGGCGCAAGCGGCGCAGTCCGCATCACTGTGTGCGTGGTGGAGGGTCGTGCCCGCTTCTTCAACATGCGCTCGCGCATCCGGCCCCTGCCGACCCTCGAGCAGGGGAGCAAATGCAAGAAAGATCTGCGCGACGGCGAAGAAAACAATCGCCGGCCGCCAGAGCCCGCGAGGCAGCACTCGTGAATGAGGCACGAAGGTCATACCCGGCGAAGTCTATTGGTTCCGGGCGCTGCGTCAATCGGCGCGACGCGATTCACTCGATGTAGCTGCGGAGACGCTCGAGCATGGCGCGATCGGTGACGTCGGGCTCGTGCTTGGGCGTCTCGATGACTTTGGGCACGCACGACAGGCGCTCATCGTTCATGATACGCCGGAACGGCAGCTCACGGATCGCGCCTTCCGAGATGAGCTCGTGTCTGTCACGACGTGAGCCCAACGGCGCCTTGGAGTCGTTGAGATGCATCATGCGAAGCCTCGGGAGTCCGAGCACATCGTCGAACCGCCTCATGACGCCGTCGTAATCGGTGAGAATGTCGTATCCCGCCGCAAAGATGTGCGCGGTATCGACGCACACTCCGACTCGGTGTCTCACCGCAACGGGGATCAGGTCGAGAAGCTCGGCCATCTCCTCGAAGCTGGCGCCAATCGCGGTGCCGCTGCCCGCAGTCGTCTCCATGAGGACCATTGCATGTCCAGGAACTGTCTCCAGAGCGATTCCGATCGCTTCCGCATTCCGTGCGAGTCCCGCTTCGCGGTCGTCCATGTAGTTGCCGGGATGCGATACGAGATACTGAAGTCCGAGCGCCTCGCACCGCTTCAGCTCCGAGATGAATGAATCGAGCCCGCGCGCACGAAGCACCGGATCTGGCGACGCGAGATTGATGAGATAGCTGTCGTGCGCAGACATCTCCCGGACGTCCGTTTCCGCGACTGCCGAGCGAAAGGCAGTGCACTCCTCATCATCGCAGGCGCGCTCGGCCCACCGGCTTGCCATCTTGGTGAAGATCTGCATCGCAGTGGCGCCGATCTTCGCTGCGCGCGGCGGTGCCTCGTGAGTCCCGCCGGCGATCGAGATGTGAGCGCCGAGGGGCGCCGGTCGCGAATCCTTTTTCAGCGTGATCCGCGCAGCCATTCCAGCGGGTCGACGGCAGGACCCCCGTGTCTGATCTCGAAATGCAGGTGAGCCGGAAGTGACGGATCCGTCGCTCCGATCGCGCCGATGATCTGGCCCTTGGTCACGCGCGCACCCCTGGACACGCCGAGACGGCTGAGTGATCCGTACACCGAATAATCGCCACCACCGTGCTCGATGATCACGGTGTTGCCGTATGTCCCCATCACATCGGCGAGCACAACCTCACCTGCCGACACGGATTTGACGTCGGTTCCCGATGATGCTGCGATCCCGATTCCGTTCCACCGCGTGGTCGTATTGTTGGGATTCACCACCCGCCCGAAGCGGTAGATGATGGAGCCGTCCACCGGCCAGTCGAGTCTGCCGTAGTCGCTCGTGCGAATCGTGCTCGGTGCCAATGGAGCGGCGTTTGGACGCGAAGCAGCACGTCGGCGTGCAGCCTCGAAACCTGCGATCACGTTGTTGAGTCGAGCCTCGCTGCGCGCGAGCTGTGCCAGCCTGTCCCTGGCCTTCTTCGTATCCTTCTGCGCCTGCACGAGGCTTCGCTGCCGCGCTTCCTCGAGTGCCGAGAGTCGTTGCGCTTCGCGGGCTTTTTCAATCCGGTTCTGCTCGACGCCGCTCTGCAGCGACACGAGCTGTCGCCGCTGTCCGATTATCTGGGACCTGAGCTGGTCAACCCTGCTGACCACCGCGCGGTCACGCTGCGCCAGTATGTGCAGGTACTTGTATCGCGTGACGAGATCGCCGAAAGACCTCGCCGAAAGCATCACCTGGAACGAGAAAAGCGGCCCGCGCTTGTATATCTCGACGAGGCGCTTGCGCAGCACCGCGCGTTTCACCTGCACCTCGTCCTGCGCGCGAACCAGATTGGCCGTTGTGTGCTCGACCTCGCCGTTGAGAGTCGTGAGCTGCTGGTCGAGCGAGCGCACCACCCGCACGGTTGCGTTGTGCTGTCTGTCGAGGTTGGTCACTTCTTCGCTGATGTCGTGAACCTTGCTCTGCAGGCCACGCATGCGGCGCTGCAGCTCCTCGCGCTCGCGCCGAATGCGAGCAAGCTCCTCCTGCTGTGCGCGGAGCCTGGCGTCGCCTTGATCCTGAGCCTCCAGATTGCCGACGGACAGAACCACGACCGCGACGGCGATGGCCGCGCGCCTCAGATGCGGCGTAGGTGACTCCATACCGAGGTGGCGCTGCCGGCAACTCCGATCAGCGCGCCGCAAAGAATGCCGAGTGCGACGAGCCGAGGATCGAAGAAGACGAGCTTGAGGAAACGGAGGTCGATGGTTCGGTAAGCGAGCCAGGTGAGCAAAAGCGCGAGCAATCCGCCGAGAACTCCTTTCGCGAAGCCGTCGATCAGAAATGGCGCGCGAATGAATGCATCGCTTGCGCCGACGAGTCGCATGATTGAGATCTCCCGCGCTCGAGCCAGCACGGAGACACGGATCGTCGCTCCGATGATGATCATCGACACTGCCGCGAACGCGAGGCCGAGCCCGAGGCCCGTGCCGGCTGCAACAGTTCTCAGCTGGTAGAGTTTTTCCACCCACTCCTCGCCGTATCGCACGTCGTCCACGAACTGGTACGACTTCACACGCTCGGCGACTGCGCGCACTGTTCCCGGGTCTCTCAAACCAGCCCGCAGATGGATATCGAGAGAAGCCGGCAGCGTGGCTTCCTCGAACACGTCGCTGAACTCGCCCATGTCCTTGCGGGCACGCTCGAGTGCTCCTTCCTGCGACACGTAATCGACCCGCGCGACCTCCGGAAACGCGGCGATGTCCGCCATCGCAGCGGCGATCGCCTCTGCGGGGGTTCCTTCGGATACGAACGCGCGCACTTCCACGCGCTCTTCGATTCCTCGAAGTGCGTGTCTGATGTTCACCGCCACGAGCGCGAAGAGCCCGAACGCGAAAAGCGAAAAAGCGATCGTGATCACGCCCAGGGCACTGAGCAGCGGCGCGCGTCTGCTCGCGTTCCACGCCTCGCGTACGGAAAGCACCTACCGTTCCTTCGGAGGAGCGGGCCAGTTTCCTTCGTTCGGACCGCCGATCGCCGGCTGTCCGATCAACGGCGTGTAGCGCGTTTCGGGGGGAGGCGTCTCGGCGGAATCGAACACCACGCGCCCATGATTCAGCTCGATCGTGCGCGCATCGTCTGCCTTGCGAACGATCTCGAGATCATGAGTCGCCATTATCACCGATGTGCCGGCGGCATTGATGTCGCGCAGCAGCTGAAAGACTCCGCGCGTTGCGCGCTCGTCCAGATTGCCGGTCGGCTCGTCGGTGAGAAGAAAGTAGGGGTCGTTGACGAGGGCGCGCGCGATTGCGACCCGCTGCTGCTCCCCGCCCGAAAGCTGCCGCGGCAGATGAGTGGCCTTCGAGGCCAGCCCCACCTGCGTCAGCGCGCGGGATACCCGCTGCGGGATGGTCGCCTTCGATGCGCCCGTAACCTCGAGTGCAAACGCGACATTCTGCTCTGCGGTTCTGTCTTCGAGGAGGCGGAAATCCTGAAAGACGATGCCGAGCTTCCGGCGGAGCTGCGAGATCTCCTTGCGGCGCGCGGTTGTCGCGTGCACGCCATTCACCCACACGTCTCCGTGACTCGGCTTCTCCTCCATGTAGAGAAGCTTGAGAATCGTCGTCTTCCCCGATCCGCTGGGCCCGATCAGAAAAAGGAACTCTCCCCGCTTCACCTGAAAGGTGACGTGGCTCAGGGCTACACGAGTCTTCGTGTATTCCTTGGCGACATCCTGTAGGCGAATCATCCTCTGCTACTGGAGTGCCTGGGCGATGTCGGCGATGATGTCTTCGGCGTCTTCGATGCCGATGCTGAGACGCAGGAAACCGTCCGGAATTCCAATCGTCGCACGCTCCTCGCTCGTCATGTGGACGTGCGAGCTGAACCGGGGCTCTATGACGAGCGAATCCACGCCGCCAAAGCTCGAGGCGTGGTCGATCATTCGAAGCTTGCGAACGAACGAATCAGCTGCTTCGGGCCCACCGGCTAGCTCGATGGAAACCAGTCCGCCGAAGCCGTCGAGCAGCTTCTTCGCCAATGCGTGATCCCGATGGTCGGGAAGGCCCGCATAATGAACCTTTTTTATCTCGGGCCGAGCCGCGCACCATTCGGCGACGCGCATCGCATTCTCGTTCGACCGGGCGACTCGCACGCTGAGAGTCTTCAGTCCTCTCTCGAGCAGCCAGCAGGCGAAAGGATCGGGGGCCTGGCCCCAAACGACCATCTTCCGTCTGACCTCCTCGATGTAGGAAGCCGTTCCGGCGACGACGCCACACAGAATGTCGTGATGCCCGTTCAGGTATTTTGTCGCTGAATGAATCACCACGTCGGCGCCGAGTGACACGGGTCGCGAGTTGATCGGGGTGGCAAGGGTCGAGTCGACAACGAGGGCAACTCCCTGGATCTTCGCGAGAATGGCAAGCTGCGGTATGTCGATGACGCGCCCTGTCGGGTTGACGGGTGATTCCACGAATATCGCGCGCGTATTCTGCCTGATCGTGTTGCGCCAGATCCGCCGTTCGTCGGGATCCGCGTAGCTGACTTCGATTCCCATCGAGACGAACTCTTCCGAGAAGAGCTTCCTGGTGCCGCCGTATATCCACGAGCTGGACAGGAGGTGATCGCCCGGGCGAAGCAGCGCCAGCAACGCACAGGCCGTGGCACCCATTCCGCTGGAAAGAACCAGCGCCGCTTCCGTCCCCTCGAGCAGCGCGATTCTCTTCTGCGCTACCTGCTCATTCGGTGTGTTTCCATATCGCGTGTACATCAGCCATTCGGCGCCAGGGGCGCCGAACTCCTGGACGTAGTTCACCGATTGGACCAGCGGTTGCGCGACGGGCGAGCCGGGTCCTCGATGGTCCGAGCCGCCGTGGACAGCGATGGTGGACTGTCCCTGCGGCCGCGGCTTCTTCGGTGCGGTCATCAGCCGAAGTGACGGCCGGCGAGCGGCGAGTCCGTGTCGGGCTTCGACACCGTCACAGCCTCGGATACTGCGACGCCGGCAATGTCGCGGAGGGACACGCTGCCTCGCGGAATGGCGTCATCGATGACGAGCACCGCCAGCTCCTGTCTTCGAGGTCCGGCCACCCATACGAGCTCGCCGTCCTGCACCAGGCGGATGCGCGCCTCGGCGCTCTGCATTCGAACGAGCGGCCCGCGCTCCGCCTCGCCTTTGCGAGTGGAGATGTACTCGACGACGTTGAGCTGCGGCTGGAATCTGCTTCCGAGATTGAGCCGCTTCTCGGGCAGACGAATTCGCTTCATGACGCTTCTACACCCTTGGCGATGGGATTGATTCTCGCATCGGCAAGGAGGCCGTCCGGGTTGAGTCCGGTGGTCGCTCCGCGCACGGGGGAGTAGCCGCTTTCCTGTCTGATCACCAGGCGGCGTCTCCACAGAGTCTCCAGCATTCGCTCGGCTCTCTCGCAGGGCATTCCGGTGGCGTCGGCGAGGTCGGCCGCGCGAACGCTTCCCAGCTCGCAGATCTTCTCCCACGCGTTCCGCTGATCCCCGTCGACGGTGCCCATCAGGTGCGACGCGCCGTCGGCGAGCTGCGTAACGAGAGCGAGGTCATGCCGCTCCAGAACGGCTTCGATTGCATCCATGTGCGACTCGCTCATCCCGTAGAAAACGAAGTAGACCTCACGCCTCGGAATGTCGAGGCTCACGTACTGCATCAGCAGCTTCGCCACGATCTCGTCGGCGCAGGAGAAGTCCAGAAGACCCACGTGTGAGAAGTCGAGCACAGCGAGCGCCTTGTCGCCGATTTCATCGAGATGGTGCTCGATCCCGATGCGCACAGCGGCACCGGTGGGACGGGTCACGAGATTCGAATACAGGTCGCACACGCTCCGCTTGAGCACAGAGCTGACGTCGATGTGGTTGATCATGCGTCGGACATCCTTTCGGGAATCGTGATCTGGACCTGTGCGCCGGGAAACGGCGCGAGGTCCTCCTTTCTTGGCTCGTCCTCGTCCCACGGGGGAACTATGGCGATCCGCGCAGTGCCGCTCCTCACGCTGAACTTGCCGTGCCAGTTGCCGATGAAACGCTTCACACCCTGCAGTCCCTGCCCGCGACCGGGATCCCTGAAGCGCGTCATGCCGCGCATCACGGTATCCTCGAGCGCCATGCCGTCGCCCCATCTGTCGTTGGGGCGCAGGCCCTGAGCGGACTCGAGTGATTTGCGGAAACCCATTCCGGCATCGCAGACCGCGATCACGACCACGTTCCTTCCGAGCCGCTGCTGCCACTTGTACGCCTGCACCGCGACCCAGCCACCGGTGCCGGCGTGCTCGATGACGTTCTGGCAGATTTCCGAGAGCGCCATGGTGAAGCGCATCGTGACCTTCGACTCCAGGTGGAGTTTCTCCTGGAGAATTGCGCGAGCGCGCTGCTGAATGTTTTCGACGACCGTGTGCACATCGTCCGTATGGACGACTGGCGTGACCTCGAGCAATACGCTCGACTCCGATGCCTGCCTGGCGCGGGGAACGCGGCCTGAGATGTCGTAAAGACTCTCGGCGTGCTTGAAGAAGCTGGCGCGAGACCAGTACGAGGCCGTGTCCTCGTTTTCCGGAACGGCGATCGTCGGCCGCTCGAGCCGAGTCTGGGCGAGCGTCAGGAGCGCGGTCAACCCGAATGGCGATGCCCAGCGAGTGCGCCGTGCATCGAGGAGGATTTTTTCGTCGGGAGGAAGCGGGGCGAGCTGATCGAAGATCTGCTCGAATGAGTGTTCGTCCAGTGAAAACGGCACACTTATGATGGTCGTCACTTGACGCTCAATTCCCCTCTCAGATATTGCGCGAGACCGGAGGCCCCGCGATGGTCTACGTTCCTTGCCGCCGCTGCCGATGCAGCGCGCATCGCCAGTCGGATTTCGTCTCCCGCAAGCAGGCGTGAGAAATATGTTGCTCCCCACACGTCTCCGCACCCTGTAGGATCGCCACCGGAGAGATCGCGCGCGGGGTCAGCGGGAATGAGCTCGGTTCGAATCGGTCCGGTTGCCGGTGCGAGACGGCCGCGATCGAGATCAGCCAGCCGTTCGAAGCCCGGTGACGCGACATATACGGCGCCGCGCGGCCCGAGCGTCACGTTCAGCGCTTTCACTCCGGCCGCGGTGGCCATCGCGGCCAGCGCAAGCGGATCAGGCGCCATCATCGACATCTCGTCCTCATTCACCTGCACGATGTCGAAACAGCGCAGCCACGCTGCCGCATTGGGAAGTGGCTGAAGCGTCCGGATCCCATCCGGCTGTCGCGCAAGCAGAAGAGAATGCATGTCGCAGTAGATCGGACCGCTGAAGTGCGCCCTTATGAGCTGCGCCGTCTCGAGGTCGAGCTCGAACCCGCTGATGAGATTGATGTACAGAGCGTCGAGGTCCGCGAGGAGCGGCTTGAGTCCGAGCCAGCTCCATGCCGGCACGCCACCGCTCATCCGCTCGCACCGTCGCTCGGTGCTCTGGTAGTGGATCGTGACCCGATTGTTCGGATGAGGCACCTCGATCGGGTCTCCATCGGGTGCGATGTGCCCCAATCTTCGCAGGAAATCCCGTGCTTTTTGCGCGAGATCGGACCCCACCTTTGCAATCGGCACGATCTCCCACGAATCGGGAAGCGCCGCATCGAACGCACTCAGCGTATACGTGACTCCGCCCCATTCCTCGACCGGCGCATCGTGCGGATCCCGCCCGTGAATTACGTCCCAGACGAAGCTTCCGATCACCCCGAGACGCTTTCGGCGGTCGGAACGCGGCGTTAGCTCGTATGACTCTTTATTTACTTTCAGATCCAGGATCCTTCCTACAAATCGCCAAAGGTCTGAGCTCGGAATGTCGCTACTGCTCCGACGACACCCGCTGACAACGGGAGCGCTCCGGGTACGATGCGGCATGCATCCACCGCAGGCTTGAATGCGCGCCTCCGCACTTCGGCGCGCAGCGGGTCGAACAACAGATCGCCCGCCTGCGTGACTCCACCGGCTATCACGAACGTGTCGGGGTTGAAGATGTTGATCAGGTTCGACACTCCCACGCCCAGGAAGTGCGCGGTGTCGCGAACCACTTCCAGCGCCACGCGGTCTCCGCGCTTCGACGCCTCGAATACAGTCTGCGCCGTGATGCGCTTCACGTCGCCATCGGCCATCGACGGCAGCATGGAATCGTCGTCGCCCTCGAGACTTTCTCTCGCGCGCTCCGCGATCGCCGGACCCGATGTATACGCCTCGAGGCACCCATAATTGCCGCACTTGCAGCGGCGGCCCGTCGAATCGATCGTGGTGTGACCGATCTCGCCCGCGATGTCCGATGCGCCGTGATAGAGCTTGCCATCGAGGATGAGGCCGCCGCCGATCCCCGTGCCGATTGTCATTCCCACCACATTGCGGCCGCCCTTCGCGGCGCCGCACCACCACTCGCCGAGGGTCGCGCAGTTCGCGTCGTTGTCGAG
>JBDTRZ010000078.1:0-14837 GCA_039931395.1 Gemmatimonadales bacterium
GTTCCCCAATACGCACTCAGTACGCATTGCGCAATTCTCTAACTGAACCACTACTCAGGGCGCCCTTAGCCGCGCCAGAAGGCCTCCAAGGTTCCACGCCGCACAATTTTCAGCGAAAACGGCCGAACTGACTTATTGTATGGCCGCGAATGTCTGGACGCCCATGGCGACAGGCATCAACGTGTGACGGAGCCCCCCTCTCTTCCGTCCTTGACTCGCGGCCCGGGCGAATAGCGCCCGGGGGCTCGGTAGTCCGCAGCCGTCATCACGATCTCAATCGAAAGGGAACTGCACGCAGTGATCCGACCACCAGCCGATGCAGCGATGGAACCACGCGCTGCCGCCGGTGACAACCTCCGGGGGCTGACCCGCAACCTCTTTGGGTTTGCGGCGACCGCGTTGTTCGCGATCGTCGCGACGGTTGGTGCGATGTACGTGCTGCACCAGGACGCATCGCTCCACGTGGCCCAGAGCGAAGAAGTGTCGCGCCTTGCGCGGTCGCTCCAGGTGATGGCGATGGAGGTCGAGCTCAAGCTCAAGCTGGCGTCGCCGCAGGATGGCGAAGGCGCGGCAGGTGCAGCGCGAAAGATCGAAGCGGTCGGCGACACGCTGCTGCGCTCGATGTCGGGCAGTGCAGCACGAGCACAGAACGCCGTTCTGATCGACGAAGCTCGCCAGCAGTGGAGCAGATCTTTGCGAGGGGACGTCGCGCGGAAGCCGGACGGAGTGCAGACGCAGCTGCGCCGGTTGACTGATCTTCGGGGCAGACTCGCGGATCTGGTCGCGGCCGAAGAGGAGCGACAGGTAAAAGGTCTCCAGCTGGCGAGCAACGTCGGCCTGTTCACCACCCTCGCTGTCTGCGTCGAGATCCTGATACTGGTCCTCGTCATCAACGGCATTCGCCGTCGCCTGATGCTTTCGACTACGGAAGTCCTCCGCCAGGCGGATGCGATCGAGAAGCAGGCGAGTCAGCTCGCCGTGACGAATCGCGAGCTGGCCGTGGCGGTTCGGCATACCAACGAAGCGCGCACGCTCGCGGAGGAGCAGGCCTCGGAGCAGTCCGCGATGTTCAACGCGCTCACCGAAGTGTTCATCGTGCTCGATCGCGACGGACGGTACGTGAAGATCGCGCCGACCAACGATTACCTCCTTGGCCGCTCGCGCGAAGACCTCATCGGCAAGCGGGTTCACGAAGTTCTGCCGGGCCCGGTCGCTTCGCTGGCACTGTCCGCGATCTCGAAAGCCCTCGATACACAGCAGCGCGTGGACGTCGAGTACTCGCAGGACATTCAGGGCAACACGATCTGGCTTTCCGGCTCGGTCACGCCAGTCGCGGACGGGCGCGTTCTGTGGATCGCGAGGGACGTCAGCGACAGCAAGATGGCAGCCGAAGCACTGAAGGAAAGCGAAAGCCGGTTCCGCCACCTCGTCGAGCACTCGCCGCAGGCAATCTCGCTGCACGCCGAAGGACGCATTCTGTACGCGAATCCGGCGTGCGGCACGCTCCTCGGTTATGCGGACCACGAGCAGCTGGTCGGTACGACGCTGTTCAGATTCGTCACGCGAGAATCAGGACCACGTCTGGTGGACAGTCTCGCGTCGCTCGGTCGCACACCCACTCGCGCGGTCACGTGCGAATGCCAGTTCCGGAAGACGGGTGAGGATACCCGTCTTCTCGCGATCGAGGTCACGTCGGTGCCGATCACGTACAATGGCCGCGCCGGCGTGCTGTCGATTCTTCACGACGTCACCGAGCGCAAGCAGCTCGAGGAGCAGCTGGCGCACCAGGCATTCCACGATCCGCTCACCAACCTCGCCAACCGTGTTCTCTTCCGGGACCGCGTCGAGCATGCGTTGCAGCGTACCGAGCGAGGCGGTGCCACACCGTCGGTTCTCTTCATCGACCTCGACAACTTCAAGGCGGTGAACGACGGCCTGGGCCACTCTGCGGGTGACTGGCTTTTGATCGAGGTTGCATCGAGACTGACGGGTTGTCTGCGCCCCGCCGATACGGTCGCGAGACTTGGAGGCGACGAGTTCGCGGTGCTGATCGACGACGAAGCCGCGGATGCGAGCGAAGTCGCGCATCGAATCCTGCTGGCGTTCCACGTTCCGTTCGCGGTGCAGGGAACCGACATCGTCGTGACGATGAGCATCGGCATCGCGTCGCTCAATCCTCACCAGGGTGCGGACGAGGTTCTGCGCAACGCTGATCTCGCACTTTACCGCGCGAAAGGCGAAGGAAAGGCGTGCGTTGCCTCGTTCGAGCCGGAGATGCACGTCGCTGCACTGCGACGCCTCGAGATGGAAACGGAGCTGCGGCGCGCGATCGACGGAGAACAGGGAGCGGGCCACCTCACGATTTTCTACCAGCCGATCATGCGTCTTTCAACCGGACGAATGTTCGGGTTCGAGGCTCTCGTGCGCTGGCAGCATCCCGAGCGGGGTCTCCTCGAGCCGCTCGACTTCATCCCGCTCGCCGAGGAAACCGGTCTCATCGTGCCGCTCGGCCGCTGGGTTCTGAGGGAAGCGTGTCGCCAGACGCGCGAATGGCAGCTCAGGTTCAATCCGCTGCTCAGAGGAACAGGAATGTCGCTGATGGTCGGAGTGAATCTGTCCGGCCGCCATCTGTCGAGCCCGCACCTCGTGCAGGATGTGTCGGATGCGCTGGAATCGTCCGGCCTGTTGCCGGCCCACCTCGTTCTCGAGATGACGGAGAGCATGCTGGTCCACGACAACCGCGCGACACTCGAGCGGCTTCACGCGCTCAAGGCGCTGGGCGCGCGTCTGTCGATCGACGATTTCGGCACCGGGTACTCGTCGCTCGCCTACCTCGAGCGATTCCCGGTGGACAGCCTCAAGATGGATCGCTCGTTCATCGACGGACTCGGCCGCGAGAGCTCGAAGTCGCCTCTCGCCGAAGCGGTGATCGGGCTCGGCCGCATTCTCGGGCTCAAGGTCGTCGCCGAAGGAATCGAGACGAAGGAGCAGTGGGACAGGCTGCGCGTGCTCGGATGCGGACTCGGGCAGGGGTATTACATCTCGTATCCGCTTCCCGTCGATGCCTTCACGCAGCTCATTGCGACACAAGCGTCGTCTGCCCGCGGCTCGGCCAATGGGCGTTTTCCGGCGGGCCACAAGGGGGGTCTCAAGCCACCCCTAACTGATTTGGCGGCAACGGCTTAGCAGTACCGGTCAAGGTTGCGGGAAAGCCCTCCAAAAGCTATATTTGAGGGTTGCCGTTCCCACCATCCGCAGCCCGTAGAAAACCCAAATGACCGCGCCCAACAATCGCGAGCGGATTCTGCCGCGCCTCATTCACGATGAGGTGAAAGAATCGTTCATCAACTACTCGATGAGCGTCATCGTGTCGCGTGCACTGCCTGACGTTCGCGATGGCCTCAAGCCAGTTCACCGCCGCGTTCTGTACGCGATGAACGAGCTGGGACTCGTCCCCGGCCGTCCCTACAAGAAGTCAGCGACCGTCGTCGGTGACGTGCTCGGCAAGTATCACCCGCACGGTGACCAGTCTGTGTACGACGCTCTCGTGCGCATGGTGCAGGACTTCTCGCTGCGTTATCCGCTGGTGGACGGGCAGGGCAACTTCGGCAGCGTCGACGGCGATCCAGCGGCCGCCTACCGATACACTGAGTCGCGTCTCACCCGCATCGCGATGGAGATGCTGGCCGACATCGACAAGAACACGGTTGACTACGCGCCGAACTTCGACGACCGGCTTCAGGAGCCCAAGGTTCTTCCTTCCGCGGTTCCGAATCTTCTCATCAACGGATCGTCAGGAATCGCGGTCGGAATGGCCACCAACATTCCGCCGCACAACATCAAGGAGATCGTCCAGGCGACTGTCGCGCTGATCGACAATCCCGCTCTCGAGGTCAGCGATCTGCGAAAGATCGTGAAGGGCCCCGACTTCCCGACCGGCGGCTACATCTATGGCCGCGCCGGGATCAAGGACTATCAGGAGACCGGCCGCGGCAGGATCGTCATGCGCGCCCGGGCGGTGATCGAGGAGAAGGAAAGCTCGAACAAGTCGCAGATCGTGATCAACGAGCTGCCGTACCAGGTGAACAAGTCGAAGCTCGTGAGCGACATCGCCGAGCTCGTGCGCGACAAGAAGCTCGAGGGCATCTCGGATCTGCGCGACGAGTCGGACAAGGATGGAATGCGCATCGTGGTCGAGCTGAAGCGGGATGCGATTCCGCGCGTTGTGCTGAACGGTCTCTACAAGCACACGACGATGCAATCCACGTTCGGCGTGATCATGCTCGCGCTTGTGCCGGATCCGTTCACGAGCCAGCTCGTGCCGAAGATCATGCCTCTCAAGGAGGTGCTCGAGCACTACATCGCCCACCGGCACAATGTGGTGGTGCGGCGCACGCAGTTCGAGCTCGACAAGGCGCTGGAGCGGGAGCACATACTCGAGGGACTCAAGATCGCCGTCGACAACATCGACGCGGTGATCAAGCTCATTCGCGCGGCCGAAGATACGCCGAGCGCGAGCGCGCAGCTGCAGAAGCGGTTCAAGCTGAGCGAGAGACAGGCCGAAGCGATCCTCAACATGCGTCTGGCGAAGCTCACCGGACTCGAGATAGAGAAGCTCGAGGCGGAGCTGAAGGAGGTTCGCTCGTTCGTGAAGGAGCTGCGCGACATCCTTGCTTCGCGCCCGCGCCGGATGAAGATCATTCGCGACGAGCTGCTGGATACCGTGAAGCGGTTCGGTGACGAGCGGCGCTCCGAGATCACGAGCGACGAAGGCGAGTTCACGATCGAGGACCTGATCGCCGAAGAGGACATGGTGATCACGATCTCGCACGCCGGCTACATCAAGCGGACGTCGGTCTCGACGTACCGCAAGCAGAGGCGCGGCGGGCGCGGGCTCAGCGGGCAGGGGCTCAAGGACGAGGACTTCATCGAGAAGCTCTTCATCGGCTCGACACACGATTACATCCTCTGCTTCACCGATGACGGCCGCTGCTTCTGGCTCAAGGTGCACGAGATCCCGCAGGCGGGCCGCGCATCGAAGGGCAAGCCGATCGTGAACCTGATCAACGTTCAGCCCGACACGCAGATAAATGCGATGGTGCCCGTGCGCGAGTTCAGCGACACTCAGTTCCTCCTCTTCTGCACGAAGAAGGGAACGGTGAAAAAGAGCGCGCTGTCGCAGTACTCGAACGTCCGTGCCACGGGAATCAAGGCGATCAAGATCGAGGCGGGGGACAAGCTGATCGACGTTCAGGTCACGAGCGGCACGAACGACATAGTTCTCGCCACCAAGCATGGCCTGTCGGTGCGGTTCCACGAGCAGGATGTGCGCGAGATGGGCCGCGACACGACGGGAGTGAAGGGAATCGACATCAAGGCGGGCGACGATCTCGTTGGAATGGTGGTGATCAAGCGCGAGGCCACGATTCTGGTCGTCACGGAGCGCGGCCTCGGCAAGTGCTCGCACATCGACGACTACCGGGTGCAGAAGCGCGGCGGCAAGGGGATCATCACCGTCAACCGCACGGAGCGAACGGGCGACGTCGTAGGCGTGATGGAGGTGCTTCCGGAGGACGAGATAATGCTCATCACCCGCAATGGCGTGATAATCCGTTCCTCGGTCGCTCAGATCCGCGTCACGGGACGTATCGCCCAGGGGGTCAGACTCGTCAATCTGGATGAAGGTGACATCCTCACGGCTGTCGCCCGCGTGATTCCCGAGGATGACGAGGGAGATCAGGCGGGAGACGACGGCGTCGTCGTCACCGGTGACGAGTCGGACGCAACGGACGCCGACTGATGCACCTCACGGAGGCGTACAGACTTGGACGAGCAGGTTTTCAACGAGGTGCAGGCGCTTCGCTCGGCGCTCCGCAATGCGGAGTCCGAGCTCGAGCGCTATCGTGATGAAGAGGAATCCCGAAAGCATCTCGTAGAAATACTGAACGAGGTGATGGGAAATCTCCCGACGGAGGAGATTCTCCACCTTCTCGTTCGCCGTCTCGCCCGCGCGCTCAAGCTGTCGCACGCTTCGGTGATCCTGGCGAATCCTGGTGACACGGAAGGAGTCGTAGCCACCGCGTTCGAGCAGCCGTCCCTGCAGGACCTGGGCATCGACCTCGAGAAGTATCCCGAGGTGATCTCGGCGCTCAATGGCCGGATCCCGGTGCTCATACCAGATCTCAGGGAATCTCCGCTGTACGAGCCGCTGCGCCAGCGATGGGCGCGCGAGGGCGTCGAGGTGAATGTCCGCTCGGTGATGGCTCTGCCATTCCCGCTCGACGAGGCGAACATGGGAGTGTTTCTGCTCCGCCGGACTGTCGATGGCGACAGGTTCGACGCGGCCGACGTTCAGTTCGCCGAGACAGTGGTGAACAGCGGAGTGGCGGCGATCAAGCGCGCGCACGCGATCGAGACGACGCGCGCGGACAATCATCGGCTCGCCGCGCTGGCGCAGACCGATCCGCTGACGCAGCTGCTCAATCGCCGCGCGCTGACCGTGCGGCTTCTCACGGAGATGGAGCGGGTGCGACGCTACAACGCTCCGCTCACAATTCTTCTTCTCGATCTCGACCACTTCAAGCTGGTCAACGACACCTACGGGCATCTTGCGGGCGACGATGTGCTCGTGAGCGTGGCGACGCTGCTGCGGCGTGCCGTGCGGAATGTGGACACGGTTGCGCGGTACGGCGGCGAAGAGTTCGTGATCGTGCTTCCGGAGACTGGAAAGCAGGGCGCGACTGCGCTGGCCGAACGCATCAGGGACAGGCTGTCCCTGCAGGGAGTGATGGTCGCGGGACAGGAGATTCGCGTGACCGCGAGCATCGGCGTGGCGACGTTCCCGTCGCCGGGTCTCGTCGCTGTCGAGGATCTGTTCAGGGCAGCGGATGCCGCTCTCTATCGCGCCAAGGGGAGCGGACGTAACGTAGTCTGCAGCTGAACCGCAGCGCGTTGTGAGTTTCCTGTTTTCCTGTTGTGCGTTATCCCGTTGTCAGGGGACCCCGACAGTTCGTTCTACCCCTCCGAATCATGAAAGCCAGAATCGCAATTCTGCCGGTCGCGCTCATAGCCTGCGTCGATACCTCGCAGCGTTCCGGGCTCGATAGCGCTTCCATCTCGCACGCGACGCCGGTCGTCACGTCGGTGCGCGTGAACCAGGGAACGTACGGGATGGCCTCGCGGGTCAAGTGGATGATCTCTCCCGACAGCTCGGCCATCATCGCGGTGGTCGATCCGGTGGGCGTGGAGAACGAGGCGGTGCCCGACGGGTTCTTCTATGGAAGCGAGTCGCGGAATTTCCAGACGCGAATGGACAGCGTGTGGGATGTGGCTCCGTCACCCGACTGGGCAGCGATCGCATTCTCCCGCGCGTATGTGGTGAACCCGGGCGGAGCGGACAGTATTCCACCCGCAATGTGGCAGGATCTCGCGCGACGAACGGGGATGGATACGGCGACGGTGCGGACGGGATCCTTCGCGTCGAGCGGGATGTCGATGGCGAGAGCGATCGCGCAGCCCGGCATCATCCGCGTTCCCGCGGACTCGAGGTCGATCTCCGCGAGCGACGACGCCGTGCCTCGCATGTATCCCGTCACGCTCGGCTGGCGTTTGCGTTGGACAGCGGACGGCGGCATGGTCGCGCTCGGGAACAGTCCGGCGAGGGCTGAAGACAACGAGTCGTCGGAGACATGGGCTGCGCTCGACGCGAAGACGGGCGCGTTTCACGGCACGCTGCCCGCCGGCGAGAAGCTCGTTGCGCCGAAGTGGATCAACGGCCCGACGCTCGACATCTCGGTGCCCGTCGACCTTCAGGGCGCGCCGTCGCGCAATGTCAAATCAGGCGGGCGGACGTTCTCCATCGAGAGTGCTCGCGGAGTAATCACAGCGCGCGAGATAGGAGCGGATACCCTGTCGCGATCGTACCCGATTGGATCGGGGAAGCTGCTCGCTGCGACCAAGGGAGGGAGGTACCTGCTGGCGATCGCGCCGAGAGCCAATGCGGTGGCGCACGAAGTACCTGTAGAGGCTGTTGTGTACGTGGTCGGGTGGTAGAAATAGCCTTACTTTCCGATCCGCCTCAGCTCCACCAGCAGGCAACGATCCTGTACGACGTCTATCCCTTCCTTCGCAAGCCTTTCGGCTGCGGCGTCGTTGCGGATTCCCAATTGAAACCAGACTGACTTCGGCCTTTTCTCGATGATGTCGTCCAGATGCGGAGGAATGTCCTCCGATCGTCTGAACACATTCACCATGTCGATGTCGCCCGGTATCGCGGAGATCGTGCGGTACACTGGCTCGCCGAGCATCTCCGTGGCGTCGGGGTAGTAGACGGGAACGGGGACTATCTCGTAGCCGGCGCGTTGCGCGTACTCGGGCACAAAGAACGCCGGGCGGTGCTCGCCTTCCTTGATGCCCAGCACCGCGATGCGGTGCGTGGCGGCGATGACGCGCCTGATTCCTTCGTGCGAGTGGATGACATGGTCACGCCAGTTTGCAACTGGTGCTTCAGTATCTATGCTCACCGTACATAGCCACTACTGCAACGACTGCGCCCCGGGTGCGTGGATTCTCTGCCACCGATAGATTTCCGTCGCGATTCGGATTTTCACGGAGATTCACACAATGCGGATGCTGGTTCTCGGGGCGGGGCTTCAGGGCTCCGCCTGCGCGTATGATTTGCTTCAGAACGAGGAAGTCACCCAGGTGCGGCTCGCCGACCTGGAAACAGGACACGTTCCCCATTTCCTGGGGCCGTATTCAGGCGAGAGGCTCATTCCCACCCCGCTCGACGTGCGCGACGGAGAAGCGGTGCGCGCACTGATGCGTGAAAGCGACGCAGTGATGAGCGCGATTCCCTACTACTTCAACCTGGGCCTCGCGCGCCACGCCGCGAACGTCGGCGTCCACTTCTGCGACCTCGGCGGCAACACGGACATCGTGTTCGAGCAGAAGAAGCTCGACGCGGAGGCGAAGAAGAACGGGATAACGATCGTTCCCGACTGCGGTCTCGCGCCGGGAATGGTGAACATCCTCGCGCAGCACGGCATCGATCAGATGGATACGGTGGACGAGGTGAAGATCTTCGTCGGCGGACTGCCGCAGAATCCTGAGCCGCCCCTCAACTACCAGATCGTCTATTCGCTCGAGGGAGTGCTCGACTACTACACGACACTTTCGTGGGTCGTCCGGGACGGAAAGCGCGTCCAGGTAAAAGCGCTGTCAGAGCTGGAGCCGGTGCACTTCGATTCCGGAGTGGGTGAGCTGGAGGCGTTTCATACCGCGGGCGGACTCTCCACGATGGCTTTCCGGTACGAAGGAAAGATTCCGACGATGGAGTACAAGACTCTTCGCTATCCTGGTCATGCTCAGATCATGGAAGGAATCCGGGAGCTCGGACTGCTCGAGCTCGAGCCGATCGACGTGAAGGGAGTGAGGATTGCGCCGCGCGACGTGGCAATTGCCGCGATGTCGCCGCGGCTGACAAAGCCGAAAGCAAGGGATCTCGTGGCGCTGCGCGTAACGGTGAAGGGAACGAAGTCAGGCAAGCCGAAGGCGATCGCGTTCGAGCTCGTGGATCGCTACGACGAGACGCGCGGCATCAGCGCGATGATGCGCACCACAGGATTCTCGCTTTCGATCACCGGGCAGATGCAGGCGCGGGGCGAAGTGAAGCCGCCGGGAGTGCACACGCCGGATGAATGCATTCCTGCACTTCGGTACATCGAGGAGCTCCGCAGGCGGGGAATCGATATCAAGGTCATTGCATAGGGCAGATCAGGACTAACTGCGGACTGGTTCGGCTGTTAGTTCGTAGTCCGCAGCTAGTTCGTAGTCCGCAGTTAGTTCGTAGTCCGCGTTTGGTCCCAATAAGTCCGGGTCATCTTGCAAAGTTGGCCAGCGTTTGGCCCATTGTGTCGATCATCGATTTCGCCGTCCACCGATCGCGCCCGTTGTAGATGAACGTGAAGGCTATCACCTCACCGTTCACCGCGGTGACGTAGCCGCCGAGAGCGACCACGTCGTTGGTGGTTCCCGTTTTCGCGTGAAGGTTTCCCTGAGCGCCCCCGCCGCGCATTCGGCGCTTCATCAGCTCGGATTCACCGGCAACAGGCAGTGACGCATGGAACCACGGGCCCCACGATGCGTTGTGGGCGTAGCCGAGCACGCGGGTCATCGCTCGCGGAGTGACGCGGTCGAGTGTCGAGAGGCCGCTTCCGTCCGAAACGCGGAGAAGAGTGGTGTCGCTGCCGACTTTCGTCGCGAAGAAGGTCCGCAGCAGCGCCTGGCTGTTGGCCACCGTTCCTTGCTCATCGCGGTCGGGGCCTCTCGCCGCGTTCCGCATCAGGAGCTCCGCGAAATGATTGATGCTCTCGCGGTTCATCGCGGCAACAATCCGGTCGAGCGTCGGCGACTGGATGCTCGCGATCTTCACCGCGGCAGCCGGAGTGGTGCCGAGCCGAACACCGCCGTCCACCTGCACGCCTTTCGCAATGAGTGCCGCGCGCAGCGCACCGGTGGTGAACGGTGCAGGATCCTCGACCACGTACTCGTACCGCCGCGGCGGGGAGCGGGAGCCGATGCGGCCGGAGACCATGATCGTTCCGTTGGTCTGTCGTCTCACGGATAGACTCGCACCGGAGCCGGCAACAGTTCGCACGTTGCTGACGAGCTGGATCGCGCTCGTTGCCGGCTCCAGCTTGACACCACCGGGTGTGATCGTCACCCACACGAGATTCTCGTTGAGCGACAGGCCGGACACTCGCGCCGCGTAGCCCGCCTGCAGATAACGCGTCAGCCATCCTTCGGGAATCTTCTGGTCGTCGAACGCGCTGGCATCGCCGACCACGTCGCCGGTGATGCGCTTCACGCCGCGTGACACGAGCTGGTCGGCGAGAAAATTCATCGGCGCCTCCGGCCCGCCAGGCATGTAGCGTCCCGACAGAGACGGATCGCCGTCGCCGCGCAGATAAACGTTGCCGCTCAGCGTTCCATCCGCGCCGAGGGTTCCGTCGTAAAGCACGTCGGTGCTGAACTGATAGTGCGGGCCGAGCCGCTCGAACGCCGCGGCGCTCGTCAGCACTTTCATCGTCGACGCGGGCATCAGCGGCACGCCGGCGTTCTGCGCGAAGAGAGTGTCGCCGCGCGTCAGCGACACGGCCATGATTCCGAACTGCCCGCTCCTGATCCGTCCTGCCATCGATCCCAGGTCGGCAGCGAGCGCTCCGGCCGTTCTTGGCGAGGTGGCGTTGACGACCGGAACGGCGGGCGCCTTGGCGGCGGCCTTTCTCGTCGGCTTTTTCTTCTTGGCAGCCGCTCGCCGCCTCGCGGCGGAAGTCGTCTGCTTCTTTTTCGCCGTCTGGGAGGGCACGTCGACCGGCGCAACTGCCAGTGACACGAGAAGTACGACCACGAAGGCCCTTAGCTTGCGATACAGCATCCGGTTCCGATTGATGTAGGTGCGATCACTGGATTACGTACAAATACACCGCAAACGCGAAATTCACACCACTTTTCCGCGGCTAGGCAAAGGAACACGCATTGGGTAATTTCCCGCTGATGACACCACTCTCGAGGACGATCGATGGCTGAGCGGCACAGTACCATCCGTGAGGGAGTTTACGCCGGCTTCATTGGGGCCACCGCGATCGCCGTGTGGTTCGCCGTCATCGACATCGTCTCCGGAATGCCGTTCCAAACTCCGAGCATTCTCGGTGCGGGCCTGATCAGCGTGCTTGGCAAGCCGCCGATGATGCCGGACACAGTGGCCTTCGGTGTCTTTCTCTACACGCTCTTCCACTACGCGGCATTCTCGCTGGTGGGAATCATCATCGTGACGATCGTGCACCAGTCCGCGCGCACACCAGCAGTTCTCGCCGGGTTCCTCATTGCGTTCGTCGCGTTCGAGCTCGGCGCCATCGGGCTGACGACGCTTTTCACGGAGTCGAGACTCGGCGGAATGGCGTGGTATCAGATATTCCTGGCCAACCTGCTCGCGGCAGGCCTGATGTTCTGGTTCATGTGGCGGCGGCATCCCGGTCTGAGAGGCGACATCGACAGGGCACTTGGCGGCACCGACGACTACGAGGCGATGAAGCCGGACGCGCCGGGACCTGCGTCGCGCTAGGCGTCAGGCCGGCTTCCAGTCCACCTGGGCGGCGGCGGCATGGTCCTCTCCTCCGGCCGCCCATCTGAAAAACACGACCGTCATGATCAGCAGGAAGAGCATCCCGCCGGGCACCCACATTATCAGCCCGCCGAGGAGCTGATCGTCCATCGGTGACAGCGCCATGATTCGCGGAGCCGACGAGTAGAACGGATAGAGAACCTCGTCAGCCATCGTGATGTAGACCGCGATCACGGTCATCGGCAGCGTCATCAGAAAGCAGTAAAGCATCTGCCCGGGATAGGCGAGACGTGGAAGCTCGGGCAGCTGGCTCGTCAGCGGCCACCACATGAGAACCGCCGCCGACATGAACATGAGATGCTCGACGATGTGAATGTCGTGATTCTCCATCGCAGCATTGTAGAACAGCGGCAGGTGCCAGATGGCGATCACGAGATTGAAGATCACGAAGCAGGTGATGGGCTTCGTCACGCGCCGCGCGATGGCTCCGATCACGCGATTCCGAAGCAGCGGACGGATCATCCATCCGGGCACGCCCGTGATCAGGAGCGGCGGCATGAGCATGGTGAGGAGCAGGTGCTGCACCATGTGCCCGCTGAAGAGATAGTTGTCGCTCAGGTCGTGGATCGGACCGTTGAGCGACGCGAAGATCACGAAGAGCGCGGAGAAAAAGCAGAGCTTGCGCCATCCGGGGACCGGATTCTCCACGCTCGCATCGCGGGCTCGCCAGAGATAGAGCCCCGCGAGTGCCGCAAGTCCGACGACGGTGCTCGGATGAATCGACCATTTCAGCCAGCTGAACTGGGTGAAAGGGTGAAGGAGCGCGAACACCATCATCGGGGCATTACCGACCCGGGCCGAACCTCGCGGCGAGCTGGCCGAAGAGGAAGAGCAGCGCGATGAGTGTGACGGCAGCGACGAAAAGAGGTCCCGTGAACAACGCGCGGAACAGCTTGTGGTCGTACTTGAGGTGCATGTAGAACATCACCACTGTCGCGAACTTGATTGCCGACATGGTGAGGAGCAGCGGCACGAACGCCCGTGACGCTACGAACGACGGTATGTAGTAGGCCCACACCTCGACGACCGTAATGAGTGTGAGGATCGTCGCGACCTTCCAGTAGGTGGACCATCCAGGATGGTGATGCTGCTCTCCGCTCAGGTGCGCTCCCACTGCCGGAGCGGCGGCGGTATCGGAATGAGCTGGTTCGTGTGCCATTGCGAGCCTACTTGATCAGGTAAACGAGAGTGAAGATCGCGATCCACACAACGTCGACGAAATGCCAGTACAGAGCGGCGATGTCGACGTTGAGCGCGTCGGCAGGTCCGAGGCCGCGATGGTAATCAATCGCCAGCAGCGTGAGCAGCCAGATCACGCCGGCCGTCACGTGCGCGCCGTGGAATCCGGTGAGCGTGAAGAACGACGAGCCGAAGAGGTTCGTGCGGATCGTGAGACCCTCATGCACGAACGAAGTGAACTCGAACGCCTGGAAGCCAAGAAACGTCATGCCGAGGATCGCCGTCATCCACAGCCAGAGCTTGGACGACCCGAGTATTCGCTCGCTCGTCGTGCGCTTGGGAACGTTCTTGTTCTGCACCGCCGCGAGGGCAAGCACCATCGCCAGCGACGACATGAGCAGGACAAACGTCGACGCGGACGTGACGGGGATGTTCAGAATCGGGTGGAAGTGCTCCCCTGTCGGACTGATCCACTCCTCGTGCGGGAATGGTCCGACGATGCTGCGTCCCTTGTAGATGAGGTACGTCGAGATCAGCGAGACGAAGAGCATGCACTCCGAGCCGATGAAGGCCCAGATTGCAATTTTCCTCGAGTCGAGACCGGTGGTCGTGTAGTGGTGCGCGGCTGGTGCTGACATGTTTTAGTGGTGCTCCGGCTCGAGCGGGCTCAGGAGCCAGCTGTAAAGTGTCACGACCATCACCGCCGCTCCGGCGAAGAGAACCGCTCTCGACGTCATCAGTCCGCAGAACATGATGACGAGCGCCGCGGCGACGATCAGCGGCTTGATCGTGCTGTAGGGGAGAATGATTCCAAGCTCCGCCGCCGTCTTTCCTTCCTGCGAGTTGATCCGGGCGCTCTCGGCGTCGCCCTCGTTGCCTTCCCACAGCGGGTAGCGCGAGGAGACCTGCGGGAGCGTGGCGAAATTGTATTCAGGCGGCGGAGATGGAATCGTCCACTCGAGCGTGCCCGCGCCCCACGGGTTGGATCCGGCGATCTCGCCCTTCTTCCGGCTGCGGAAGAAGTTGTAGAAAAAGATCGCACTGGACACGACGAGCATGTACGCGCCGATGCTCGAGATGAGATTGAAGGTGTCCCAGCCCTGACCCGAGTCGTAGGTGTAGATGCGGCGCGGCATGCCGAGCATTCCCGAGAAGTGCATCGGGAAAAACGTCAGGTTCATGGCGATGAAGTTGAGCCAGAAATGGATCTTCCCCAGCTTCTCGTCCATCAGCCGCCCGGTGATCTTCGGGAAGTAGTGATAGATGCCGCCGAAGATTCCCATGATCGAGCCGCCGAACAGCACGTAATGGAAATGCGCGACGATGAAATATGTGTCTGTCTGCTGAAGGTCGGCCGGAGGCGACGAGTGCATCACGCCGGAGATACCGCCGATTGTGAAGAGGGCCACGAGCGCGATGCCGAACAACATCGAGGTCGTATAGCGGATGGACCCCTGGGCCATCGTCGCCATCC
>JBDTRZ010000079.1:0-14826 GCA_039931395.1 Gemmatimonadales bacterium
AAGGGGACATTTCTACTTTGTTAAGAACGGGGACATTTCTATTTTGGCTGGACAGGAAGTTTGTTAGGCAGCCCCAATGAGCCTAACTTTCATGATTCGCGCCCATAATCGCCATTCTTCCCGCAACGTCGCATGCCGCTGTACGAGTTCCGCTGCCCGAACGGTCACGAGTTCGAGAAATTCTACCGCTCCATAGGATCCGCGCCCGCCGGGGAGACTTGTCCCGAGTGCGGTGCGATCGCGGAGCGCCGCATCTCGGCCACTGGTCTCGTGTTCAAGGGCTCCGGCTTCTACATCACCGACTACGGCAAGGACGGCAAGAAGGATCAGCGGGACGCTGCCGCATCGGCGAAGGATGCCGCGGCGAAGCAGGAGGCGAAGAAGGAAGCA
Organism: Gemmatimonadales bacterium; assembly: GCA_039931395.1. Classification (GTDB taxonomy): domain Bacteria; phylum Gemmatimonadota; class Gemmatimonadetes; order Gemmatimonadales; family Gemmatimonadaceae; genus UBA4720. The sequence goes on from JBDTRZ010000079.1 coordinate 391, forward strand.
AAGCCTGACGCAGCTTCACCTGCGGGCGAGAGCACCCCTCCGAAATCGTCCGACAGTGCGAAAGCCCCGGCTGCCACGGAAACCAAAACTCCAGCGGCCGCGCCGAAGCCGGCACCTCCCGCCAGGACGTCCGAATGAGCTCCGCCGATCGCATACGCTCGGAGCTGGTCGCGGCAGCGCGCGAGATCGGCGCCGACGAATCCGTCGATCCCATCATCGAGCGGCCGCGCGAGCCGTCGCTCGGCGATTGGACCACGAATCTCGCGATGACTCTCGCGCGACCGCTGCGCAAGCGACCTGCCGAGATCGCCGGTCTCCTCCGCGATCGGATGCGTCTTGCCGATGCGGGCGTGCAAAGAGTCGACGTCGCTGGTCCGGGATTCATGAATTTCTGGCTCGATCCGGCGCGCATCGCCGAGGGCGTGCGCGAGATCATCGACACGAATGAAACCTTCGGCAAAAGCGACGTCGGAGGTGGTGAGCGCGTCAACGTCGAGTTTGTATCCGCGAACCCGACCGGCCCTCTGCACGTGGGTCATGGTCGCCAGGCAGCGCTGGGAGACGCGATATCGACGCTGCTCGAATGGACCGGATGGACTGTGTCACGCGAGTTCTACTACAACGACGCCGGGGTCCAGATTGAGAATCTCGCCGCGAGCGTTCGCGCATGGTTCGGGTCGCTTCAGGGCGGTGACCCCGCGATTCCAGAAGGCGGCTACCATGGGGATTACATTCGCGAGATCGCGGAGAGATACGCATTAGAGAATCAGACCGCGGAGAATGGAGATCCTGGCCGCATCAAGGATTTTGCCGTCGCAGCACTGCGCGCCGAGCAGGATCTCGATCTGCAGGCCTTCGGTGTCCGGTTCGACAAGTATTTCCTCGAATCATCTCTGTATTCGGAAGGCAAGGTAGACCAGACCGTAAAAGCTCTGACCGCAGCCGGAATGACCTACGAGTCGGACGGCGCACTCTGGCTCCGCACGAGCGCTTTCGGTGACGACAAGGACCGCGTCATGCGAAAGAGCGACGGCACATACACGTATTTCGTTCCCGACGTGGCCTATCACGTCACCAAGTGGCGGCGCGGATTCCATCGGGCGATCGACGTGCAGGGAGCCGATCACCACAGCACGACGACGCGTGTGCGGGCCGGGCTGCAGGCGCTCGACATGGGCATCACGCCGGATTACCCGGAATACGTGCTGCACCAGATGGTCACGGTGATGAAGGGCGGAGAAGAGGTGAAGATCTCCAAGCGCGCCGGAAGCTACGTGACAGTCCGCGATCTCATCAACGAAGTCGGCCGCGATGCGGTTCGATTCTTCTTCCTCATGAGGAAGAGCGACTCGCAGCTGGTGTTCGACATCGACGTCGCGCTCAAGCAGTCGGAGGAGAATCCTGTCTATTACGTGCAGATGGCCCACGCGCGCATGTGCGGGATATTCCGTGTGGGCGAGCTCGATCCCGAGTCCTTTTCCGCGGAAGGGATCGATTTGTCCGCGCTTCGGGAGCCTGAGGAGCAGGAGCTGATCAAGGCCCTCGTCGATTTCCCGCAGGTCATAGAAGGGGCGGCAGCGTCACTCGAGCCCCATCGCATCGCAACCTATTTGACGGAGACGGCGCGGCTCGCTCATCTCTGGTACCACAAGCATCACGTGCTCGGCGAGCCTGAGAACATCATGCAGCCGCGGCTTGCGCTCGCGCGTGCGGCTCAGATAGTGATTCGCAATGGCCTTGGCATTCTCGGAATCAGCGCGCCCGCGCGCATGTAGGCTTTCACGTCGCAATTCAACCAGATCAATCAAATGTCCGTTCTCGTAGTCGGGTCGGTCGCACTGGATTCTGTCGAAACCCCGTTCGGAAAAGCCGATGACGTCCTCGGCGGATCGGCGACATTCTTCTCGGCAGCGGCGAGCCTGTTCACTCTCGTGCAGCTGGTAGGTGTCGTGGGAACCGACTATCCGATGGAGAAGCTCGAAGCTCTCGCTGCGCGCGGCGTCGACCTCGCGGGTCTCGAGCGGGCGGATGGCCAATCCTTTAGATGGCGCGGGCGTTATCGCCACGACCTCAATTCGGCCGAGACTCTCGAGACGCACCTTGGGGTCTTTTCGAGGTTCAGCCCGAAGATTCCGGAGCAGTTTCGCAACGCGTCCTTCGTGTTTCTCGGCAACATCGACCCGCGGCTCCAGCTCGACGTGCTGAGGCAGGTCGAGAAGCCCACGCTGGTTGCGTGCGACACGATGAATTTCTGGATTCAAAGCAGGCGTCCCGATCTGATAGAGCTTCTCCGCCACGTCGACCTGGTGACTCTGAATGACGGCGAGGCGCGCCAGCTGAGCGAGAAGGTAAATCTCGTTCAGGCAGCGAAGTGGATCATGGACTGCGGCCCCAGGCATGTCATCATCAAGAAGGGCGAGCACGGGGCGTTGATGTTCGATCGAGAGCGCATCTTCTTCGCCCCGGCGTTTCCGTTGGAGAATGTCTTCGATCCGACAGGCGCAGGCGATTCCTTCGCCGGCGGGTTCATCGGGTATCTCGCGCGCACCGGCGACCTGAGCGATGCGAACATGCGGAGGGCGGTGATGTACGGATCGGCGATGGGATCGTTCGCGGTCGAGAAGTTCTCCATCGAGCGCCTGATGACACTCACTCGCGGAGAGGTCGACGCGCGCATAACCGAGCTCAGACAGCTCGTCACGTTCGAGGAGGAGCTGCCGGCTTGAAGGATGACGCGCTCCACTATCGGAGTGCGGGTGTCGATCTCCGTGCTTCGGATGACGCCAAAGCGAGAATAGCGCAGCTCGTCGCATCGACGCGTACACCAGGCGCGATGGGAGACTTTGGCGGATTCGGCGGAATGTTTCGAGTGCCTGCCGGGATGCGATCTCCTGTGCTCGTCTCGAGCGCCGACGGCGTCGGAACCAAGATCAGGATTGCGATCGACACCGGGCGAAACGACACGATCGGTCACGACCTGGTGAACCATTGCGTCAACGACATCCTCGTGCAGGGGGCGACGCCGCTTTTCTTCCTGGACTATGTCGCGTTCGGCTCGCTCGATCCGGTTGTGCTCGCAGACGTCGTGACCGGTGTGGCCGCAGGGTGCCGCGAGAATGAATGCGCGCTTGTCGGTGGCGAGACGGCCGAAATGCCTGGGCTGTACACTCCACCGGATTACGACCTGGCGGGATTCATCACGGGCGTCGTCGAGGAAGATGAGATCCCTGGACCGTCGCGTGTCGTCGCGGGTGACGCGCTCATCGGACTCGAGAGCTCGGGACTTCACACCAACGGCTACTCTCTCGCGCGCAAGATCGTCACCGAGCGCATGCAGCTGCGGTGGGATGAGCCGTTTCCCGAGATGACTGCGAGCACCGCAGACGTTCTGTTGACGATTCATCGATCCTACCTCGGCGCTCTCGAGCCTGAGCTCGAGCGGATTCGCGCGATGGCGCACATAACAGGTGGAGGCCTCCCCGGAAACCTGAACCGCGTGCTTCCTCCTTCCCTCGACGCCGTCATCGATGCGGGAAGCTGGGAGATTCCGCATGTCTTCTCAGTGCTCGAATCCGCAGGACGAGTTCCGAGGGACGAGATGTACCGCGTATTCAACATGGGAGTCGGAATGGTCGTCATCGCGCCTCGAGAGCATGCCGAAGCGATAATCGGAAGTGCGCGCGTGGCGGGCATGGTTGGTTGGGTGATGGGCGAGGTCCGACATGGTGCCGGAGAAGTTCTCATTGCGTGATGCATCCGACGTCGCACGGATCGACGAGGCACTGTCGCTGGCAGCGCGCGCGTGGGGCCAGACAGCACCGAATCCGATGGTCGGTGCCGTGATTTACAATGGCGATGAAAAGGTGGGCGAAGGATTTCACGCGCGATTCGGGGATGCTCATGCCGAAACGATCGCACTGGAGAAGGCGGGCCAACGCGCGAATGGAGCCACGCTCTACGTGACACTCGAGCCGTGCGCGCACCACGGGAAGACGCCGCCATGCACGGACGCGATTGTCGCCGCCGGGATCACCCGCGTCGTGGCGGCAGTCCGCGATCCCAAGCCGGCAGCTGCCGGCGGAGCAGATCGATTGCGTCATGCGGGGATCGCGGTCGACTTTGGTGTGCGAGAAACCGAAGCGCGCGAGCTCAATTCGGCATTCTTCAACGCGGCGCAATCGGACAGGCCGTGGGTCACGCTCAAGCTGGCGCTCTCCCTCGACGGCGCGATGTCGGGAGCACAACGCGGCGCGGGATGGCTCACGAGCGAGGAATCGCGCGCCGTCGTTCAGCGCATGAGAGCGGGCTCCGACGCTATCGCCGTCGGCGTGCAGACGGCACTCGCCGACGATCCGCAGCTCACCGCTCGAACCGACCCGCCTCCTCGCATACCGCCCACCAGAATCGTGTTCGACCGCTCGGCACGGCTTTCGTCGCAAAGTGCCCTGGCGCGCACTGCGCGCAAGATCCCCACGATTCTCGTGACTGCCACTGGGACGCGTTTGCCAGCGGACCTCGAGCAATGCGGTGTGGACGTGCTCCCCGCCCACGACGTCGGTGAGGCGCTGCGCAAGCTGCGCGAGCGCGGCGTGCTGTCTCTGCTGGTCGAAGGAGGCGCAGGCCTCGCCGCATCTTTTCTTGCTGGTGGTTACGTCGATCGTCTCGTGATCTTCCGGGCCCCGATCATTCTCGGCGAGGGCGCGCTTGGTGCATTCTCCGGGATCGCCTCGCAGGAGATCGTGCATGCACCGCGGTTCCGGCTGCTCGAGACGCGGGCGCTGGGCGACGACGTCATGAGTGTGTATTCCGTGAGGAAGCCGTAATGTTCACAGGGCTTGTCGACGAAGTTGGCGTGCTCGACGCGGTCGCGAAAACCGATGCGGGGGTCGAGCTTCACATTCGCTGTGGTTACGAGCCGCTTGTGCTGGGCGAGAGCGTAGCGGTAAACGGGATTTGCCTGACGGTGATCGGCTCAGCGCCGGGGTGGTTCAGCGTTGCCGCGATGGTGATGACGGTTGGCCGAACGACGATCGGCGAATGGGCACCGGGCAGACGATTGAATCTGGAGCGTGCGATGCGAGCCGATGGCCGCTTCGGAGGTCATATGGTACAGGGCCACGTGGACTGCATCGGGAAGGTCGACAGCGCGGAACGCTTTCAGGACACGGTGCTGCTCGACGTTTCGCTCCCGGCGGGGACGGTGGAAACACTCGTTCTGCACGGCTCAGTCGCGATCGACGGGGTGAGCCTTACCGTCAACCGCCTTCAGGGTGATAAGTTGCAGGTGGCGCTGATCGACCACACCTTGCGGCATACCTCGCTTTCGGACCTCCGGGCAGGGGCCGGGGTCAACGTCGAGACCGATGTCATCGGGAAGTACGTCCAGAGACTCGTGGCGCCGTACCTGAATCGGTAACCGTCCAGAACGGCCAGGGGCAACAGGATGCAATTCGGAACAGTCGAGCAGGCAGTCGCCGACATCAAGGCAGGCAAGCTCATCATCGTCGCAGACGATGAGGACCGCGAGAACGAGGGCGACCTCATCTGCGCGGCACAGCTCGTCACGCCTGAGCTCATAAACTTCATGATCAAGAAGGCGGGCGGATGGATCTGCCTCGCCCTCACCGGCGACCGCGCCGACCAGCTACAGCTTCCTCAACAGAGCGAAGAAAACACTGAAGAGCAGCGTACCGCATTCACCGTCAGTATCGATGCGGCCGCCCGCTTCGGTGTCACCACAGGAATAAGCGCTCAGGATCGAGCCAAGACGATTCAGGTCGCTGTCGATCCTGCAACTGTGCCGGCCGATCTCAGACGCCCCGGCCACGTTCCGCCGCTTCGGGCGAGGGAAGGCGGCGTGCTCCAGCGTGTGGGTCACACCGAGGCGGCGATCGATCTTGCGCGCCTGGCCGGTCTCTATCCCGCGGGAGTCGTCTGCGAGATTCTGAACGGGGACGGGACCACGGCGCGGCGTCCGCAGCTCGAAAAGTTCGCAACCGACCATGGACTTACTTTCATCACGGTTGCGCAGCTGGTCGCACATCGCCTCAAGTCCGAGCGGCTCGTCCATCGTGTCGCCGAGGCGCGTCTTCCGACAGAGCACGGGGTGTGGAAGGTGATCGGTTATCGCAACGACGTCGACGACCACGAGCACATCGCTCTGGTGCTCGGTGATGTCGCGGGCGGCGAGGAGAGTGTGCTCGTCCGGATGCACTCGAAGTGTCTTACGGGCGACGTCTTTCACTCACTGCGCTGCGACTGCGGGTGGCAGCTTCACACTGCGATGCGGATGATCTCCGAGGAAGGACGCGGAGTGATCGTCTACCTCGATCAGGAAGGCCGTGGCATTGGTCTTCTGAACAAGCTCAAGGCGTACGAGCTTCAGGATACCGGCTCGGACACGGTGGAAGCGAACGAGCAGCTTGGCTTCAAGCCCGATCTTCGCAACTATGGAATTGGAGCGCAGATACTGCTGGACGTCGGCCTGAAGCGCATCAGGCCGTTGACGAACAATCCGCGGAAGCTCGTCGGGCTCGAGGGATACGGCCTCGAAGTCGAGGACCGCGTCGCAATCATACCGACGGCCACCGAGGAAAACGCCGGCTATCTCGACGCCAAGCGCGAGAAGCTGGGACACCTTCTGGTCTCCTGAATGGCTGAGTTTTCCGGCAACCCGTCCGGCTCGGGCCGGCGCATTGCCGTCGTCGCAAGCCGATTCAACGAGACTGTCACACGCGCTCTCGTCGACGGCGCACTCGACGCGCTGATTCGCCACGGCGCCGCATCCGATGACGTCGACGTCCTCTGGGTGCCGGGCGCGTGGGAGCTTCCCCTGGCTGTTCGTCGCGCGATGGCCACGGAGCGTTACGAAGCGGTAGTCGCTCTGGGAGCCGTGATTCGCGGCGACACGCCCCACTTCGACTATGTCGCGGGTGAAGCGTCGCGCGGTCTCGCTGAAGCGGCGCGCGATTCAGATATTCCGGTGGGCTTCGGGTTGCTCACCTGCGATACAATGGAACAGGCGCTCGAGCGATGTGGTGGATCCCATGGCAACAAGGGATGGGACGCCGCTCTCGCTGCCCTCGAGATGGCAAGCCTGCTGGACCAGCTCGACATCACCCATGAGAGTTGAGTCGCGGGGCAGGGCGCGCGCTCTGCAGGCGCTTTACGCGTGGGACATGCGTGGGGGCGAGGACCTTGCCAGGGTTGCCGTAAGCGTGTGGGACGATCTTGCTGTCAGTCCCGAGGAGCGGAAGTTCGCCGGAGGGATCGTGCGCACAGTTGCGGCGTCCCACGCGGATCTCGACGCCGGCCTCATGGAAGTGACGGACAACTGGCGGCTGGAGCGGATTGGCGCGATCGAGCGTTCCGTGCTTCGTCTCGGCGCGGCCGAGCTGAAGCGGGGCGAAGCTCCGGCGCGGGTTGTGATTCAGGAAGCCGTTCGGCTTGCGGAGCGGTTCGGCACCGCAGCGAGCGCGCGCTTCGTCAATGGAGTTCTCGACGCCTACGCGCGACGCGCCGGCGTTCTGTAGTGCGGATACTGGTAGTCAACTGGAACGACAGGGAAAATCCGTTCGGCGGTGGGGCTGAGGTTCACCTCCACGAGATCTTCGGCAGGATCGCTGCGCGCGGCCATCGTGTGGACCTGCTCGCGAGTGGATGGCCAGAATGCACACCGCGGGCGTTCCTCGACGGCATCGATGTTCACCGCGTCGGCACGCGTTACTCCTTTCAGTTCAACGCACGGCGGTATTTCCGGGAGCGACTGGCGACAAATGGTTACGACGTGCTCGTCGAGGACCTCAACAAGATTCCCCTCTACACGCCGCGGTGGGCAGGACCTCCCGTAGTCGCACTGGTCCATCACCTCTTCGGGACCACGATCTTTCGCGAGGCATCGATCCACATGGCTGGCGCGGTATGGCTTGCCGAGCGCGGAATCGCTGTCGTGTATCGCGGGCGTCCCTTCGAGGCCGTGAGCGAGAGCACAGCCGACGACCTGGTCGCGCGGGACATTCCGCGCAAATCGATCCGGGTGATCTACAACGGAATCGACACTGACTTCTTCACTCCGGCTCCGGGGTCGCGATCCCCGCGGCCGGTCTTCGCGTACGTTGGCCGGCTGAAAAGATATAAAGGCGTCGATCTGATACTTCAGGGATTCGCAACGCTGGCCAACGCCGAGGCGCGCCTCTACATCGCCGGAGCGGGCGATTACCGCGAGCACCTCGAGGCTCTCGCGAAGACACTTGGACTGGAAGACCGAGTCCGGTTTCTCGGTTTCATCTCGGCGGAAGAGAAGAGGGATCTTCTGCGCCGCTCCTGGGCCACTGTCTTTACGTCACCCAAGGAAGGATGGGGCCTCACCAATCTCGAGTCTCAGGCGTGCGGTACCCCCGTCATCGCGAGTGACTCTCCCGGCCTGCGGGAATCGCTCATCAACGGTGAGACGGGAATTCTCGTGCCGCACGGTGACACCATCGCCCTCTCGAGCGCCATGCGAAAAATGGCGGACTCCATCCAGTCTGTTGAGACGTTGGGCGCCGCGGGCAGGCGTTTTGCCGAACGCTTCACCTGGGAACGTTCGACCGACCAAACACTAACGCACCTGCAGGAAGTGGTGCAGCGAGGCACTCAGCAGTGGAAATAATCTTTCACGCCCATCACGCCAACATATCGGAACACATGCGTAGACGCGCCGAAGCAGCAGTGCGCCGTCTGGGGCTTCGCCTCGGACGCGCGGTTGACGCCATCGTGCGCTTTGAGCAAGATGGACCCGTGAAGCGAGTAGAGATCGTCCTGCACGCTCCCCGCCAGCGCGGCCTCATGGCGCGAGGGGAGGCGAAATTCTTCGGGCCAGCCCTCGCTGCCGCGATGGAGCGGCTCTCCGTTCAGATCCGCACCCTGCGGAAAAGCCGCAGAACCGCTCGGCGCGCCCCAGCGGCGGGGAAGGCGGCGACCGCTTGAGCCGCACGCTCACAGTCAGCCAGTTTCTCGAGCGATCGGGGGAAACCCTCAACCTTCACGACATCGGCGACGGCGTGGGACTCGACGCCGTGATTCCAAACGCGGAAATCTCGAGCCCCGGACTGGCGCTCGCGGGATATGTCGAGCGCTTCGTCGCCGAGCGGCTGCAGGTTCTCGGAGAGACCGAGATCACCTACCTCTCGTCTCTGCCGCAGATCGATCGCGATCGGCTATTGTCGGGGTTTTTTGGATTTCCGATGCCGGCGGTGATCGTGACGAAGAATCAGGATCCGCCGTCCGGCCTCTCTGAGGCGGCCGCGCGCAACGGCATCGCCCTGCTTCGAACGCGGCTCAAGACCGCCGAGTTCTACCGGCGCATCAAACCGGCTCTGGAAGCGGAGTTCGCCGAGACGACCACTTTGCATGGGTCGCTGGCCGATGTTTTCGGCGTAGGTCTTTTCTTCACCGGAGCCAGCGGCATCGGCAAGTCGGAGTGCGTGCTCGATCTCGTCGAGCGCGGACATCGCCTTGTCGCGGATGACCTCGTCATCACCACACGGCGCGGGAACGACGTGCTGATCGGCAGGGCTCATGAGCTCGCGCGACACCACATGGAGATTCGCGGCGTCGGGTTGATCGACATTCCTTCCATCTTCGGCATCCGCGCCGTGCGCCAGCAGAAGCGCATCGAGGTGGTCGTCCGCCTCGAGGAGTGGGATCAGAACGCAGTGGTCGAGAGAACCGGACTCGACACCCAGACGACACCCATACTCGGCGTCGAGATTCCGCTGATCACGGTTCCGCTCAACCCGGGAAAGAACATCACGGTGATCGCTGAGGTGATTGCGCTCAATCATCTGCTGCGCTATTCGGGGATCAACCCGGCTGAAGTCTTCAATGAGCGCCTGATCGGCCGCATGCGCCAGGCTGCGGCGGGCAACGTGCGCGAGTACCTGCAGGAAGATGACGAGTAGTCCCGGCGACGGTCCGTCCGAGGCGACCCCGACGGCGCCGCGGGCCATCGTCGCCGGACACGGCAGTTTTCCCGATGGCCTCGTCAGTGCGGTTCACCAGATATCCGGCCGCGGAGAAGTCTTTCTCGCGATCTCCAACAGCGGACTGAGCGGCGGTGACATCGAGAGCCGGCTGCAGGCCGAGGCGACCGAATCCGGGATTCGCGTCTTCTTCACCGATCTTCCCGGGGGAAGTGCGACGCTTGCGGTTCGACGCATGATGCGTCTCGATCCTGAGCTCGTGCTGGTTACGGGCACCAACCTCGCCACGCTTCTCGACTTCGTCTTTCAGCCGGCCGCGGATCCGCGTGAAGCGGCACGCCTTGCCGCCGACAAAGGGCGCGCCGCCCTCTGCGCGTACGGCGGCCCGTAATGGCGATCGCGCTGTACCGAATCGACGACCGCCTGATTCACGGACAGGTCGTGGTCGGCTGGGGCCAGCCACTGAACATCGGCTTCGTCGTCCTCGTGGACGACAACGTGGCAACCTGCGATTGGGAGCAGGATCTCTACCGAATGGGTGTGCCGCCTGAGATGGAGCTCATCTTCACGGATGTTGCAGGCGCCGCGAGAGACTACGACAAGTACGTTGCGGACCGCCGCAAGGGAATCGTCGTCACCCCGGACATCGGCACGATGCAGCGGCTATTGCATGGGGTCCCATACATTCGGCAGGTCAACCTTGGCGGGATTCACCATCGCCCCGGCCGGCTTCAGAAGCTCCGCTACGTTTTCCTCGCGCCGGACGAGGAGGCGCAGCTGAGATCGATGGCCGCGAGTGGAGTGAAGGTGACCGCGCAGGACGTACCCGGAGCGCGGGAGGTGGCGATCAGCGAGATCTTCGGTGAGAAGGGGTCCCCGGAAGCCCGCTCTGCATGATCCTTTTCGACCTGATTCCAATCGCTCTCCTCGGGGCCGTTCTCGGAATGGACGTCGTGACATTTCCTCAGGCGATGATTTCCAGGCCGATCGTTGCGTCGACGATCGCGGGTGCGTTCATCGGAAACGCACCTGCCGGGCTCGTCATGGGCGCCGTCCTCGAGCTGCTCGCGCTCGAAATGCTGCCCTTCGGTGCGTCACGCTATCCAGAATGGGGTTCTGCCAGTGTCGCTGGTGGCGCGCTGTACGCGGCGCAGCAGGGCGACCCGGCGGGGGGGCTCGCGACGTGCCTGCTCGCTGCTCTCATAACCGCGATGCTCAGCGGGAAGAGCATGGTGTGGCTGCGGCGGCTCAACGCGTCCCTCGCTGCAAGGGAAAGGCACGCACTCGACAGCGGATCTCGCGACGCGATAGTCGGTCTCCAGGTCTTCGGCCTCAGCGCGGATCTGGTGAGGGGCTTTCTCGTCACCTTCGTCGCGATGGTGGTGTTCTCGCCTCTCAATCGTGCCATCGTCGGATCGTGGGGCACCGATGCCCAATCCTCGCGCGGCGTTGTGGTGATCGCCGTCGCGGCGGTCTCAGCGGGCGCGATGTGGAAGATTTTTCACAGCGTCTCTGGCGCCCGGATCCTTTTCCTGGCCGGCCTGGCGCTCGGTGCGTTCATCATGGTGGGGGTATGACTGCCCAGCCGACGCCAAAGGATGTGGTCACCCGCGAGCTGCCGATGGGAACGTGGCTCCGAATTTACCTGCGGCTCTTCGCCGTGCAGGCATCGTGGAACTACGAGACAATGATCGGCAATGGGATCGCATTCTGTACGGAGCCCGCACTACGACTCCTTCCGGGTGGATCGCAGGGCACGCAGTACAGGGAGGCGCTGGGGAGGCAGGCGAAGTACTTCAACGCGCATCCGTATCTGGCCGGAGTCGCTGTCGGTGCGCTCGCTCGCGCGGAGCTCGATGGAGTGCCGGCGCCACTCATCGAGAGGTTCCGCACCGCTCTTGGAGGCCCGCTCGGAAGCGTCGGCGACCGGCTGGTATGGGCCAGCTGGCTTCCGCTCTGTTCGCTGATTGCACTGGGTGCGTTCGGTCTGGGAGCGCGACCGAATCTTGTCATAGCTATTTTTCTCCTGATCTACAACGTGGGTCATTTCGTTCTCCGCGCCTGGGGGCTCCGCGTAGGTTTCGATCGGGGCTTGCGCGTCGCGGATGCGCTTGGCCATCCCGTGCTGCGAAAAGGGCCGCAAGTCGTTGGAACTGCTGCGGCGTTTCTCGCGGGAATCGCTATCCCCCTCGCCGCGCGACAACTGATCGGTGGGGGGCGCACAGTGGCCGCAATGACCATCCTGCTGGCGATGGTCGGCGGCCTCATCCTCGCTCGCTTCGGCGAGAGGGTCGAAGGGTGGAGGCTATGTCTCATTCTGCTCGGACTGTTCGTTCTCTTGTCAGTGATCCGCTGATGATCGAGCGCAGCGCGAAAATCGTCAACAAGCTCGGAATTCACGCACGCCCAGCTGCGGAGATCGTGAAGACCGCATCTCGCTTCAAGAGCAACATCACCATCGTTCGCGACGATCTCGAGGTGAACGGCAAGAGCATCATGGGAGTCATGATGCTGGCTGCCGAGTGCGGATCGTACATTCTCCTGCGCGCGGAAGGCGAAGATGAAGTCGCAGCCATCGACGCTCTCGAAGCGGTGATCGCCGAAGGGTTCGGAGAGTGATGCCAGACCGGACACACCCACACGGCAAGCTCATCGGCATGTCTGCCTCGCCCGGAATCGTCATCGGGCCGGTGCATTTGCTGCTGTGGGAAGTGCCCGAAGTGCCCAGCCGAATCGTCGCGGACGAGGGCATTCCGGCTGAGATCCAGCGGTTGCATGATGCTCTGGAGAAGGCGAGGCAGCGCCTGCAGCAGGTCAAGGCGCGCGCAGAGGCGCATGCGGGCACACAGGAGGCTGCGATCTTCGAGGTCCAGATCGCCATTCTCACCGACGCCGAGCTCATCGGCAGCGTCGAGACTCTGATCTGGCAGAACATCGCAGCCGAGAAGGCATTCGACCTCGTGTTGATCGAGTGGCGGCAGAACTTTGCCCGTCACGCGCAACCGATGATCCGCGAGCGCGTCGGCGACCTGACCGACGTCCATATCCGCATGCTTTCGATTCTTCTCGGTCTTCCCGATCACGATCCCGTTGATCTTCCAAAAGGAAGCAATGCGATTCTGGTCACGCACGATCTGACTCCAAGTCTGACCGTTCAGCTCGATCGTGACGCGATTTCCGCGATAGCGACAGACGCGGGTACGAGGACGTCGCATGTCGCGATCCTCGCGCGATCGCTGGGATTGCCGGCGGTTGTCGGACTTCGCGACGCGACGCTTCGTCTGCGTCCTGGCGAACAGATCATTCTCGACGGGTCGTCCGGCGTCGTCATTGCCAATCCGACGCCGGCTCAGCTGGCCGCATACTCCGACCGCGCCACACGCGAGCTCGCCGACACCGCGGAGCTCGAGGGCCTGGCAGGCGTCGAGCCGGTTACACTGGACGGCGTACGCATCACTCTCCGAGCGAACGTCGACCTTCCCGAAGAAGCGGAAGCCGCGGCACACTCGGGCGCTGAGGGTGTCGGGCTCATGCGCACGGAGTTTCTCGTCGTTGGGCGCGCGACGATGCCGAACGAGGAAGAGCAGTACAAGGCGTACACACGGGTCGTGACGGCGTTTGGTGACAAACCGGTCGTGATCCGCACGTTCGACGTGGGTGGCGACAAGCTGCCCGTCGGAGGCTATCCGACGGAGGCGAACCCGTTCCTCGGCTGGCGCGCAATCCGGATGTGCCTGGACGAGCCCGAGCTGTTCAAGACTCAGCTTCGCGCGTTGCTGCGCGCTGCGATGCACGGCGATGTGCGCATCATGCTTCCACTGGTCGTCACCGTCGATGAAGTTCGCCAGGCGCGTCGACTTCTCGAGGAGGCAGCTGGCGAGCTCGATGCGCGCGGCATTGAATACCGTCACGACCTGCCCCTCGGCGTGATGGTCGAAACGCCCGCCGCGGCCGTCGGCGCGGACACACTGGTAGGTGAAGTTGCGTTCTTCAGCATCGGCACCAACGACCTCGTGCAATACACGCTCGCCGTCGACCGTGGCAACGCGAATCTCGCGAGCCGCTTCACACCGCTGCATCCCGCCGTTCTGCGGCTGATCCAGAGGACGGTCGAAGTCGGACACGCCAATGGTCTCGAGGTGAGCGTGTGCGGCGAGATGGCATCGCAGCCAATCATGGCGTTCGCGCTGATCGGATTGGGAGTGCGGCAGCTCAGTGTCGCGGCGAGATCCGTCCCACTGGTGAAACGCATCCTTCGAGGAGTGAGTGCAGCGGTCGCGGCGGAAGCGGCGCTCGCCGCGCTTGCCACGCGAACGGCCGCGGAATCCGAGCGAGAGCTGAGAAGCAGGCTCTTCGCTGCATTCGGAGATGCAGAGTTTCTGCGCGACGGGTTGCCCGAGTACGTCGACGGGAATACGTTTGAGGGAATAAGCGGACCGTAAGACCAATGCCGGCACGAATCGTACGGCGTGCC
>JBDTRZ010000080.1:0-14792 GCA_039931395.1 Gemmatimonadales bacterium
CCGCTGTGTACAGCTGACCCGACCTTCCGCATTTGGTCCCCAATGCGCGCAGGGTTCCCCAATGCGCACTCAGTACGCATTGCGCAATTCTCTGACTGAAACCACTACTCCCCCTACCCTCGGCTTGCCTACGGGATGCATCTCGTTGAGATTCCGTGACCTGAAGGGCGACTAGAAGCCCTACACGAACCAGGTCCACTCCATCAGCACCCACCCCGAGGCGCAACCGGCAGGAAAGCGCCTCCGACAACTGACTCTCGTCGCGCTCGGCGTCGTCTACGGCGACATCGGGACGAGTCCGCTGTACGCCCTCCGCGAGTGCTTCAAGGCGGAATACGGAATCGACGCGACCGCGGCCAATGTGTACGGCGTTCTGTCCCTCGTCGTCTGGGCGCTCATCCTTGTCGTCAGCGTCAAGTATCTGATCTTCATCCTGCGTGCTGACAACCGCGGTGAGGGAGGAGTCCTCGCGCTTCTCGCGCTGATCCTTCAGCGTCAGCAGCGCGACGACGACAAGGTCCGTCGGCAGATCATCATCGTGCTCGGCCTGTTCGGGGCGGCGCTCCTCTACGGCGACGGCATCATCACCCCGGCCATCTCGGTGCTCGGCGCAATGGAGGGCCTCGAGGTGATAACTCCGAAGCTCACGGTGCTCGTCGTGCCGCTTACGGTGATGATCCTCTTCTGGCTGTTCATGGTGCAGAAGAAAGGGACACACAAGGTGGGACGAGTATTCGGGCCGGTCATGACGGTGTGGTTCGTCACGATTGCTGCTCTCGGAGTCTACGAAATCGCGATGGAACCAGAAATTCTGGCGGCAGTGAACCCAATCTACGGTCTGAGATTTTTCGCGACGCACGGAAAACTGGCTTTCATCCTGCTTGGCGCAGTTGTGCTGGTGGTCACCGGCGGCGAAGCGCTCTATGCGGACATGGGCCACTTCGGTGCCAAGCCGATACGAATGGCCTGGTTCTATTTCGTCCTGCCCGCTCTCCTGCTCAACTACTTCGGGCAGGGCGCTCTTATCCTTCGCGATCCAGCACGCGCGGAAAACCCGTTCTACATGCTGGCGCCGCGCGTTCTCCTGTATCCACTGGTGGCCCTTGCAACCGCTGCCGCGATCATCGCCTCTCAAGCCCTCATATCCGGCGCGTTCTCTCTGACCCAGCAGGCGGTGCAGCTCGGATACAGTCCGCGCGTCAACATCGTCCACACGTCGAAGACCGAGCACGGCCAGATCTACATTCCGGAAGTGAACCGCGCGCTGATGGTTGGATGCCTGCTTGTCGTTCTCGGGTTCAGATCCTCGAGCGCGCTCGGAGCGGCTTATGGCATCGCGGTGACAGGAACGATGGCAATGACCACGATTCTGTACTACGTGCTGGCCAGAAGTCAGTGGAACTGGAGTCTGCTCAAGGCAGGATCGCTCGCAGGGTTCTTCCTCATCATCGACCTCGCGTTTTTCGGGTCGAACGCGCTCAAGATCATGCATGGAGGCTGGGTGCCGATCGTTGTAGGCCTTGCGATCTTCACGCTGATGACGACGTGGTACACGGGCCGCCGGAACGTTACGAAGCTGCTCAAGCGAAGCTCCTTCCCGATGGACACGTTCCTCAAATCGGTCGCCGCCGGAAGGCCGGTGCGCGTATCCGGTACTGCCGTGTTCATGACATCCGACTCGGAGGGAGCGCCGCTCGTCCTGCTTCACCATCTCAAGCACAACAAGGTGTTGCACGAGCAGGTCGTGCTGCTCTCGATTCTGTCGGTGGGCGTCCCCGACATCCCCGAGGATGAGAGGATTTACGTCGCGCAGCTCCCCGAAGGCTTCTGGCGCGTGAAGGCGAGGTACGGCTTCATGGAGACCGCGAACGTTCCGGAGATTCTCGCGCGGTGCGCCGACGCAGGCATCGTCACCAAGCAGCTTCAGACAACCTATTACCTCGGCCGCGAGTCCCTCATTCTCGACAACACATCCAAGACGCGCCTCGCGCGATGGCGGAAGAAGCTCTATATCTTCATGTCCAAGAACTCGCGGTCGGCAACAGAGTTCTTCGGCATTCCCCCAAACCGCGTGGTCGAGTTGGGCGCCCAGCTCAAGTTCTAGCTCCGGTCGCGCAGGCGTTCGATGTCGCGGCGGTCCTTCTTGGTCGGCCTGCCCGATTCGTATCCGGTGTTTGCGTTCATCGCGCGGACGTGGGCGGCCATCTTCTCGCGCGCCTTCTTGCTCTCGGGATCTTCCTCGTACAACGCCTGAGCGATTGTGGCCGAGCCCCGACGCTCAGACACGGCGAGCACCGCAACGATGTGCTCGTACGGGCCGCTCCGGATGCGGATGCGGTCGCCGCGCTGCACCAGCCGCGCACGCTTCGCGCGCTCTCCGTTCACCTCTATCTTCCCGGCGTCGATCGCATCGGCTGAGAGCGCTCGCGTCTTGTAGAACCGGGCCGCCCAGAGCCACTTGTCGATGCGCACCTTTCCCGGGCGCTCGTTTTCATCGTCACGTTGCGTCGCCACTTCCTTCTCCCGCTTGCCGTCGATGCCGGTAAGTTACGGCACATGCGACGTACCCTGACACTCCTCGCACTGCTTGCCGTTCCGGCCATGGCCAGCGCGCAAGCGAGCGAGAGCACTTCGTCCTCTTCGGCTCCTCCGATCCAGGACAACAGCTTTCTCGTCGAAGAAGCGTACAACCAGGAAGCCGGAGTCGTGCAGCACATCACGACGTTCCACACGCGCCGCGGCTCGAGCGACTTCGACGCATCGTTCACGCAGGAATGGCCATTCAGGACCATCCGGCATCAGCTGAGCTTCGACATTCCCATTTCACGCACCGGCTCGGCGACCGGCATCGGAGATGTCGGGATCAATTATCGCTACCAGCTCACCGGAGACGGCGACGCGCAGCTCGCAGTCGCGCCGCGCATCACGCTGATTCTGCCCACCGGAGACTGGAAGCGATCGCGCGGCAACGGGGCCGTCGGGGTCGAAGCGAACCTGCCTGTCAGCTACGTGTTATCGCCGCTTCTGGTGACCCACCTAAACGTCGGCGCATCGCATACGCCATCGGCGCGAAACTCGCTCGGTGAAAGAGCGGGCATATCCGAGTGGTTCGTCGCGCAGAGCGTGATACTCATTGCGAGCCAGGCGATTCAACCGATGCTCGAAGCAGTTTATTCGCGAGGCCGCGAAGTGACGGGAGAAGACGCCACTTCGCGCACTGAAAGCTTCCTGCTTTCGCCCGGGCTGCGCGCTGCGTTCAACTTCGCGTCCGGGCCGCAGATCGTCCCCGGGATTGCTGTCCCGCTGGGATTGGGTCCGTCAAAAGGAGAACGCGGCGTGTTTTTCTATCTGAGCTTAGAGCACTCGTTCACGCGTTGACCACTACTTCTTCTCCAGCTCCCTCTTCTCCTTCTCCGCCTTTTCCTTACTGATCTTCATCTTGTCGAGCATGCGTGGAAACTCCATCTGCTCGATCCTCATGCGCGGAAAATCGTGCATTTGCATCTTCATCAACGGCATGCGCATGCCCTCGAGCTCGTGCATCCCGCGCAGCATCGCGACGCCAGGCATCCCGTCCATGTAGTGGCCGAAGGGACCGGGTTCTCTCAGGTCCGAGGCTCGTCCGACAGTCACACGCACGTCACGGGTTCGCCCTCCGGAATACACACGAAGATTCACGACGCTGCCGGGCGGGAGCTTTCCCACCTCGCGGGTGAGACGGCGCGACGGAAGTCCCGCTGCATAGTCGTCTCCGGCATCGGCCGCATTCACCCGCAGATCCACGCCATTGATCGAGACCAGGCGGTCGCCTTCGGTGATTCCGGCGTTTTCCGCCGGACCCTTTGGTGTGACACGCGTGACGAACACACCGAGCGTGTCGCGAGCGGTTCCGGTCGCGCTCAGCTGAACGCCGATGGCGGGACGTTTCATCATCGCGGAGTCCATCGCCTCCGTCCGCATGAATCTGCATTCCGTTCGGTCGCCGACGGTGACGCAGCCGCGCTCCGGCGCCGATATCTTCGTCGACTCTTTTTTCGGCGCCGTGGTCTTGTTCTGCGCGCCCAGCCCGGGAGCGAGACCCAGTGCAGCGGCACCGGCCAGTATCGATACGATCACACGCATTGTTCTCTCCATTTCACAGAGGTTTCACTGCGTATGACAGCCCCGAGCGCCCGGAAGGTTGCCGGTGCCGAAACGGTCAGGCGCCGGGCATATTGTACGAATGGCAACGACGGCTGAGCCCCAGCGCGGCGAGCGGCACGAGCCCGACGTCCACACGTTCGAGCATCACTGGCAGGACGAGGCCGACGCGGCTTACCTGTACCGCATTCTCGCGGAAGCCGAGCCGGATTCGAAAAAGAAGGACATCTATGCGCGCCTGGCTGAGGTCGAAGACAGGCATGTCGTAGTCTGGGGCGATTTGATGGAGAAGCTCGGCCATCCCCCGAAGTCGTTCCGCCCCAGCTCGCGCGCGCGTCTGCTGGCCAGTCTTGGAAAGTTGTTCGGCCCCGGTTTCCTGCTCCCGATGCTGCTTCAGGAAGAAGGCCGCGAGGTAAAAGGGTATCTCGACATGCACCGCGCGACGCGCGCTGGCGCTCCGGGTGGAGGAGAAGCCCTGACTCTCGCCAAGGAGTCAGCCGAGCACGCGATGACCCTGGCGGGAATCGCGGGCAAGAGCGGTGAGCCGTGGCATCGCACTGAATCCGGCGGATTCCTCCGGAATGTCGTGTACGGATTCAACGACGGGCTCACCGCCAACTTCGGTCTTGTCGCCGGAGTGATCGGCGCGTCGGTGGCGCAGCAGCACCAGGCAGTGATCGTGGCCGGCGTCGCGGGTCTCATCGCCGATGCGCTTTCAATGGGATCGAGCGGTTATCTCGCGGCCAAGAGCGAGCGCGAGGTTTACGACTACGAGATTGCGATGGAGCGCGACGAGGTGGCGCTCATGCCGGAGATCGAGCGCGACGAGCTGGCTCTGATCTATGAAGCGAAGGGAATGGATTCCGGCGCTGCGCACGCGCTCGCGACGCAGGTGATGGCCGATCCGGAGCGAATGCTCGAGGAGCAGGTCCAGGAAGAGCTGCATATCGGCGAGCAGACAATCTCACCTCTTCGCGAAGGATGGGTCACCGGCATCGCGACGGCATTTGGCGCGATCATCCCTGTGTTTCCGTTCCTCGTGATGCAGGGGCGCGGGGCGATCATCGCGTCCTTCATGTTCTCGATGTTGTCCCACTTTCTTGTCGGTGCCGCGCGTTCGATCTTCACCGGCAGAAGCGTATTTCGCTCGGGACTCGACATGTTCGTGGTCGGACTCGGCGTCGCAATCGTGGGATACTATGTCGGCGGCTGGGTCGGACACCTGCTCTAAAACCGTTACCCGCTGTCAGTTGCCCGCTGCCCGCTGCCCGCTGCCCGCTGCCCGCTGCCCGTGCCAGTTGCCAGTTGCCAGTTGCCAGTTGCCAGTTGCCAGTTGCCCGAAATCACGGGTAGCTGGGCTTTTAGACGACGATGTTAAGCAGTCTCCCCGGCACGAACACGATCTTCCTCGGCGCTCCAATCACGAACTTGGATAGCGTCTGCTCCTTCATCGCGGCAGCGACAGCATCGTCCTGCGTAATGTCGCGCGGGACGCTCAGCTTGCCTCGTGTCTTGCCGTTGACCTGAACGACGAGCTCGATCTTCTCATCGGAGGCGAGTGCGGAATCGAAGGCGGGCCACCCCGCGTCGAACACGCTTCCTTCCTTCCCGAGCTTCTCCCACAGCTCTTCGGCGATGTGCGGCGCGAACGGTGCCACGAGCTGCACGAGCGGCTCGACCTCGGCGCGCGCGGGCGTGCGCTCGCCGCGACGAAGCGCGTTCATGTACTCCATCATCGCAGCGACTGCCGTGTTGTAGCTCAGCCTCGGAATGTCGTCGCCGACTTTTCTGATCGTCTGGTGCAGCTTGCGCATGACGTCGTGATCGCCGGTGCCGTTCGCATCTTCAGACTCCGACGCCACCATGACCGACGCCCACAACCGGTCGAGGAATCGCTTCACTCCGGAGATGCTGGCGTCGCGAAAGTCTCCGCCCTCCTCGAATGGACCGAGAAACATGAGATAGGTCCGGACCGCGTCGGCCCCCCACTTCTCGATGTATTGATCGGGGATCACCACGTTCCCGCGGCTCTTCGACATCTTCGCGCCGTTGCGGATGATCAGCCCATGCGCGCGGAACCGCGTGAACGGCTCCTCGAATCCGAGGATGCCCATGTCGTGCAGCACCATCGTCACGAACCGCGAGTAGAGCAGGTGCAGCACCGCGTGCTCGTTGCCGCCGATGTAGCTGTTCACTGGGAGCCACTTCTGCGTCAGCGCGGAGTCGAACGGAACCTCGTCGATTCCCACGCTCGGATAGCGGAGGAAATACCACGCGCTGTCGAGGAACGTATCCGACACGTCGGTTTCGCGACGCCCCATCTTTCCGCACTTCGGACACGCGACGCGATACCAGTCCTCGTGGCGCGCCAACGGTGACACTCCGGAATCGTCGGGCTTGAAATCCTCGACGTGCGGCAGAACGACAGGCAGGTCCTTTTCGGAAACCGGCACCGCGCCGCAGTCGTCACAGTAGATGATCGGAATCGGCGGGCCCCAGTACCGCTGCCGCGAGATGCACCAGTCGTGCAGCCTGTAGTTGACCACGGCCCGGCCTGCTCCCTTCCTTTCCAGCATTGACACGATCTCGCGCTTTGCTGTCGCGACAGTCATTCCGTCGAACTTGCCGGAGTTGACGATGATCCCGCGCTCGTTCTCCGTGAACGCCTCGGTGAGCGGCGCCGACGGCTCTTCACCCTGCGCGCACACGACGCGCACGATCGGCAGGCCGAATACGGTGGCGAACTCGAAGTCACGCTCGTCGTGACCCGGCACCGCCATGATCGCGCCGGTGCCGTACTCCATCAGCACGTAGTCGGAGATCCAGATCGGGATCTCCTCACCTGTCGCCGGGTTCGTGGCATATGAGCCGGTGAAGACGCCGGTCTTGTCCGTGTTCGACTTGCGCGTCACGACGTCCTGCTTCGCGCTGCGCGCCAGGTACTGCTCGATCGCGCTCTTGTGCAGGGCGCCGGTCAGGGAGCCGACCAGCGGATGCTCCGGCGCGAGCACCAGGTACGTCGCGCCGAATACGGTGTCCGGCCGCGTCGTGAACACGCGGATCGCCATCTCCTCGCCGTTGCGCTTGACCGGAAAGGATATTTCCGCTCCTTCCGACCGTCCGATCCAGTTTCGCTGCGCGGTCTTTGTGCTCTCCGACCAGTCTAGCTTGTCGAGATTCGTGAGCAGCCGCTGCGCGTAGTCGCTGATGCGGAAAAACCACTGGCTGAGGAAGCGCTGCTCGACGGGCGTGTCGCATCGCTCGCACGCGCCGCCGATGACCTGCTCGTTGGCCAGCACGGTCTTGCAGCTTGGACACCAGTTGACCGCCGCCTGCTTCTTGTACGCAAGGCCCTGCTTGAGCAGCTGCAGGAAAACCCACTGCGTCCACTTGTAATACTCGGGATCCGTGGTTGAGAGCGTCTTCGACCAATCCACCATCAGCCCGGCACGCTCCAGCTGGCGCCTGAAGTTCGCGATGTTCTGCGGGATCAGGTCCATCGGATGCCTGCCGATTTTCAGCGCGTAATTCTCGGAGTGGATCCCGAAGGCGTCATAGCCCAGGGGCTCAAAGACGTTGTGCCCCTGAAGCCTCTGGAATCGTCCATATATGTCGTTCCCGACGAACGCGAAGAGGTTGCCGACATGGAGCCCCTCCGCGGACGGATAGGGGAACATCATCAGCGCATAGAAGGGGTCCGGGGCCTGGGCGACGTCGGTTTCGTTCGTCCGCCGCTCGCTCCAGGACTGCTGCCACTTGAGCTCGACGGACGCGGGATCGTACCCCGCGGTCTCTTCGTTCCGGATGGAGTTCCCTGCTTCGTTCATCGTTACAAAGTAGCGTCACCATGCCACACTTTCATCCCGCGCCATGAACCACGTATCTCCGATTGGTTCGGCTCTCAATCTCGCCGAGCTTGAGCGCACGCTCACGCCCTCATGGGACGGAATACCCGTCGTGGACCTGGAAACTCACGGGATCCTGAGCCGGGTGAGCGCCGTCATTGGAAGGCAGGCGGTGCTCCTGATCGTCCTCTCGATGTCCGTCGTTCAGGTTGCAATCGGCTGGATTGGCTACCGTCTGCTGCACCTGCTGTCGCCGGACCTCGGGCAGGCGCTGCTCACGTCGGGCGACATCCGCTGGACGATCCTCATTGGAGCCCTGTGGATGGTCGGCCTTCTGGTGATCGGGTCGCTCGTCACGGTGAGGCTGATACGCGATCGCCTGTCAGCACCGATCGCCGAGCTCACCCGGGTGGCCGAGTCGGTCGCCAACGGTGAGCTGTCGACTTCATTCGTTCCATCGGCATCTAACGACGCGGTCGGCAGGCTGACTCGGGCGACCTCGGCAATCCTGGTGAGCTTTCGAAGACTAGCCGCGACAATGCGCTCTTCGGCCCGGGATGCCACGAGTCTCTCCGCGCAAATCACGGCTGCCTCCGAGAATATGGCGGCAGCAGCGCAACAGACAGCCGCCACTACAGGCGCACTGAGCCAGGAATCAAAGGAAATGGCCCAGACGATCCAGGAGATTGCGGGCGATGCCGCGAAGCTCGAAGAGGTTTCGAGCTCACTCCGCGGGCGAGCCCAGGAGGGCATCCGCCGGGAGCGGCGCCTGCGGAGCCTTGCTCAGGAAAATCGCACCCGCCTGGACGACAGCTCACGCGCGCTGGAGACCCTCACCTACGACGCCGGCGCCAGCGCTGAATCGATCGACGCGCTGGCGACCGCCGTTGACGAGATCCGCGCCTTCCTGACACTGGTTCAGAAGATCTCTCGCCAATCCAAGCTGCTCGCGCTCAACGCCGCGATGGAAGCGGCCCGTGCCGGCGAGCGTGGCGAAGGCTTCGCAGTCGTCGCCGACGAGGTGAGGCGACTTGCCGCGGATTCAGCCGAAGCCGCTCAGCGCACGGACCTTCTAGCCAGAGCAATGGCCGAGCGTGTCGGAAGGTCCCGCGAGTCAGCGGCTCGCACCCTTTCGACTCTTCAGACCGTGAACGACGCAACTCGCCATGGCCGACAGTCTTTCCTTCAGGTGGAGCAGGGTGTGATCGACGCCGAGAAATGGAGTGCCGCAATCGAGAGCGCGGTGGAGGAGTCCGGCAGACTCGTCGTCGACATGACCCGCCGGCTCGACAATCTCGCGCTCGGCACGCAGGGTTTCGCGAGCGCGGTACATCAGGTCGCTGCCGCAAGCGACGAGCAGACAGGAAACATCGAACAGATCGCCACCGCCGCCAACGCATTGAGTGCCACAGCGCGCAAGGTCGTTCAGGTCGCGGGCACCTTTCGGCTCGGAGACGCGGAGCCCGTAGAGCCTGGTTATCCGCGCTAGCCTGCTTCAGGCAGAGGCCTTTCCCTCGTAGATCGGATCCATCTTGAACGTCTGCGCGCCGTTCTCGCTGCAGATCGCGTAGCTCCCCGAATCGTAGAACGCAACGCCCGCGTACCGGCCCTGCTTGTCGAGCGCGTAGTAGCTCATGTCGAAGTTCGGCAGACCTCTTGAATTCAGAAGCCGCTTCTCCACCGTGTTCTTTGTCACACGCCTGCACGCATCGATCATCGCGTCTTTCGGGTGCATTCCCTTCTTCATGTTCTCGACGATCACGAACGACGCGAGGCCGTACAGGTTTGACTCGCCGCGGCCTGTCGAGCCCGCCGCACCGACAGCGTTGTCCACGTAGAGTCCCGCGCCGAGAATCGGCGAATCACCGACTCTCCCCGGAATCTTCCACGCGAGTCCGCTCGTCGTCGTAACTCCACATATCTCGCCCTTGGCATTGATCGCATCGCAGTTGATCGTGCCGTAGACGTGTGCCTCCTCGATCAATCCTTCGGCGACCATCGCCCGTCGAACCCGCTCCTCCGCCTCCGAGCGGCGCTTCGGATCGAGATAGTGAAGCGGATCGGTGCGGCGTTTCCACTCGAGCCAGAGCTCTCTGGACTTCACCGTGTTGAGGTCGTCCTCGATGGTGAAGCCGAGCCCGCGCGCGAAATCCTGGGCGCCTTTGCCGACAAGGAGATGGTGGTCGGTCTCAAGCGAGACAGCGAGTGCGATGCGCGACGGGGTCCGAATTCCCTCGAGAGCGGCGACACCGCCGGCCTGCTTCTTCGGTCCGTGCATCACACAGGAATCGAGCTGAACCACACCCGCTGCATTCGGCAGTCCCCCGTATCCGACGCTCGTATCGAGCGGATCCAGCTCGACGATGTTCACCCCCGCGACGACTGCGTCGAGAACGTCGGAGCCGCCGGTGATCATGCTGAACACCTTCTCGACGGCGGTTTGTGTCCCGCCATTCCTGAACAGGTTTCCATTTCCCGACGCGATGACAAGCGGCTTCGATGCGGAGCGGGTGATCACGGCAGGTGCTCCGGCGCTGACCTTTGCTGGAATTGCGAGCGACACACCAGCGGCGGCGCCAGTCACTACAAAGTCACGGCGGTTTATGCTGCGTGTCATCGGAGACTCCTTGGATGTTCGACG
This sequence comes from Gemmatimonadales bacterium, assembly GCA_039931395.1. Classification (GTDB taxonomy): domain Bacteria; phylum Gemmatimonadota; class Gemmatimonadetes; order Gemmatimonadales; family Gemmatimonadaceae; genus UBA4720. The sequence goes on from JBDTRZ010000080.1 coordinate 10,627, forward strand.
AGTCATGAATGCGCTACCCGCTGATTGCAAATCGCTATTTGCTGTTTGCACGATCTAAAAAAAACTACGCCTGCAGTGTAGTTTCACGCTATCCATGCCGAGCCCTGTCAACGAAAAGCCCGACACCGATCATTCAGCGACTCGCCGTGAGCACGACCTTCTGGGTGAGCGCGATGTTCCGAAAGACGCTCTTTACGGCATACAGACGCTCCGCGCGATCGAGAACTTCGCGATCAGCGGCGTCGAGCTTTGCCAGTTCCCCACTCTCATAACCGCCATTGCCGCAGTGAAGGAGGCCGCGGCCGAAGCGAATCTCGAGCTCGGCCTCCTCGACGAAGGAACCGCCAACGCAATCATCGCGGCGTGCCGCGAGCTGCGCAGCGGACTCCACCGCAAACACTTTCGCGTCGACATGATTCAGGGAGGCGCCGGCACCTCGACCAACATGAATGCCAACGAGGTGATCGCCAATCGCGCACTCGAGCTCATCGGCATGGAGCGCGGACGCTACGACGTCATCAGCCCCAACAGTCACGTCAATCTGAGCCAGTCCACCAACGACGTATACCCGACCGCCATCAAGCTTGCGATGCATTCGAGCATCGACGGTCTGAAGGAGGCGATGGGAGCGCTGGCAGGCGCTTTCCTGTTGAAGGGCGAGGAGTTCGCGCCGCACCTCAAGATGGGCCGCACACAGCTCCAGGACGCGGTGCCGATGACTTTGGGCCAGGAGTTCACAGCATTCGCGCACACGATGCTCGAGGACGTCGAGCGGCTCACCGAGGCGCAGGCGCTCATTCGCGAGATCAACATGGGCGCCACAGCGATCGGCACTGGCATCACAGCGTCGAAGGGGTACGCCGAAGCCGTGCGCAGAAATCTGTCGCGCATCACCGGCCTCGAGCTGATCACGGCGCCGGATCTGGTGGAAGCCACTTCCGACACCGGCGTTTTTGTGCAGCTCTCGGGTGTGGTCAAGCGCTCCGCGGTGAAACTCTCCAAGATCTGCAACGACCTCCGCCTCCTCTCCTCCGGTCCCCGCGCGGGACTCGGCGAGATCAACCTGCCGCCGATGCAGCCGGGCTCGTCGATAATGCCGGGCAAGGTGAATCCAGTCATTCCCGAAGTCGTCAATCAGGTCTGCTTCGACGTGATCGGTGGCGACGTGACCGTCACTTTTGCCGCGGAAGCCGGGCAGCTCCAGCTCAACGTCTTCGAGCCGATCATCGCCTACCGTCTGCTCAATGGGATGAACATTCTCACGCGGGCATGCGAGGTGCTGCGTACGCGGTGCGTCGAAGGGATCACGGCGAACGTCGAGCGAATGCGCTACTTCGTCGAGCATTCCATCGGCATCGTCACTGCACTCGTTCCGATTCTGGGTTACGAGAAGGCGACGGAGATAGCGAAGGAAGCGCTCGATTCCGGGAGAGGCGTCTACGACCTCGTGTGCGACCGCGGTCTGATGACGCGGGCCGAGCTCGACCGGGCGCTCAATCCAGAGGCAATGACAGCTCCGCAATAGGCGAAAACCCGGGCGTCGCTGACTCCCGATGCACACTGGCAAGAGTTAGCTTTTTAGCGGTTTTTCCACCGATGGAGCGCCCGGCGAGCCCGTCTGACGCTTCTGCAACGAAGGCTCTAAAGGAAATGGAATGAAAGGCAATTCCCGCCTGCGGCGGTTTGCGTCGCTCGGGCTCATGACAGTGATCGCGCTGGCGCTTGCCGCCTGCGCCGCTGAATACCCAAACACGACGTTCGAGCCTCATTCGGAGCTGGGCCGCGCGATCGATTTCCTCTGGGATCGCATGCTGCTCCTTGGGACGATCGTGTTCGTGCTCGTGGAGGGCGCGCTCATCTTCGTCGTGCTGCGATACAGAAAGCGGCCGACGGATGAGTCCAGGCCTCCGCAGACGCACGGAAACGCGGTCCTCGAAGTGATCTGGACTCTCATTCCGGCTTTCATTCTGCTGTTCATCGCAATTCCGACGGTGAAGACGGTCTTCGAGACGCAGGCGAGAGCGGCCGCCGGCGCGTTGGAGATCGAAGTCATCGGTCACCAGTGGTGGTGGGAGTTTCGCTATCCCGAGTACAAGGTCGTCACCGCGAACGAGATCTACATCCCCACCGGACGCACGGTGAACTTCAAGATGACGTCGCAGGATGTCATCCACTCTTTCTGGATACCGCAGCTCGCCGGAAAGCGTGACGTCATCAGGAATCGCACGAATTACATCTGGTTCACACCGGATTCGTCGCTCGGACCTTCGGTGTGGAACGGCTTCTGTACCGAGTACTGCGGCGCATCGCACGCCAAGATGCGCTTCCGCGTGTTCACCGTGAAACCCGACCAGTTCGCGAGCTGGATCGCGGGACAGCAGCGCCCTGCCCTGTATGGCGCGGCGCCCAATGCGACCGCGGCGATGCCGCCACCGTTCCCCGGCGCGCGCGAGCTGCCGACATCGGGTGTCGGGGCCGAGGGTGGGGCAGAGCCGGCGGTTCCGCGTCCGGCCGGCGCGCCGATTCCCGGCGCCAACCCGTTCCCGGCTCCTGCGCCTGCAACGGACATCTCGCTTGCAAGCGCACCCGGTTACACGTTCCCGCAGAACCAGCCGCAGTTCGATTACGCAAAGCCACACACGCCGGTGCCGCCGGGTCTCTCCTTCACTCCGGGGCTCACAGGCAATGCAGCACGAGGGCAGCAGACCTATTCGTCATCCGCATGCATCGGATGTCACGTCATTGCAGGCAATCCGATGTCGATGGGTGTCGTTGGACCGAACCTCACGCACTTCGGGTCTCGCTCGACGATCGGCGCCGGCACCTTCCCCAACACTCCGGCTTACCTCGCGCTGTGGCTCAAGAACGCGCGAGCGATGAAGCCCGGAATTCTGATGCCGACGCTCGGCAAGAACCAGTACGATCCCCAGCTCAGGCAACCGGTCACCACGGGCGGGCTCGACGACCAGCAGATCGCTGACATCGTCGCCTACCTCACGGCGTTGAAGTAAGAGGAAATACAGAATGGCAACGACAGCAGTACCCACCCACGCTGCTCCTCACGCGGCATCCGCGTACGATGAGCACTCCGGAGTCTGGGGCTGGCTCACTACAGTGGATCACAAGCGGATCGGGATTCTCTACCTCTTCACCGCGCTCACCTTCTTCATCATCGGCGGACTCGAAGCGGAGATCATTCGCGCGCAGCTGCAGGGACCGAACGGACGCCTGGTGTCTGCGGAGACGTACAACCAGCTCTTCACGATGCACGGCACGACGATGATCTTCCTCGCGATAATGCCGCTGTCCGCAGCGTTCTTCAATTTTCTGATTCCATTGCAGGTGGGCGCGCGCGACGTCGCCTTCCCGCGGCTCAACGCGTTCAGCTACTGGGTTTATCTGTTCGGCGGAATCTTCATCACCGTTCCGATTCTGTTCAACGTGGCCCCCGACGCCGGATGGTTCGGCTACGCGCCGCTCACCACCAGACCGTTCTCGCCCGGAGTGAACATCGACTTCTGGGTGATCGGCCTCCAGATCCTCGGCATATCCTCGCTGGCGGCTGCATTCAACTTCATCACGACGATCATCAACCTGCGCGCGCCCGGCATGACGTTGATGCGGATGCCGATGTTCACCTGGATGTCGTTCGTCGTGCAGTTCCTGCTCATCCTCGCCTTCCCCGTCATAACGATCGCTCTCGTATTTCTCCTCTTCGACCGCTTCTTCGGCACGCAGTTCTACGCGATCGCAGCCGGTGCCGACCCGCTTCTCTGGCAGCACCTCTTCTGGATCTTCGGACATCCCGAGGTCTACATCCTGATTCTGCCTGCGTTCGGCCTCGTCTCGGAGATCATCCCGACATTCTCACGCAAGCCGCTGTTCGGATATCCGGTGATGGTCTACTCGGGAATGTTGATCGGCCTTCTCGGATTCGGTGTGTGGGCGCACCACATGTTCGCGGTGGGAATGGGCCCGATCGGTGACAGCGTGTTCGCGCTCTCGACGCTGCTCATCGGAATTCCCACAGGCGTGAAGATCTTCAACTGGATCGGCACGATGGTGCAGGGCCACCTCCGCTTCACGACGGCGATGCTTTTCGCCATCGGCCTCGTGGCCCTGTTCACAATCGGCGGAATCTCGGGCGTGATGCACGCGTCTCCGCC
>JBDTRZ010000081.1:0-14044 GCA_039931395.1 Gemmatimonadales bacterium
TCCCCCACAGGCCGTAGACCACGCTTGGAATTGCAGCGAGCAGATCGACGAGGAACCCGATCGGCTGGCGCAGCCACTTCGGCGCGATCTCGGAAAGGAAGATCGACACGCCCAGCGCGAGCGGCGTCGCGATGACGAGGGCGAGCGCGGACGATACGAGCGTTCCGTATATCGCCGGTGCAGCGCCGAACTCTCCCGCACCGACGTCCCAGCGGCTTCCGGTCAGAAACGACAGGCCCGACCGTGACAACGCGGGCCACGCGGCGAGCCCGATGGAGACCGCGATGACGACGAGAAGGAGAGGGATGGAAATGGCGAACGCGGTGATCATGATCTGGAAGATCCGGTCACCGCGCGCCGAGGCCCTCACGGGCCCGTCTGTCAGGGAGCCGGCGAGCGGGTCCCCTGACAGCCGGACTGCTGCATCGGTCACCTGGTCGCGCCGACCTTGATAGAATCGACCCGCGTGGTGAGACGCGTGGCCATCGACGCGGGAAGCGGCGCGTAGTCGAGCGCCGTCGCCTGCTTTTCACCTTCGGTCAGCGCCCAGCGCAGGAAGTCGCGCAGCTTGCGGCCCTTCACCGACTCGGCCTGCTCCTCATAGACGAGGATCCAGGTGAACGACGATATCGGATACGCATCGGGCCCGGCCGCGTTCACGATCGACAGCCGGTAATCGGTGTTGGCCGGAAGTTTCTCCGCGACACCCGCCGCAGCGGCTGTCATTCCCGCAGGGGCCGGCGCGACGAACTTTCCGGCTGCGTTCCTGATCGAAGCGTAGCGAAGGTTGTTCTGCTTGGCGTAGGCGAGCTCCACATACCCGACGGCGCCGGGAGTCTGCTTGACCTGTCCGGCGACACCGTCGTTGCCCTTGCCGCCCAGCCCCACGGGCCAGGACACTTCCTTGCCGCGACCGGGACCGGACGCCCACGCGGGACTGACTGACGCGAGGTAATCGGTGAAGACGAAGGTCGTCCCGCTGCCGTCGCTGCGATGCACGACCAGAATGTCACTACCGGGGAGCTTCGCCCCCGGGTTGAGCGATGCGAGCTTTGGGTCATTCCATTTGGTGATACGACCAGCGAAGACGTCCGCCAGCACAGCGCCCGAGAGGAGAAGCGGGGCGGAGAGCTCCGGAAGATTGTAGGTCACTGCAACGGCGCCGAGCACGGTCGGGAAGTGCATCACCGGGCCTTTCGCCTTGGCGATTTCCTCGTCCTTCATCGGACTGTCCGATGCGCCAAAATCCACCGTGCCCTCGGACAGCTGGCGTATGCCGCCGCCGGATCCGATTGACTGGTAGTTGATCTTGACCCCGGTCAGCGCGGCGTAATCGGCGAACCACTTCGAGTAAAGAGGATAGGGGAAGGTTGCGCCTGCGCCGGTGAGATCGACCGAGCCGCCTCTATCCGATGTCGCGGCGGTTGAATCGGACCTGGCCGACTTGTCGGACGTGCACGCGATGGCGAATGCCGCCGCAACGCAGAGGGCAGCGAATGATTGTCTTTTCAAGGAAACTCCTTTCACGAGAAGATTGGCGGTGATGTTTCGCGAAGCTGTTCAGCGTGCATCAGAATCGGGCGACGAAATGAGCGAACCACGTCTTGCTCGAGGCGATCGGGGACCCTTCGACGGGATTGTTTTCCTGGTAATCCACCGAGAACGAAGCCTTGCTCGACAGGTCCCAGATGAGGCCGCCGATCACGACGTCGTATCTCAGGTCGGAATCGGTGTTCACTGTGACCCTGTCGTAACGGGCCAACAGCGAGAGCGGATGCGGCTTCGTGCCGCGCGCCTGGAACGGGCGAACCAGCGCGTATCCCGACGCAAGAGTGCTGGTGCTGTCGATCACAGCTCGCGGGAACAAGGAAGTGTTGTTGCCAGTTTCTCCCTCTTCCCGGCGCGACGCGTACTGGATACCGAAGGTGAGCCGCGGCGTTGCGCTTCCGGCGTGCACCCCCCACCGGTCGCGTGCCAGCGCATCACCGATCCGACCGATCTGCCCCGCACCCCCATCGACGAACTTGCTGGCTGTCGCTCCCTTGTAGCCCCACGCGCTCAGTGCCAGTGTGCGAAGCAGGCTCGCCGAATTGTTCGACCACGGAGTGACTGTCACCCGCGCAGCGTAATCCTTGAATCGATCGGTCTCGCGCGACGTGTAGCCGGGACCGTTGGTCAGCGTGGCGTAGATCTCTCCGAGCTTCTTCGGAAAAGATAAAGTCGTCGCGAGCCCCGCGTCGGCCGAAGAGAAGTATCCGGCTCGCTCGGTGGGACTGTTGGAGATCCACCGGGGCCAGAACACCTCGTCCTGTTCGATGAAAACCGTCTGGAGCAGGCCGATCTTCGCATTCGCGCGCCAGTCCGGCCCAGTCAAATAGTTGTACTGCAGGTACGCGTACTTCGCGCGGACGGTCCAGCCGCGATAGTACGAGTCGTTTCCGGGCGTCGTCTGCTGAAACAGGTCGGTCGTTATGCGAACGCTCACTCGATCGCCCGCCGGAATGCGGAACGTAAGATAGGCGCGCTCGACGTCGAACCGATTCGCCGATTTCGCCGGGCCTCGATCTCCGCGGTATTGATAGTTGGCGTAGAGGATTCCGGAGAAATCGAGTGGTGGCGGCGGCTTCGGAGCCTTCGCCGCGCTGTCTGCGGGCGAAGGCTGCGAAAGAGGTGCCTGAGCTGGCGTCACCGTGGGGATCGAAATCAGAACCGCGAGGACAATAAGCCTTGCAGTCAAAAGGGCCTCGACTGATTGGGATCACGAAATATCCCGGCCCAGGGAGGCGTGATCTACGTCGCGGCCATTCCGTTACAGTCGCTTTACAATCAGTTCAACGCGTACGACGTCCAGCCCTGCCACCATTTGGTGCCGGCGGGGTCCTGGGCACCTACGTAGGCGGTACCGGGAAGCGGTCCACCGAAAAAGGCGGTGACTCGTCCGGCGATCGGGGTGCCCGTGAAGCTGGCGAGTCCTCCGGTTCGCGCGGCCGACGAAGCAGAGGGGGTCCAGTCCAATCCGGCGGTCGAAAGGCTCGCGAAAAGAGCGGCCGCTCCGGCCGGCTGCATGATGTTGTTGGTCACCACGTTGAAGGACTGGCCGAAGTTCGTTCCAGCCGGCTCGAAGTTCGACGCGTTGTCGGAAAGGATGACGTTTCGAACCATCACGCTGTCAGCGGCCCGCAGGGCGTTGGTCTCCGCGTCGCGCAGACTGATTCCAAAGAGAGGCCAGCGGCCGATGATCCCGTTGACGAAAGTTCCACCCGACCCTCTTCGGATGACCGCGCCGTTGCCGTCGGTGGGAGCGAACACCCCCGTGCCGGGACCGATGATCGTGAAATTCGCGAAGACCGGGCGGGAAAGCGGAGTGTTCGCAAAGGTGCAACCGGGTTTCGTGTTCTCGCAGCCGTCGCCCTCGAAGCCGCGCGGATCGGTGGACAACGTTCCCGTCCCGGGCCTCGGTGCAATGGTCGTGGACTGAAGCGCAATCATGAACTGGTTCCGCCCGCTGTATCCCTCGGTCCAGTCGAAGTGGTCATCGCCCGACTCGTACGAAACGAGATATCGGCCGTCCACTGTGCCTCCGAACCACTCGAACGAATCGTCGAGGCCCGCGAGCGATTCGAGGTACTCGAGGGTCGTGCCACGGCCGACGGCGTAAAGCGAGAGACTGTTGAGCTCCTGCCCTTGTCCGTTAGAAACGTCGTAGCCAGCGAATTCGATGCGCACGTATCGCATCGTTCCGCTGTTGTCGTCGTCATCGGTGCCGCCCGCATAGTTCTCGGCGACAGTGGACGGACCCTCGGTGAAGACCGGATTGGCCGTTCTGTTTATGCGGGCATTGCCGATGATGACGATTCCACCCCAGTCTCCCGGCTTGCGGCTGCCCACTGCGCGCGCTGAAGTGAACACGATGGGATTCGCCGCTGTGCCCTGCGCGTTGATCCTCGCCCCACGAAGAATCCACAGGGAGCTCCCGGCCACCGTGGTGTCCCCGATGACCTTCGTGCCGGCCGGAATCGTGAGCGTTGCCCCCGACTGAACCTTCACGTAGCCGCTCAACGTGTAGACGGTATCCGCCGAAAGAACGCGGCTCGCCGAGATGTTCCCGGTGAGGGTCGCGGTTCCGGGGCCCGTGTTGGAGTTGCCCGGATCAGTCAGTGTGTCACTGAAGCATGCTGACACCGCCAAGGCGGTGCCGATGGCAAGCGCGAGCAACGTCGGTCTATTCTGCAGTCTCATTGTTCTGTTTTCCGTTTGTGTGTTTGAGGTTTACTGTTGCCACTTCAGCCCGAAGGAGAAGACCCGCCCTGTGCGATACATCTCCCGGGTGACGGTTCCCTGTCTTACCTCGAAGGGCGAATCGAGAAGGTTCTTCGCGTCGAGACGCGCCGAGATCCCCGAGAACAACGGAGTCTGAAGCGAGACATCGACGCCGCTTCGCGCCATCTCATAGGTGTCCGGCAATGGGCTCGATCCCGCTGCTGTAATGCGACGCCCTACTACGTTGTACAGCAGGGTGGCCGCTGTCCGTGCGGAAGCACTCGACCAGGTCATGCCTGCATTCACCACGTAGGGCGCCTGGCCGACCATGGCCCGCTTCCTGTTCGTGAGCGACGAGAGCTTGTCGCTCGTTATGTCGATGCTGCTCTTCATGACGGTTGCGTTGGTGAAGAGAGTAATCGGCGCCAAAACCTCGGTGACATCACCCAGGTGCTTCCGGACCTCCATCTCCATTCCGTAGTTGTCAGCGCCGTCCGCGTTGATGAATCCGAGGCGCGATGCTCCACTCGTCGCCACGTCCACCCGCTCGATCGGATTTGTAAAGCGTTTTGCGAACACTCCGAAGGCCACGATCTCGCCGGAGTTGGGGAACCATTCCCAGCGCGCATCGAAGTTCCGGATGAGAGCGCGCTTAAGGTCCGGATTCCCGAAGATGTCACGCTGCTCGATGACGTCGCGGTAGGTGACCGGCGAAAGCTCCCGATACTCCGGTCTCGAGAGTGTCTGCGACGCGGAGATTCGAATGCTCTGCGACTCGCCCACGGCAAGGTTGGCGACAAGCGAAGGCAGCACATCCGTATCGTCGAGCGCCGAATGGCTACGCTCGCCGCTCGTGGCGATTGACTTCACCTGCAGCTGCGCTCGCTCGAGCCGCGCACCGGCTATAACCCTGAGACGCGTGCCGATCGGGGCATCGATCATTCCATACGTCGCGCCGATCCTGTCCAGCGCCTTGTACGATCCACCCGTTGAATTCAGGAGCACATTGAACATCGAGCTCCCGGGCATTGCGTACCGGCCGTCGAAGATCTCTTCGGCCGACGCTTCGCGCTGAGCGCGTGTGAGCCTGTAACCGAGCAGGCTGTACGAGGAGTTGTCCGCGCTGCGGTCGGTGCCGCGGAAAGACCCGCCGACCTTGAGCTGATATTCCCGGCCGGGCTGACCGAATGCGATGCGGTAGTCGACCGAGGAAGCAAGCCCGGTTTCGCTGAGATCGCTGAAGATCCGGCGCGCGCCGTCGGGGTTGTAGCTGAACAGCGCGAGGGGCATTGGCGCGCCGGTGATCGGATCCGGCTCGCGGACGTACTGAAGCTCGGAGTGATCGGGCTCGCGCCGGGTCACACCCGATGACGTCAGAGCAAGCTCCACCTGCTGGCTGTGGCCGAACGTGCGCTCGAGCCGGATCTGATTCGATCTGACTGTTCTCTCGATGAAGCCGAGCGAGGAACGCACGCTCTCGAAGCCATAGTCATCGAGTGTCCCAGTTGACTGATGAGCTTCGTTGTCGGCCGATCGGTTGAAGTTGTTGTTGAGGACGAGGCGCGTATTGCCGCCGAACAAGGCGCTCAGATTGAGCAGTCCACCCCAGAGCACCGCGTTGTTCGCCGACGATCCTTTGAATTCGTTGTAGCCGATCGTTCCACCCTTCCCGTCGGGTACGGCCGTAGCGTGAATCTCTGACGCTCGCACTTCCTGGCTGTAGCCATACGACCCTGAAAACAGATAGCCGATGCTCGGTCCGAGTGCGCCGGTTCGTCCGCCGAGCGACACGCTCGTCGAATAGTTCGCATCTCCTGACTGCGCTCGCGGAGTCCACGCATTGCGGAACGAATGCGCCGCGGCGTTCGTCGCCTGGGGGGAGAGCGATCCGAAGTCTCCGGCCGATCTCACATCGGATGGCAACGATCGCGCGTTGCCGGCGAATCCCAGCCACTCGGCTCCGGACCTCGGAGCCGCGATGACGTCCTTACCGGTAGCGGCCGAGTTGTAGCCGACGCCCGTGGACCAGGTGACCATTCCGCGCCCCGGGAACTCGCGCGTGCGCACATTCACCTGAGCTCCGCTGAAATCGCCGGGCTGATCCGGAGTGAAGGTCTTCGTTGTCGTGATCGACTCGAGCAGACCGGATGGAAAGAGATCGAGCGGCACGACCTTCTTCTCCGGCTCCGGGCTCGGGATTCGCGCGCCGTTGAGAGATGCGGTCGTGTACCGTTCACCGAGACCGCGGACGAAGACATACTTGCCGTCCTGGAGCGTGACTCCGCTGACCCGCTTGACCGCCTGCGCAGCGTCGCCGTCACCGCTCCGCGTGATCTGCTCCGAAGTGACCGAGTTGACTATTGCCGTCGCAGTACGCTGATGATCCAGCGCGTCGTTCACGGTCCCGCGTTCGGCCGACGCTGTAACGACGGTCGTGGTGAGCTTCACCGTCGCGGCCTCGAGTGATACATCCTGCTCGATCACTTCACCCGGGTTTACAGCGACGCCTGTGATCTGCTTGGGCGCGTATCCTATATGACGCACAACGAGAGTCACGGTCCCTGCGGGAACCGATGAAAGCGTGAACCTGCCTCCGATCACCGATTTTGCGCCGATTGTTAGACCATCGATGCGGATGACGGCGTCACTGACGCCTGCGCCAGTCTTCGCGTCAACTATGCGGCCGGTGATTCTTCCCGGGCGCTCGGCTGTGGCTCCGGTGGAGTAATCAGCCTGGGCTGCCGCAGGACCTGCAAGCGATAAAAAAAACGCGGACAGTGCAGCTGCCCGCGCGTGTCTGACGAATGATGAATTCATTGATGCCTCCGTTCGAGAGGATCGTGAGTGATCCGAACGAAGGGACGATCGCGATGTCAGGTATCGGTCAACCTACGGACGTGCAACGATCAGGTCACGATGGTCGATCGTGCGAAGCGGGAGGTGAGGGGAAGAAAGCGGCGATCGCGGTCCCTTCGCCGGGACGGCTCGTCGCGCGGACTCGTCCGCCGTGTGCCTCTGCCATGTGGCGAATGATCGCGAGGCCGAGCCCTGTGCCGCCCTGTTCTCGCGAGCGGCCGGCGTCAACCCGGTAGAATCTCTCGAAGATTCGCGGAAGATGCTCTTCCGAGATTCCTTCTCCTGTGTCTCGCACGCCGATCCAGACGCCGCGGGGATCTGCTTCGCTGAAAATCGTGACGACTCCCTGCGAGGTGTGCCTGATGGCGTTCTCCACGAGATTGGAGATGATCTGGCGGATCGCCGTGCGGTCAGCCCAGGCAGTCGACGCGTTCGGGGGAATGTAGGTCCGAATGGAGAGTCCTTTCCGCGTCGCGGCCGGCTCGAGCGACGTGAGCACCTCCGCCACGGCCTCGGCGATGTCGATTCGCATCGGCTTCGGGACCCAGCCGCCGGATTCGATGCGGGAGAGATCGAGAAGATCGTCGACGATTCTCTGCATCCGCCGCGTGTTGGAGAGGATCATTCCGGCGAACTCCTTTCGCGTTTCCGGAGGCGGATCATCATCCGACAGAGTCTCGGCAAACCCGCCGATGACGGTGAGCGGAGTTCGAAGCTCGTGCGACACGTTCGCGACGAAGTCCCGGCGGGTTGATTCCAGCGCCTCGAGCCGGCTGGAGAGCTGTTCCAGCGAGCTGGCGAGCTCTCCGACTTCGCCGGGCGCGGCGGCGATGCGCCGGGGCTTGAAGTCACCTTCGGCCAAAGCCTGTGCGACGTCGCGAAGCTCGATGATCGGACGCGAGACCTTTCGCGCGAACAGCGCTGCGACCAGGACTGCCCCTGCGAGAGCTGCGAGCCCTGCCGTCAGAATCTCCCGCCGCGCGCGGTCGAATATCGCATCGATAGTCCTGGTGCCGACGGATACGCGCGCGAAACCGCTGCCCGCGCGGACCGCCACGTAGAGCTCTTCGTCTCCTTTGGAAGAGCTGAGACGGCGCGCGACTCCCGTTCCAGTCCGTCTTGCCTCCATCACCTCCGGTCTGAAAAGATGGTTCGCAAGCCGGCGCAGCGGCTCGCCGTCGAACTCGGAGTCGCCGACGACGACTCCCGTCGAATCGATGAGTGTGATTCGCCTCCCGAGCGAGCGTCCCGCCCGGTTGGCCAGTGAATCCGCTTGCGCGCCCCTCAGCCATTGGTCCGCAACAAGTCGCGCTTCCCGCTGAAGGCTGCTGGCGTTCTCCTCGGTGATGCTTCGGTGGAGGCGGTTGTCGACGATTGCTAGAATCGCGACGACCAGGACGATGATGACGGTGAGCGAGTAAAGCAGGACCCGCTGCGCGAGCCTCACGCGCCGGAGAGAGCCTCGTCGTTGAAACGGTAGCCGAAGCCGCGCACCGTCTCGATCATGTCACCTGCCGCACCGAGCTTTGCGCGCAGCCGCTGCACGTGCATGTCCACGGTTCGTGTCTGAATGTCCGGGGCGGCGTCCCAGACTGTCTCCAGGAGGTGCGATCTCGCCTGAACCCTGCCGCTTCGCTCGGCGAGGAGCAAAAGCAGCCTATACTCGGTCGGAGTGAGCTCGACCTCCTCGCCGACGACAGTGACGCGGTGCGCCGCACGATCGATCTGAAGGGGTCCGACGACCATGACATCGCGCGACGGAGATCGAGAGCCGGCGCGGCGAAGAATGGCCTTGACCCGCAGCACGAGCTCCTGAGGGCTGAACGGCTTCGTGAGATAGTCGTCCGCGCCAAGCGACAGACCCTCGATCCTGTCGACCTCCTCACGACGAGCGGTGAGCATCAGCACCGCTACGTCGCGCGTGCGCTCGCCGGCTCGAAGCTTTCGGATCACTTCGAATCCGGACATTCCCGGCAGCATGAGGTCGAGAATCACGAGCGAAGGACGTTCGCGGCTCGACAGGGCCAGCGCATCGCTCCCACTCGTGGCGGTGGAAACACGGTAGCCTGATTTTGCGAGGTGGTATGCGACGAGGGCGACGATGTGCGGCTCGTCGTCTACGACGAGCACGAGGTCGCTGCCCGCCGGGCTCTTATCCATCATCTAAACCTTAAAGACCGGGGCAAGAGGGTCAACTTTGTGTTTGTCACGATTGGGCGACGAAGCGGCCTCCCCGTGCCGCTGGCCGAAAGCTAGCTTGGGAGTCCCGCAAATGAGCGCTTCACCATGCTGATGAAGAGCGTATGAAGATCTTTCGTTTCTCCGCACTCCTCGCGGCGCTTGCCGCCTGCACGTCCGCTGTTGGCTCGAATCCCGGCGGAGGTACCGGATCGGGGGCGCCATTCGAGCTGCTCGTGTTGAGCACCACCGACGTTCACGGACGGATTCGCGGCTGGGACTACTACGCTGATTCGGCGGAGTCGGTGCGCGGCCTCACCAGAGCCGCGACGATCGTCGACTCGATTCGCGCTGCAAACCCCGGGCGCGTCCTGCTGGTGGACGGAGGGGACCTGCTTCAGGGCAATCCCTTCGCATATGTGGCGATGAAACAGTTCGCCAATTCCGACAATCCCATCATCGCCGCGATGAACGCGATGCGCTTTGACGCGGCGGCAATTGGAAATCACGAATACAACTACGGCCTGCCGTACCTGGAGCGCGCCGTTGCACAGGCGCGTTTTCCGATGCTCTCGGCCAATACCTGGAAGCCCGACGGCAAGCACAAGTTCAGACCGTGGACGATCGTCGAGCGACAGGGCGTAAAGATAGGGATAGTCGGTGCGACGACACCGGGTGTCATGGTCTGGGATGCGGAGAATGTCCGCGGACGTGTTCGTCTGACGGACATCGTCCCCGCGGTTCGCACCGCGGTGCAGGAGGCGCGAGCCGCAGGCGCCAGCGTGATGATCGTCAGCGTTCATTCCGGACTGAACGAGCCCTCGAGCTACGATACGGTCACCACGCGACTGCCGAGTGAAAACGTCGCCGAGCGAATTGCGCGAGAGATTCCCGGCATCGACCTCGTCGTATACGGGCATTCCCACAAGGAGCAGAAAGATCTGCATGCAGGCTCGACACTTCTTGTGCAGCCGAAGAACTGGGCGACGAGTGTCGGCGTCGCCCATCTGACCGTGGGACGCGAGGGGAATGCATGGAAGGTGACGTCTTCGCGCGGTGAGACGATACAGTCGCGCGGACATCCTGAGGCCGCCGCAGTGCTGCGTGTCTCGGAGCGGGCCCACCGGGCAACGATTGCGTACGCCAATACGGTGATCGGAACAACCGCGGTCGCGTGGCGCGGAGACTCGGCGCGACTGATGGATACTCCCCTCATCGACTTCATGAATGAAGTGGAGAAGAAAGCAGCCGGCGCGGATATCGCTTCGACCGCGGCCTTCACTCTCGATGCATCGCTCGCCGCGGGTCCCATCACCGTGGCCAGAATCGCGCAACTCTATCCGTACGACAACACACTCCGCGCTGTACGGATCAGCGGAAAGCAGCTACGCGACTATCTCGAGTTCAGCAGCCGGTACTACAAGGGAGTCGAAAACGGAAAGCCAGTTGAGGATCCCACGATCCCGGGCTACAACTTCGACATCATATCGGGAGCGGATTACACGATCGACTTGACGCGCCCCATCGGATCGCGAGTGACGGCACTGACATTCAAGGGGAAACCGGTCGCGCCGACCGACAGCTTCACTCTTGCGCTCAACAACTACAGGCAGACGGGCGGGGGCGGATATGCGATGCTCCAGGGCGCACCGGTGGTTTACGACAAGCAGCAGGAGATCCGGCAGCTTCTCATCGATGAGGTACAAAGACGGAAGACGATAAACCCGGCTGCTTTCTTCACGCCGAACTGGTCGCTGCGATATCCGGGGTCGCCAGCCGGTGGTGGCAGAAGCGGGGCCCGGATCGAGCCCGGCACGCCTCGTCTCAGGATCATCGCGACCAACGATTTCCATGGCGCGCTGGAGCCTCGTGCAGATGCCAACGGAGTGATGCGCGGCGGCGCGGCGTATGTCGCCTCGATGATCGAGCAGGCGAGAAAGGAATGCGCAGTCGCATGCGAGAGCATTCTCCTCGACGGAGGAGACATGTTCCAGGGAACTCCCATCTCGAACCTCGCGTTCGGCAGACCGGTGGTCGACTACTACAACCTGATGGGATATTCCGCCGCCGCGCTCGGCAATCACGAGTTCGATTGGGGAACCGATACGCTTCGAGCCCGCATGCGTGGCGCGCACTACGGCATTCTCGGCGCCAACGTGAGGCTTGCCGACGGGCGTGATGCGGCGTGGATTCGCGACGACACGATAGTGGTGCGCGGAAAGACGAAGATCGGAATAATCGGGATCGCGACGCCCGCGACCCCCACGGCGACGCTCCCCGCAAACGTGAAGGGACTGCGTTTCGATGACTCTGCTCCCGTAATCGACGCGCGCGCCAGGGATCTGCGTGCACGTGGCGCGGATGTCATCGTTGTCGTGGCGCACCAGGGCGGATTCTGCAACACCACCAGCGGCGCTGAATCCTGCGACGGGGACATCTTCGAGGTCGCGGCGCGGATTACCGAGAAAGTCGACGCGATCGTCAGCGGTCACACGCACAGCCAGCTCGACACTCGGGTGAAAGACATACCCATCGTTCAGGCGAGGTGGGGCGGGCAGGCGATCGAGGTCGTGGACATTCCGCTCGACGAACGGGGAAAACCATCCGGAGAAGCCGTGGCGGAGGTTCGATCGGTCCTGACTGCTTCGCTCGCTCCCAACGCAGCGGTAGACTCGATCGTGCGTCGCGCGGCAGCGAAAGTTGCGGGGATCGTGAACCGTCGCGTTGCGACCATCGACACCACGCTCAGCCGCCAGGGCAGCCAGTACGCACTGGGTAACCTGATCGCGGACGCGCACCGATGGGCCGCTAAAGGCGACATCGCCATCACGAACAACCGTGGCATCCGAGCAAACCTGAGGGCCGGCGAGATCACCTACGGTACGCTCTTCGAGATTCAGCCTTTCGCCAACACGCTCTACCGCGTCCGAATGTCGGGGGCGCAGGTCCGCGAGTATCTGGAGAAGCTGCTCGGCGGTGAAGAGCTTGGAGTGCACCTGAGCGGAATCACGGTCGGCTACAATCCGGAAAAGCCCAGGGGTGAGAGAATCGTCAGCATCCGGCTGCCGGCGGGAAGGACACTGGCAGACGACGCCTCCTACGACGTCATCACCAACAACTCCATGGCGACGGGAGGCAGCAACATGGGGCCGCCGGCCGGAGCGCGGCTGACGCCGCTCGACATCGTGGACCTGGACGCGCTCATTGGCTATCTCCGCACGTTACGCTCTCCGATCAAGCCACCGACCGAGAATCGCATCTTCATCGCGCAGTGACGGCCTCCGTCGCTTCATCTTTGGCGGGTAATTCGATATCATCGTGGATGCTGACATCTGAGCGACTGAGGCGACTGCCGAAGGCCGAGCTGCATTGCCATCTCGACGGATCGGTGCGCCCGGCGACGCTGCTCGAGCTCGGGCGCGAGTACAACGTTCGCATGCCGCGCGATTCGGTGGACGAGCTGCGCGATTTCATGGTCGTCCGCGACGCGAAGTCACTCGAGGATTATTTGAAGCGCTTCGAGGTGACGGTGGCCGTGATGCAGACCGCCGAGGCAATCGAGCGAATCGCCTACGAGCTCGGAGCCGATGCGGCAGCGGATGGCGTTCGCTACATAGAAGTCCGCAACGCGCCCATCCTCAACAGCCGCGGGCCTCTCGAGCTCGGTGCAGCGCTGGAAGCGCAGATCCGTGGACTCGAGCGCGCGGAACGGGATCACGGCATCATCGCGCGCTCGATCGTTTGCTCTTTACGGCAGCTTCCGCCGGAGACATCGCTCGAGCTGGCACAGCTTGCGGTCGCGTACAAGCGGCGTGGCGTCGTCGCGTTCGATCTCGCGGGTGGCGAGCTAGGATTTCCTGCTTCAGCGCACGGCGAGGCCTTCGCCTACGCCCGCAAGCACAATCTCGCGATCACGATCCACGCTGGTGAGGGCGATGGCGCCCGGTCAGTGCGCGACGCGGTGCACAAGTGCGGCGCGAACCGACTCGGCCATGCCACGCGGCTCTTCGAGGATCCGGAGCTCACGCAGTACGTGAACGACCGACGGATCGGTCTCGAGATCTGTCTCACTTCCAACGTGCAGACGCACGCGGCGAAATCGTACGAGACTCATCCGGTTCGCCAGTACTTCGACCAGGGCATGAGCCTCACGCTCAACACCGACAACCGTCTCATGAGCGGCACCACTCTCACGGACGAATACGTGTTCGCGGCAAAGCACCTCCATTTCACGATGGACGAGCTTTGTGCCATGGCTCTCAATGGGTTTGAAAATGCGTTCCTTCCCTGGGAGGAGCGAGTAAATCTTCTGGCGAAAGTATCCGCCGAGATGGCGGCCATTGCGGGAGGGGCTGCGTGACGACGCCGTACGGGAGAGAGGCGGCGAGGCGCAGCGCAGCCGCGGTGCGTCAACGAATCGGGAATGCAGTCCCGGAAATCGGGATCGTGCTTGGCTCGGGCCTCGGAGGCCTCGCGTCCGACATCGAAGAGGCAACGCGTGTTCCGTTCTCCGCTGTGCCGGGATTTCCGATTGCAACGGTGACAGGCCATGCCGGGGCGCTCGTCGCCGGCAAGCTGGGCGGGCGGGACGTCATCGCGCTCGCGGGGCGCTTCCATATGTATGAAGGCCATTCGCCACAGCTTGCGGCCTTTCCCGTTCGAGTGATGCGCGAGCTTGGAGCGCAGACCTATTTCGTTTCGAACGCAGCGGGAGGGATCCGCCGCGACCTGGCAGCCGGTGACCTGATGA
>JBDTRZ010000082.1:0-13956 GCA_039931395.1 Gemmatimonadales bacterium
TGCTCCATCCAGTCCATCGTCGCGGTGCCTTCGTGCACCTCGCCGATTTTGTGGGACTTTCCGGTGTAGTAGAGGATTCGCTCGGTCGTAGTCGTCTTCCCGGCATCGATGTGAGCCATGATGCCGATGTTGCGATAATGCTCCAGCGGAGTGCTGCGTCCGCCGGAGGTATTTGATCGGCCCTTTCCCTCAGAGGGGCGGGCAGGAATTGCAGCGTTTGTCATCGGGGTCTGCTAGTCTTGTTGGATACGGCGTCGGTCCACATTCAACAAAAACGCGGGTGGACCATGACGCCCCAGTAGAAAGGCCGGTATCCATCCGCTGCCGCCGGGTGCGCCCGCTACTCGTACGCGGGTGGGGACTCGAGGCGCGCCGGGCTAAGTCGCTGCCCGGCGTTGAGTTGTGAACAGCCTCTAATAATCACACTTGCGCCGGGTCATGTCAACCGGACTACGGCGGGGGTAGTGTCCACGGACACTACCACGGCGGGAAAAATAGCGCTGCCGCCGACGCGAGCGCCGCTATTTGCGATAACGGTAGGACGGAGCCCCACGCAGAACCGTGAGTGTGTTTCCGTTCAGCATCCCCGTGACGGCCAGGCGCTGAATGACGAGGGTGATGTCAGTGTCCGACGTCTGATACACCCCGGAGTACTCCCGTTTGAAAGGCGTCGGGCTTCCCGGCGCTGGGAGCCGCAACAGATCGCTGAGTGTGAACCGGCCGTCTCCAAAGAGCGTGAGCGTGCTTCCCACGACCTCCACAGTTCCCGTCTCGGCAAGCACGGCAGCGGGGAGATTGTTCCCATTTACCTGCTCGAGCGCGTAGCGGCCGAGGAAGGCATCCGATCCGAGGGACCTCGGGTCGACCGGCGAGTCGGTGCCGCCGCTGCATGCGGCGAGAATGAGCAGCAGCGCAGCTCGTGAAACTCTCTGCATCTTCAGGCTCTAAAGGGTTCGAAGCGAAGCTACGGCGCACATTCCATTGTGCAACAGGAACCGCGAACTAATGTAGGACCATCCCACGTCGCCCAACACGCCAGCCGAGCCAAGCCGATGCGCCTCAACGTATTCTCTCTCGCCGCCGTGGTCGCCGCCGGCGGATCGCCTCTCCTCCTCGGCGCAGGACGCGCCGAGTCCCGCGTCGTTCGCGTCACCGACACGGTGTACGTCCGAGTCTCACCGGGGCCTCTCGACTATGACGAGGTCGCGCGCCGCGTGGCGTATCGCATGAGCCAAAACGACGGACAGCCGACCGTGATCGACGGCGATCTCATAGTGAAGGGACGGCTCGGAGTCGGAGGCGCGCCCGAGCCGGGCACAGACTATGGTGTGACCATACGGGCGCCGAACACAGCCGCTCTTCGCTTCATCTCAAACGAAGCGCTGCGGGATCCGCAGCGCACGGCAAACCAGCACCGTCACACTGGAGCGCTGAGCCTCGCCCAGGACGGAGGCCTCCGGCTCGACCAGAACAGCACCTGCTTCACGGACGAGCGTGGCTGCACGACCGAAGACCGCCAGCGCCGCCGGGCGTATTCGGGCTTCGACTCGATGGGCGATATGTCGTTCTATCTTTCGGACGTCGATTCGCTCACCGGTCAGCCAACCGCCCCGCGAGCACAAAGTCTGGTCTTCCGCCTGATCGACTGGGACGGGAATATTCATCTTCAGGCCCGCAGACCCGGGCAGCGGGTGTACTTCAACGGAAGCACCGCCGTGAACGCTTCGGATCTGCAATGGGAAGTACCTCTTCGCTGAGGAGCGAAACGCGCATGCCATCGATTGCTGATGCGATCAAAAGTGTGAACAGCCGGTTTCCGATCGCGGGCTACATGACGCCCGTCAAGCACGGCGGCGCGTATGCGACCATCGCCGAGACATCGTTGCAATACCTGCAACCCGGCGACGCAATCCTGGACTTCGGCTGCGGGCCATGCGACAAGACGGCGATCCTCCAGGCCATCGGATTCAGCTGTGCCGGGTGTGACGACCTGCAGGAAGACTGGCACCACACTCCGGGACAGCGGGACAGCATCCTCGCGTTCGCGCGTGAGAGCGGAATCGACTTTCGCCTGAACAGCGGCTCCGGCCTGCCGTTCGAGCACGCGCGGTTCGACATGGTGATGATGCACGATGTTCTCGAGCACATCCACGATTCGCCGCGCGAGCTCCTCAACGATCTGCTCGAGCTGGCGAAGCCCGAAGGCCTGCTGTTCATCACCGTTCCCAACCAGGTGAACATCAAGAAGCGCATCGAGGTTCTGCTGGGGAGAACAAACCTCACCGCTTACGAGACGTTTTACTGGTCAGACATTCCCTGGCGTGGCCACATTCGCGAGTACGTTCGCGACGACCTCGTCAAGATGGCTGACTACCTGGGTCTGGAGATTCTCGAGCTGCGCGGAGTCGATCACATGCTGCAGAAGATTCCGCCGGCGGCGCGGCCGCCGTATCTCCTCGCGACCGCGCTGTTTAACGGATGGAAGGATTCGTGGCTCATGGTCGCGAGAAAGAAAAAGGGATGGATGGCTCGCAGATCGCTCAGTCACGAAGAGAAAAAGGAGATTCTGCCCGCGCTTCCCTGGTAGGATGCCAGCTGCGTTGCCGAAAAAACAAAAAAGCAGCTACCTGATCGTCTTTCCTTCATCGCACGACGGCGCGGTGATTGCGCCGACAGGCGGCCGCGAGCGGTACGTCATGGAGCTGCCACCCTGCCACGAATTCGGGGAGTGCGTCGGACATGTCGTGAAGCCGTCCTGCCGGTCACGTGGCTGCGGCTCCCGCTCCACCGCCAGCGCGAGCCGCTGCCACATGTCCTCGCGCTCGCTTTGCGATCGTGACTCCAGTGCTGCCTGCGCGTAGGCAACATCGATGACGGTGAGCCGATCGGGTGCGTTGGATCCCGCGCTCATGACGGAGCTCCACGCCGAAGTATGGCCGAATCCGAGCGCGTGCATCATCTCGTGTGTCACGATGCGTGGGTTGCGAAGTGCCGACCTCGAGTGAAGCACGACCCGCGCATCATACAGAACTCCGCTCGTGGTCCAGGTTACGTACGTCACGCCTTCCGCGCTCGACATCCTTCGAGTATCGACGACGATCACCTCAACGGGATCCGAGCCCTCCTCGAGAGTCGCTGGCTCGAAGAGACGCATGCCCATGTCCGCCTCCATCCGGCGCAGCGTGTCCCAGAAGGCCGCAGAATCAGCTTCAGTCACACCGCGGCCGCGGCGGAAAGCGACACTCGCAGGAAGCAGCGACGGATTCCAGCCGACGATGCGGCGTTGGGTTTTCGAGCCCGCGAGCTGCCAGAAGCGGGAATTTTTTTTCGACGCGGCGGACCTATCGATCGACACTGTCGCCCCGCCGAACCGTCCGCCTTTGATGGTCCAGGTCGTATCAAGCGTCTGAGCGGCAGACGATTGAGCGACTGCAGCCAGTAGCATGAACCCTGAAAGTGTCGATCCGATTTGGCGCACGAATCATTTCCCGCGTTGAACGCTGGTCTCAACGTATAATAGAGGCGGTTAACGCGCCTCGCACGCAAAACGAAGGAGCAACTTTCGACCTGGGGTGTACCTCATATGATTGAGGCAGATCCGCCCACAGCGGCGCGGACCCTGCAATACCGGCTTGTACCTCTCGAGGAGCAATGATGAGAAGAACCTCCACCAGAATACAGAAGCTCGTGTCGCCTGTCACGATCCTGCCTCTGATTGCAATCATTCTGGCTGCGGGCTCGCAGCACCCGACCTCGCTTTTTGCGCAGGGCGGTGCGCGCATCAGCGGAGCCGGCATCAGCAAGGTCGGCCGCGACACCCGCAAGCTCACCGCAACCGCGCAGGCGCAAGCGGGCTCCAATGCAGCGAACGGGACGATTCAATTCATTCACAACAGTCCGGCGGGTCTATCGCGATTCCGCGGTACAATCACCTGCCTTTCAGTGAGCGGCGGAACGGTCCAGATCAGCGGATCGATCGAGAAGGGTGAGACGGCGACAGGCGGACTGCTTGACGGCAAGGCATTCTCGATCACGATCAATGCATCCGGGAATCCACAGAGCTTCTCCCTGCCGAACGTCGGCGATGCGGGAACGATTGCGCCATGCAGTGGCGGACGTGGCGAGACGGTTCCCGTGACAGAGGACGGCTTCAAGCTTCAGTAAGGAGCGCGAAGACGGCGCTGTGCCGAGCCGTTAGAGGGGGCTCCGAAACCGCAGCCCGATGTCGAAGGTGTAGTAGTCCGCGGGCTTCTTCCCGCGAAGCGGCGGACTCAGAGTCTCCGCCCTGTAGTTCAGCTTCTGGCGCACGTACCGCAGCTGCGGCGTAAGACTGAAGAATCCCATCAATACGGGAATGTCCACTCCAGCGCCGACCTCGTATCCGAGCGCGCGGTCCGTGACGATCTTCGCGCCGCTGGATCCACCCAGTGTGCCGTCGAGCTTGTTGTATGTGAGGCCGGCTTTGACCCATGGCTTGAGAAGCGGCATCAAGGGCACCGACAGCCTCGCACCGGCGCTCACCCCTTCGAGCTTGTATTTGCCACTCGCGGCGCAGGATGCGTCAGCGCAACCAAAGTCTATCCGGTCAGCGCCGGCGTAGATGCCGAAGGGACCTAGCGCTGTTCCGGCGTCGAGGCCGTATCCGAGCCCCGGAGTTGCTCCCCGCAGAAACGCGTCGTTCGAATCGCCATTGCCTTCCTGAGCGAAGCTTCCGGTGGGAATCCCCGCGCCACCGCGCACTCCGAAGTAGAAGAGCTGGGCTTTTGCCTGCGCTGCGGGGAGCGCCATGGCTCCCGCAACCACGAACATCGCTGCTGCAACTCTCATCGATCTCACTTATCTGTTTGAGACAGGTTTTGGATCACGTACACGGTACCCCGGCCCCCGGACTACGTTGCCCGGCTTTGCGCCGGTGTGCTGCCCGTTCTTCAACACCTGCGTGCCGTTCACGAAGACATGCACCATACCTGTCGCGTACTGGTGCGGACTGTCGAACGTCGCCTTGTCGCTCACGGCGGCGGGATCGAAGATGGCGATGTCCGCAAAGTATCCGGGCTTCAGCGCACCGCGGTCCTTGATCTTCAAATTATTCGCCGGGAGCGAGGTGAGCCGCCGCACGGCCTCTTCGATCGGGATGATCTTCTCGTCCCGGACATAGCGGCCGAGCAGACGCGCAAAGTTCCCGTACGCCCGGGGATGAGTACTCGATTTCAGGAACACACCCTCGGTCGCGGGCGCACCTGCGTCCGAGCCGAAGCTGACCCAGGGAATCGCGACCTGACGCCGGACATTCTCCTCAGTCATCAGGAAATAGACGGTTCCTACGCGGCTCCCGTCCTCGATGACGAGATCCATTGCCGTCTCCTCCGGTGACTTGCCGCGCATGCGCGCGACCTCGGCGAGAGTTTTCCCGGTGAGCGGCTTGAGCGAATCGTTCCTGAAGCCAACGAGAACGATCTTCTCGGGAGACTCAACCGCCCGGAAAAAGTTCTCCCATTTGTCAGTCGGAGCCCGCATCTCGGCGGCAACTCGCGCGCGGATTGACGGATCCCTGAGCCGCTTCGCCCACTCCTTGTACCCTCCCTCCTGGACCCACGGCGGCATCGACGCATCGAGTCCCGTCGCGCCGGCGGTGTAGGTGTACATGTCGGCCCGGACATCGAGCCCGGATGCACGCGCAGAATCGACCTTCGCTATGACCGCCGGAAGCTTGGCCCAGTTGTCCTTTCCCGCGGCCTTCAAATGATAGATCTCAGCGCCTACGCCGCCTTCGCGAGCGATGCGCATCAGCTCATCCACTGATTCCAGAAGACGCACTCCCTCGCTTCGCATGTGTGATATGTACGAACCACCGAACGGAGCAGCCGCCCTGGCAAGCGCGATGAGCTCGTCGGTTTGCGCGTAGAACGCCGGTGCATATATGAGCGACGACCCGACGCCCAGCGCCCCGTCTTCCATGGCACGACGGACGAGGTCCTGCATTCTCGCGAGCTCGGCGGGCGTGGGCGGGCGATCGGCGTAGCCGATCTCGTGCACTCTCACCGTGGTGGCGCCGATGAACGACGCGACGTTCGGTGACACCCCTCTCTTCGTGAGATAGTCGAGGTACTCCCCCAGCGTCGTCCACTCGATGTCGTACTTGATGTCGCCCATCTGCTCGACGGCTTCCTTCTTCATCGTGTCGTTGAGCGGACCCATGGATTCCCCCTCGCCGAACACTTCGAGCGTGACACCCTGCATGATGTCGCTCATCGCACGTCCGTCCGCGATGAGTGTCTCCGTCGCCCAGCTCAGCATGTTGATGAAACCCGGTGCGACGGCGAGGCCCCGAGCGTCGATTTCCTGCCTGCCGCGGATGCCCGCCATATCGCCAAGAGCGGTGACCTTCTGTCCATCGATCGCGACATCTGTGATGCGTCCCGGTGCTCCGGAGCCGTCGTAAACGGTACCGCCCCGAATGATTACGTCGTGCGGGGCGGATGGAGTGACGCCGACGCGTGCGCTTCCCGCGCATCCGAAGGAGACCAAGGTCGTGACAGCAAGAATCCGAATAGCAGCGCGTGCCATCTTGCGAGGGCTCCGTGGATGAGGGTCGATGGTGCTCGGGCGTCAGGAAAATACGCCCTGAAGTGACTTTGTGACGCGATCGGGAGGCCTTTTTCCCCGTACCAAAACCCGTCTGCAATCGTCTGTTTGAGGATGACCGGAACCTACAACCCTTTTCTCGTCGCACTCTCCTTCGTCATGGCTGCGCTTGCGTCTTACGCAGCGCTCGACCTGGCGGGTCGCGTGACGGCCGCGAAGGGCGCAGCCCGGCTCGGCTGGCTCATCGGCGGAGCAGTCGTAATGGGAGTCGGAATCTGGAGCATGCATTTCGTCGGCATGCTCGCATTTCACCTGCCCGTACCGATCGCGTACAAGTTGCCGCTGATGCTGCTGTCGGTCGTAGTCGCGATCGGCGCTTCCCTGCTTGCGCTGTATGTCGTCAGCAGATCAGCCATGAGCTTGTTCGCCCTGGCGTCCGCCGGAACAATCATGGGGATGGCGATTGCGGGAATGCACTACATCGGCATGGCCTCGATGCACGTGAGCGCGGAACTGAGCTACGACAACCGCATCGTGGTTGCCTCGATACTCATTGCGGTCGGCGCGTCCACGGTAGCTCTGTGGCTTGCGTTCAAGCTTCGCTCCGATGCCCTGCCGCACTTCCATTTGCTGAGGGCCGCCAGCTCTCTCGTCATGGGCGTCGCCATCGCGGGAATGCAGTACACAGCGATGGCCGGCGCAAGATTCTCCCACGCCATCGTCATCGCACCACCACACGCGCAGGTGCTTGCGACAAATCAGCTCGCCGCCGCCGTTGTCATCGGCGCACTGCTGATCATCGCGCTCGCGCTCACCGGTGGAGTGATCGACCGAGCGCTCTATGCCAAGGCGGTCGTCAACCGCCGGCTGATGGAGCAGGCCGCGCAGCTCAAGTTGCAGTTCACCGAGGCTCGCTCGCTGGCCCGCAAGCTGGAGAAGGCGAACGGTGAGCTGCAGCGGGCGCTACTGGCAGCGGATGAGTCACGAGCGGAAACCGAGCGCACTGCCGAGGCATTGAGGGCGAGTGAGGAACGACTCCAGCACTCGCAGCGGATGGAGGACATCGGCAATATCGCTGGTGGAATCGCTCATGATTTCAACAACCTGCTCACCGCAATGCGGCTCAACGTCGAGCTCATGTCGGCGGACGGACGGCCCGACCGCGAACAGGATCTCAACGAGCTGCTCGGCTCCATCGACCGTGCATCGGGGCTTACGCGACAGCTGCTCGCGTACGGCAGGCGCCAGCTCCTGACGCCCACGAATCTGAGTCTCAATACAGTCGTGCGCCGGGTGGAGACGATGCTCCGCCGGGTAATCTCGGAGAACATCGCGTTCTTTCTCGATCTCGATCCCGACCTTGGAGTTTCGCACGTCGACCAGGGTCAGATGGAACAGGTTCTCACGAACCTCGTGCTGAATGCGAGTCTTGCGATGCCGGAAGGCGGAAGGCTCATCATCAGAACCCGCAACATCCTTTGTCCTGCGACTGCGATGGCCAAGGGGGGGTCGAGTACGGAAAGCATCATGCTCGCGATCGAGGACACCGGTCACGGCATGAGCCGCGAGGTGCGGGAGCGGGCATTCGAGCCGTTCTTCACCACGCGCAGACAGGGGGAGGGCTCGGGTCTCGGACTCTCCATGGTATACGGAATCGTCAAGCAGAGCGGCGGCGACGTTGTGATCGAGAGCACCGAGGGAGAAGGAACGGTCGTCCGCGTTTTCCTGCCGCGACTGGCCGGCGCTGAAGACAAACCGGACGTATCGGCAAGGGTCGAGGACCGGGTCGTCGGCAGCGAACGGATTCTCCTCGTCGAGGACCAGGAAGCTGTGAGAGTGGCCGCCCGTCGAATTCTGACTGCACGCGGCTACACAGTGCTCGAGGCGGAAAATGGTGCCGACGCACTCGCGCGGTACTGCGACAGTCCGGACTCGTTCGACCTCGTACTCACAGATCTCGTCATGCCGCAGATGGGAGGCCGCGAGCTCGTCGCGTGGATCCGGGCAAAGCGACCGGGTTGTCCGGCGATCTACATGTCCGGCTACTCCGCGGAAGCTGCCGCGTGCGCTGCGGACGGCGACATCCCGTTCCTGCAGAAGCCCTTCAGCGCGATGGACCTTTCCACCGCCGTTCGCGAGGCACTCGACCGCCGTGACTCCCGGGAAGACCACCTCGACATGAGCTCCAGCCGGATTGCACTGGCCTCCTGAGTCGGCAGGAACGCTGGTGGCGGCTCAGCCCGGAACCGAATTCTCGTAGTACGCTTCGATGGACCAGCGGACCATGCGAGTAATCACATCGTTTGTGGCGTGGGGCTCGAAGGAGATGAGCGGGTCGTAGGACGGCACCGCCGCAGCGGTGTAGCCCGCATGCTTGATCGTGATCAGGACTTTCTCAGGCGGCTCGCCGCGATCGCGCATGGCGCGGGTCACGGCGACGACGCAATTGCGCAGCGAAGTGGCGTGAGAATCCCTCTTGGCCAGCGTGTACCTAACCTCGTTGACGAGGTTGCACTGGGGATTCTCAATCATCGGGGACGCTTGCGTATCCATCGCGTGCGGTCCTTGCTTCGGCGTTCGCCAGGAAGCGCCAGGTCCTTACGCGCGGGCTGGTGTGGAAAATCCCGTATGCGACTATGTGCGCTTCCGCACAAAAGAGCAAGCGTAAACTGATGGCGCGAGACTAGCGCCCAGTACTTCCGCGCTCCCGGGGCCTTGGCGCGTCACTCTGGCTAGCGGCGCCCACGCCTGCTAACGTAGCCGGCAACCCCATCAAGGCCCGAATGCCGTCATCCCAGCTCCGCGATAAGGTCCAGAGTACGCTCGGAACTGCCTACGTGATTCAGCGCGAGCTTACCGGCGGCGGGATGTCGCGGGTGTTCCTCGCCGAAGATACGGCCCTTGGGAGGCAGGTCGTGATCAAGGTTCTCTCGCCGGAGAAGGCCCAGGGACTGCTCGCCGACCGGTTTGCGAGGGAGATCCGTCTCGCCGCGAGACTTCAACACCCGCACATCGTTCCGCTCTTCTCCGCGGGTACCATCGACGGACTGCCCTATTACACGATGCCGTACGTCGAGGGCGAATCTCTTCGGGCGCGCCTGCTGCGAGACGGCCGCATCTCGACGAGCGAGTCGCTGCAGATCCTTCGCGACACGGCGCAGGCACTCGAATACGCGCACTCTCACGACGTCGTGCACCGCGACATCAAACCGGACAACATTCTTCTTTCGGGCAGTGCGGCGTGCGTGATCGACTTCGGCATCGCGAAGGCCATCACCGCGGCGCGGAGCGGGGTTCCGCCATTCAGAACAGCTGAAGGCGATATCACGAACGCCGGTTTCGCCGTCGGCACACCGGGATACATGGCGCCCGAGCAGGTCAGTGCGGACCCGGACATCGATCATCGAGTGGACATCTATGCGTTCGGGTGTGTCGCCTACGAGCTGCTTGCCGGCAAGGCACCTTTCTCGAAGCCGACAGCTCAGGAGACGATGGTGGCGCAGATGGTCGAGAAGCCGTCTGCGTCGGCGCTCCGCCGTGTGGACGTGCCGAGGGGAATCTTCGATCTCGTCATGAGCTGTCTTGCCAAGTCACCCTCGGAGCGGCCTCAGAGCGCAAGCGAGCTGCTCGAGGGAATATCGGGGCCCGGTCGCGTGCTCACACCCGCCGACGGCATGGCAGCAATGGCATCCATTGCCGTGCTCCCATTCGAGAGCATGAGTGCGGAGAAAGAGAACGAGTTTTTCGCCGACGGAGTAACTGAGGAGATAATCAATGCGCTCACGCAGATCGAAGGACTCCGCGTCGTTGGACGCACGTCGTCCTTTGCATTCAGGGGAACGAAGCACGACCTGAGAATCATCGGGGAGCAGCTCAACGTGAGCACCGTCCTCGAAGGAAGTGTGCGCAAGTCGGGCAACCGCCTCCGCATCACCGCACAGCTTGTGAAAGTGAGCGATGGCTACCATCTCTGGTCGGAGCGCTACGACCGTGAGCTCACCGATGTCTTTGCAGTTCAGGACGAGATCGCAACGGCAATTGCCGCCAAGCTCCGTCTTTCGCTCGGACACGACAAGGTCCTGACGATTCCCCGCACTGCCGACATCGAAGCGTACGAGCTGTTCCTCAAGGGCCGCATCCTGATGTACAGCCTTGGCCACGAGATATTCGGCGCAGTGGATTGCTTCCAGCGCGCGACCTACCTCGACGACCGGTTCACCGCCGCACACGCGTCTCTCGCAGAAGCGCTCCTCATCGCGGGATACTCAGGGCTGTTGCGGCCTTCGGAAATGATCGATCGCGCCCGCGTCGCAGCGGAGACTGCGTGCAAGCTGGCTCCCGACACCGCCGAGGCACGACACGCGATGGCATTCTGGCTCGGCTTCTACGGATCGGACCGAAGTCAGGCGATACGCGAGTGGGAAAGGGCGATGGAGGTTGGATCACAGATCGCTTTCTACAGGTGCAACTACGCAATCTGGGGTTTGTGCCTCAACGCTCAGCGGTGGAATGACGCCGTCAATGTCATCGAGGAGGGAGTCGCCGCTGACCCGCTGAACGGATACACACACTCCATGCTCGCCCTCGTGATGATCTTCGCGAAGCGAAATGACGACGTCGTCGCGACGGCGAAGCGCGGCGCCGAGCTCAAGCCTGAATCGTTCTGGGGGCAATGGAGCCTGCAGCGTGCCTATCAGGCTGCCGGCAGACACGAAGAGGCGCTGCGCCAGGGTGCGTTGACTCTCGCGATCTCCGGACGCCACCCGTGGGCGCTCGCCGAGCTTGCCATTTCGCATGCATCCGTCGGAAACCGCGACGGAGCCGAAGCGGTTTACGTGGAACTCACCGCACGGAACCGGGCAGAGTACGTCCAGCCTGCATCGCTTGCTCGTGCGGCAGTGGCCGCCGGCAGGCTCGACGAAGCAATTTCGACGGGCCACCGCGCGGTTGACGAGCGCGACGCGCACATCAGGTGGGCGCCTATCGACAGATGGGAAGGATGGTCGCCGCTCTACGAGCACCCGGAATGGAATTCCCTGAAGAAGAGAATTCTCGAATGGTGAGCCCGGCCTAGACCGGACGCCGCCTGCTCGGGTAGTCGGCGATGTTCTCCCACTCGCTTGCATCCGAACGCGCCACGACGGCTACAACAGGTTCCGTCGCGCTCATGTTGCAGACTTCGTGTGGAACGCCGGCCTCGATGAAGATGAAATCGCCCGCCTCGTTCTCGACGCTGATCGAGAGACGCGGACCGTATTCGTGCCGGACGCGTCCTTCGAGAATGTAGAGCATGACCTCGAAGTCGACGTGGATGTGCGCGTAGGCGACTCCGCCCGGCGGAATCGTCGCGACGTTCATGGAAAGACTCTTCGCGCCGACGTTCTTCGCCGAAAGGCCGGTCTTGTAGCGGATGCCGTTCCATCCGCGGGTGGATTCCGCACCGCGGATGACGAGAATTCCGTCGTGTCCCTCGACGTTTGCCTTGAGATCTGCGGTGTCTTCGGCCATTGGCACTAAGCTATTGCCCGGATGGCATGCTCACCCGGCTTGTGGATGCAGATCCAGTCTATTCGACAACAGCAGGCGACCGAGCCACATGCACCAGATGGCATACAGAATGTTCCAGCCCAGACCACCCGCGTACATGGATGCCGATACAAACCATTGGGCCGAGTCCATGGCATCAGTGCGAGCAAGTATTCCGGGACCGGCCAGCACGCCAATGGCCGTTATCCCGCCGGCGGCAATCCCGAACAGGGCGAGGCGACGCGGAAATGCAAGCCGGCGGAGCGCCGAATAGTTGAATCCCAGCAGCCACAGGCCGATCAAGGCGTAGCCAAACGTCGTCACCAATCCCGCCAGGAACCAGCCTGTGACATTGAAGATCACAAGTCCCGAGCCGACAGCGGCGAGGCATGCCCCAACCAATCCAGTTCCAAGCGCGACCCGGCTCAGGCGCGGCGCGTACGAGCGATGCGTCGGATACAGCACCCGCACCAGTCCGCCGCTCAACATTGCTGTGAGGGCTACGCACACGTCATTGAGGGTGCCAAAGGGTCCGCCAACGCTGAAAAACAGTGCGATGAATACCAATCCAATCAATGCCACGACAGCAATGGTAATCGCGAGCCGACCAATGATCGGCAATGGAAAGGTGCGCACAGTCATTCCGCGTCAGGCGATGATGCAGAACGCCCCGTCCAGCGACTTGACGCTAGACGGGGCGCGGACTTATGGCACAAGTCTTTCGTCTACCAGCGATAGTGCGCGAACGCCTTGTTCGCTTCGGCCATGCGGTGCGTGTCTTCCTTCTTCTTGATCGCGTTGCCCTCACCCTTTGACGCCGAGATCACCTCGGCAGCGAGCTTCTCGGCCATCGACTTCTCACCGCGTGAGCGGGAGAAAGTGATGAGCCAGCGCATCGCGAGCGCAGTGCGGCGATCGGGGCGAACCTCGACCGGCA
This sequence comes from Gemmatimonadales bacterium, assembly GCA_039931395.1. Taxonomy (GTDB): domain Bacteria; phylum Gemmatimonadota; class Gemmatimonadetes; order Gemmatimonadales; family Gemmatimonadaceae; genus UBA4720. Next base: position 13,049 of record JBDTRZ010000082.1, read on the forward strand.
CCTGGTAAGTTGCGCCACCGACTCGGCGCGACTTCACTTCGACAGCCGGCTTGAGGTTGGTCAGCGCCTGCTTGAAGATCGTCACGCCACTCTGGGAGGTGCGCGACTCCACGAGATCCATCGCATCGTAGAAGATGCGCTCGGCCGTGGACTTCTTGCCCTCGTACATGATGGCGTTGATGAACTTCGAAACGGTCTGGCTGTCGTAGCGCGCATCGGGCAGGATGGGGCGCTTAACCGATTTCTTGCGACGGCTCATTACTTCTTACCTCCAGCCGCGGCACCGGCCTTGGGTTTCTTGGTTCCGTACTTCGAGCGGCTCTTGTTGCGCCCGTTGACGCCCGATGCGTCGAGCGAGCCGCGCACGATATGATAGCGAACACCGGGAAGATCCTTCACACGGCCGCCTCGAATCAGCACGATCGAGTGCTCCTGCAGATTGTGTCCCTCGCCCGGGATGTAGGCCGTGACCTCGAAGCCATTGGTCAGGCGGACACGAGCGACCTTTCGAAGCGCCGAGTTGGGCTTCTTGGGGGTCGTGGTGTACACGCGGGTGCAGACGCCACGCTTCTGCGGATTGGACTTGAGGGCAGGAGCTTTCTCTTTTTTCTGTACGTCGCGGCGACTCTGCCGGACGAGCTGATTGATTGTCGGCATTAAGGCAACTGGGGTGTAAAAAATCCCCCGCAAAAAAGGTGCGGGGTAGCCTGTAAAATTAAGCCGCAGCAGCGGTTAGTGTCAACCCGAGGGCGTGCGACTCGGCCCTTCCAGCCACCCCCTCATCGCCGGGAGTGTATCCCTTTTCCGAACGCCCTCCTCGAAGGGTCCGAGAAGGTGAGCGATGCTGTTCGCGTAGTAGCTGATCAGGCTCCTGTTCGCGGGAAGGACGGCAAAACCCTCGCCTGATT
>JBDTRZ010000083.1:0-13899 GCA_039931395.1 Gemmatimonadales bacterium
CGCCTGATTCGACCCCGCCGCCCGCCGGTGTAGGCTCTCTTCCGTTGTTGTCCCCCAATGCGCGCGGGGTCCCCTAATGCGCACTCAGTACGCATTGCGTAATTCTCAAACTGAACCACCACTGGACTGCGAGGTACTGGTACGGTACCAGTACCGAGGCGCGCCAGCTGCCATTTGCTAATGGCGATTAGAAGTTAGCGCGTCCTTGCCCCGCCGGTCACGCTATCGCCGCGCCTGGAATCGGGTCTCCGAGGCCTACCTCACCGAGACGAGGGGCCTCTCGGTAATGGATTCTCTTTGACCATCGCTGCGACGGCAGTTCCACCAGCCGGTACAACCCCCATGAAGCTGCGAGACAGCCCGCAAGACTCACGAGGACGACGACGAGCGGCGGCGTGCCTGGCACGCTGTGACGAACGAAGTTGCCAACCAGGCTACCGACCGGCCAATGAAGGAGATAGAGCGAGTACGAGATGGCACCCAGGGCGACGAGCGGTCGGGGTGCGAATGAGAAAAAAGCCATGGCGATCGCGGCCAGTATGCATGCTATGGCGGCTGTCACGCTGATAAAAAAGGTGTGAAGGCTGATCATGAACACGGCAAAGGCAAACAGCTTCCGGTCGAGCAACCCCTGTCGGTAGTGGAATGCGGCGATTCCGAGCAGAAAGAAGCTCAGGTGTGGGAAGATGTAGAGCTGCTGCGTGCTCGTCGCCGCGAGCAGCTGGCAGGCGGGAGCGACGACGAGCCAAAAAACACTTCGCCGCATGATAAGGGGAAACATCAGTCCGACGGCGATGTAATACTGGACCTCAACACCCAGCGTCCAGAACACCGGATTCACCCAATGGTATCGGAAGAAGACGTTCAAGTACCCGAGGTGAACCAGGAGTTGCGGCGGGGAATAAGGAAAGGCGTCCTGTTTCATCCACGTGCCATACGCAGCTATCAAGACTGCGAGCGCGATCGCCGCGATGTACGGGGGGTCGAGTCGAACCAGTCGCTTCAAGAGAAACCTGCCGAAATCTCTGACTCGGTAGCCGCTCTTCTGAAGCGCGTAGGGAATGACGAATCCCGAGATCACGAAGAAGACCTGAACGCCTGCGCGCCCGATTGGAGCTGAGGAAAAAAGTCGGGTGTCCATCGGGACGAATCCCATTTCGTGCACGATGTGCATGCACGCGACAGCAAGAGCAGCGAGGCCGCGCAGGGGATCGATGACGGCGATGCGGGCGTCCGCTCGATGCTCCTTCATTCGCGCTAACCGCTAGTTGCTAACCGCGGTTAGCAGTTAGCACGTTCTTATACCCTCTGTCACACTACAGCGTATTGCTGCGTTACGTCCCTGCCCTGTCCCTTCACCACGAGCTTGAACTCGTCCGGTTTGAGTAGCGGATCGTCGCGGAGCTCGAGCGAGAAAGCCGCAGCCTTCTGGAGTCCCTGAACAAGCTCCCGCTCCTGCTCCAGCACGTACATCGCGACGTCTGGATGAAGCTTCACCAGGAGATTGTCGCGGCGCCCCTCGACCACCATTCGCCGAACCGACCGCTCCATTCGCCGCACGATCGTCTCCGGCGTGAATACGCGCCCCGTTCCAGCGCATGTCGGACATGCCTCGGTCATACTCTGGTAGTGACTCTGCCTTACGCGCTGGCGCGTCATCTCGATCAGGCCGAGGTCGCTTACTGCAAAAGCCTTCGTGCGCGCGCGGTCGCGGCCGAGATGGCTGCGGAGCTCCTGAAGAACCTTGTCGCGCGAGGACTTCGTCTCCATGTCGATGAAGTCGCAGACGATGATTCCGCCCACGTCGCGGAGCCTCAGCTGGCGGGCGATCTCCGCCGCAGCTTCCATGTTCGTCCGGAGAACTGTTTTCTCCGGATCCTTCTTGCCCGTATAGCGCCCGGAGTTCACGTCGATCGAGACCAGTGCCTCTGTCGGCTCGACGATGATGTAACCCCCCGACGGCAGATCGCACCGGCGCTTGAACGTGTCGCGAATCTCTGACTCGACACCGCTCGCGTCGAACAGCGGGACCCGCTCCTCGTAAAGCTTCACCCGGGGGATGAGATCCGGAGCGACCGTCTTGAGGTACTCTGTCACCTCGTTGAAGACAGGCTTCGAATCGATCGTCAGACTGTCGACCTTGACGCTGAAGAGATCGCGAACGAGCCCGCGTGTGAGACCGCTCTCGCGATGGAGCAGCGACGGCGCCCTCGTGAACTGACTCTTTCGCTTGATCTTCTTCCACTGAGCGATGAGCGCGTCGAGGTCGCGCTTGAGAGCTTCCGGCGTCACGTCCTCGCTCACGGTCCGGACGATCACGCCGCCGGACTTGTCCGGCAGAATCGCGCCGACCTGCTCCTTCAGCCGCTGGCGCTCGGCCCCGCCGCTGATCTTGCGGCTGACACCGACCCTCGAGGAATCGGGAATGTAGACGAGGAAACGTCCAGCAAGCGAGATCTGGGCAGTGACACGCGGACCCTTCGTGGAGATGGGCTCCTTGGAGACCTGAACCATGATCTCCTGCCCGCGCTTCAACGCATCCTGAATCGGAGGAGCCGCGATTCTTCCGCGCCGACCGCCGCCGTTCGATCCGTTGGATCCGTTCGCCTTGGGACCGCTGGGGACTGACTCCGACTCCTCGTCGTCATCGTCCTCCGCTTCGTCCTCAGCTTCCTCGGCGCTTTCCCGCACCAGATCGGAAGCATGAAGAAAGGCGCTCTTCTCGGTGCCGATATCGACGAAGGCAGCCTGGATTCCGGGAAGGACGGCTTCCACCCGTCCCAGATAGATGTCGCCGACCATGCGGCGGTTGTCTGGACGATCGACGAGAAGCTCGACGAGCTTCCCGTCCTCCAGAATCGCCACCCGCGTCTCGCGCGAGCCGGCGTTGATGAGGAGTTCTCTTTTCATCGTGACCCACCAGGCACTGGAGCGCGGCGACTCGGCGCGCTGAAGCGGTTGGTGGATGTCCCTTAGTATGGGCGCGCTGTTACGCGACGCCGGAGTTTACGAGAAACGGAGTACGTGCGCCCGGTCAGTCATGCTTACGGATGGCGCGAGTCGCGCACACACCCACATGCTGGCCAAGCCATAATCGTTTTCGGAATGTACTGGTATCGGGCGCGTTTTTGCAATAGTGACAACGACTTACAGGCCGCGTGTCACCCTCAGCGCGAGCCAGCCCATGACAAGCAGGTATGTGATCCCCGCCTTCCACTCTCCGTGCTTCATGTAGAGCATCGCGCTGAATCCGCCGTCGTCCGACTCGTCGTCCCGCCAGGGTGTCATACGCGGAACGAACGCCGGGACGTTGGACGAATACCGATCGTACGCCTCGGGAAAACGCTCGCGAACGTTCGCCCGCTCGCGCTCCATGGTCGGCGCATACACGAGCGCCCAGAAGGCGATCACTACCAGAAGCAAAGCCCAGTGGGCGGCAATGGCGAAACCGGCGCCGATGAGAAAGCTCCCGAAGTACAGCGGATTCCGTGTGTGCGCATATGGACCAGTGACCGCGAGTCTCTGGTTTTTGGAGATGTGGCCAGAGGCCCACGCCCGGACACAAACCCCGACGAAGGCAATCGTTCCCCCAACCGCCAGAGTAAGCGGAGTGGGCCTGGCCCAGATGAGATACGCGATGCCAAGGGCGAAGCCGAGCGGGAGGCGTAGTTTTTTCGCGGCCTCCGAATAGGTCAATCGAGAAGTCCTCGCAGGAGATGCCGGGCGATCACGACCCGTTGAATCTCTGAAGTTCCCTCTCCGATCTCGCAGATCTTTGCGTCGCGCATCATCCGCTCAACAGGATAGTCCTTGGTGTACCCGTATCCGCCGTGTATCTGGATGGCCTTGAGCGTAGTGCGCATCGCGAGCTCCGAGCAGAAGAGCTTCGCGATCGCTGCTTCCTTTCCGAAGGGCCTCTTGTGCTGCGCAAGCCACGCCGCGTGATACATCAGGTGCTTGCCTGCTTCGATCTCCGTTGCCATGTCGGAGAGCTGGAACTGAATCCCCTGAAAATTCGCGATCGCCCTGCCGAACTGGCGTCTCTCCGACGCGTACTTGAGCGACTGCTCGAACGCACCTTCAGCGATGCCAAGCGAGAGGGCTGCGATGCCGATGCGTCCCGCGTCGAGAGTCTGCATGAAGTTGATGAAGCCCATCCCCTCCTCGCCGAGCCGGTTTTCCTCGGGAACTTCGACGTCCTCGAAGATCAGCTCACGGGTGTCGGAGGCGCGCCAGCCAAGCTTGTCTTCCTTCTTTCCCGCGCGGAAGCCGCGCATGTTGGTGAGCGACGGCTCGTGCCCGATCGTGACGCCTTCTGCTCGATGTGAAAGATCGGCTTCCTTTGTAAGAATGAAGGAGCTGATTCCCTTCGTTCCGGCTGACGGATCGGTGACGGCGGTCGCGACGAAGATCTCGCCGACTCCGCCATGGGTGATGAAGATCTTCGTGCCGTTGAGGATGTAGTGATCGTTCCTGCGCACCGCGGTTGACCGCGTTCCGGCAGCATCGCTCCCCGCGGTTGGCTCGGTGAGGCCGAACCCGCCGAGGACCTTTCCAGACGCGAGATGCGGAACGAAGCGCTCCTTCTGCTCGGGTGTCCCGAAGTTCACGATCGGCGAAGTCCCCAGAGTCGTGTGCGCCGAGATCGTTATGCCGTGCGAAGCGTCCACCCTGGCCATCTCGTGGATCACGATCATGTAGCAGAGCGTATCCAACCCGGCGCCGCCAAGGGACTCGGGCCACGGAATGCCGAGCAGGCCGAGCGCGCCCATCTTCTGCACGTTCTCCCAGGGAAACTCCTGGGAAGCATCGAAGCGCGCAGCCACGGGCGCGACTTCTTCTCGCGCGAACTCGCGCACCATGTCGCGTACGGCTATGTGTTGCTCGCTGAAGTAGAGCGAATCGTCCATTGGGCTCAGGCTGCTTCGGTTTCGTCGGAGCTCTTGATCACCGCGAGAAAGCGCTCGCCATACCGCGCGAGCTTGGCGTCTCCGACGCCGCGAACGCCGGCCAGCGCCGCCAACGAGACAGGTTTTCTCAGGGCCATGTCGGCAAGCGTGCGGTCTGAGAATACAATATATGCGGGCACGCTGTCCTGTCGTGCGATCTCGAGCCTCTTCGCGCGGAGAGCGGCAAGCAGGCGCTGCTCGGCGGCGGTGAGGGTGAGCTGATCGCTCTCGGACACCGCGTGCGACGCGGCCTTGTTCGCCGCGCGCCCTGTGGATCGGCTCCGTCCGGCACTGCGGTCGCGCGCTGCGCCCTTCACCGCCTTCGGCTCGCGCAATCGTGTGATCCCAAGGCAGTTATCGCAACCGTCGCACCGCGGCCGGGCCGCCGGATCGCCGAAGTAGCGAAGCACGAACGACCTGCGGCAGGTCTTCGCATAGGCGTAACGCTGAACTGCTTCGAGCTTGGCGAGCTCCGAGGCACGGCGCCGGTCGATGGCATTCCAGTCGATCTGGAATCTGGCCAGTGGTGTTCCAGGACTCGACAGCCGCAGACCTCCGCCCAGCCGCTCCCACACGAGCATCTGCCGCGATTGGAGCGAATCGAGAATGGATGCGGCACCGGAGCGTCCAGCGAGTCCGGGTGGCAGCGATTCGAGATCGATGGTTGCGCCTTCATTCAACCGATCGCCCGCAAGACGCCATAGCGAGCGCAGCACACCGAGCTCCGGATTCGCTTCGCCGGTGACCTCGCGGCGAATCCTCTCAGGCGTCGCGAGCAATCGAATCGAAACGAGAGACATCGACATCTCCGACCCGACGATGGCGCCCGCGCGACTCAGAATCCGGAGAGCGCTCTCCACTTCGCGTGGATTCGATTTGTCGCCGATCAGCGGAATGAGATCCTCGACCGCATCCGGAAGAGTTTCCCTCTTTGCCGACGCGCGGGCGAGCCCCGCGTAGACGCGCTCGACGAGGCTTCTCTCCGGGTACGCGCCATTGATGAAGAACTCATGCGTGAAGCGGTCGGGAAATGAGTGCAGCAGAAAGACCTCGGACTTTTTTCCGTCGCGGCCCGCGCGGCCCGCTTCCTGGTAGTACGCCTCGAGCGTGCCGGGCATCGAATGGTGAATCACAAGCCGCACATTCGGTTTGTCGATCCCCATGCCGAACGCGTTGGTCGCGATGATCGCCCGGATGCGCTCCGTCATGAACGATTCCTGGACGTCGCGCCGGTGCTGGTCATCGAGGCCGGCGTGGTAACCCGCAGCGGAGATTCCTTCGCGCTCAAGCATGGAGCTGAGCCGGTCCACGGATTTCCGAGTGGCCGCGTACACTACGGCAAGTCCCTCGTGCTTGCGCAGCGTCTCGACAAGAAGCGTGTCCTTCTCCGCATCGTTGCGAGCGGGGAGCACGTGATAAGTGAGATTTGTGCGATCGAATCCGGTGATGATCGTGCGCGGATTCTCGAGGGCGAGCTGCCTGCAGATGTCCTCGCGAACTTCGGGTGTCGCGGTCGCGGTGAGAGCAACGGTCGGCGGCGATCCCAGTCGCTTGCGCGCATCGGCGACGCGCAGATAGCTGGGTCTGAAATCGTGCCCCCACTGGCTGATGCAATGCGCTTCATCTATTGCGAGCAGACTGACGCCGATGTCGGCGAGCTTCGAAGCGACGTTTCCGAAATCGAAGCGTTCGGGCGCCAGATAGAGCATGCGAATCTCGCCGCGTGCCGCCCGCGCGAGACGGTCGGAAACCTGTGACGACGACAGCGTGCTGTTGATGAATGCCGCCGGGAGCCCGCGAGCCTCGAGGGCATCCACCTGGTCCTTCATCAGCGATATGAGCGGCGACACCACCACCGTCAAACCAGGGAGAATGAGAGCAGGAATCTGGTAGCAGACAGACTTGCCGCCCCCGGTGGGCAGCACCACAAGAGTATCCCGGCCAGAGAGGACGGACTCGATCGCCATCTCCTGACCGGGGCGGAACTCGTCGTATCCGAACGACGCGCGCAGCGAAGCGCGAGCCTGGTCCATGGTCGGACGCGTCATCAGGCCAACCTAGCCGCGGAAGATTCGGCGTGCAGCGTCATATCTGCTCACGGCGATACGTATCTTCTCGATCACCTCTCCTGCTTCGATGGTCTCCATGCGATTCCACATCGGCTTGCGATTGGACGGATCCGGCGGAGCAGCATCGGGCGTGTAATGATCGATCCACAAATCCTCGTATGCGCGCCACGGTCCGACGCGCCAGGGGTTCGTGTGTCCGTAGATGCCAATCACAGGCACCCCTGTCGCCCGCGCGATGTGAACGGGACCAGTGTCGGGCGCAATAAGGAGCCCGCTTCCCGCGACGATCCACGCGAGGCGGCGGACCGAGTCTCCCATCGCCCACTCGATTGACGCGCTCGATCTCTCCACTATTTCTCGTGCGATCGCCTGTTCGCGCGTGCCAGGTCCGCCGGCGAGAACCACCCTGAAACCGAATTCCTTCTCGAGAGAATCGGCAACCTGAGCCCACCTCTCGGGAATCCAGTCCTTCTTTGGCGACGCACTTGCCGGCACGATGGTGGCGACGGGCACTTCGCCTGGCTTCCTGAAAAATGCCGACTGCTCCTTTCGCTCGGCTGGAGTGAACGTGATTCGCCACTCGGGTTCCTCGGGTGGCACGTTCATGTAGGACGCGAACTCGAGGAACATGTCCGCAGTATGAGCCCACGACCGCGGCGGCAGATGCTCGTTCGCAGCAAGCCAAACGCCTTCGAACGATCTCGACCGGTCGAACCCGATGCGCCTCCGGCCGCGTGACAGGGCAGTCGGCCAGACGCTCTTGAGATAGACGTTGAGATTGAGCGTGACATCCACCGGCTGCAAAGCGTGGAGATCACTCCACAGCCGACGTACACCTCGCAAGCCATCTCGCCGGTGATAGACGACAATACGCTCAACCGACGGGTGATTCGCGAGCAGCTCAGCTGGCATGGGCTCGGCGATCCAGGTTATTCGAACCCAGGGGTTCGCATCCCGGATCGCGTTGACAAGCGGAAGTCCGTGAACGACATCGCCCAGACCGGTTAACAGAACGATGCAGAGATGGTACGGCTGCGGCTTCGATTCAGTCATCTGAACGGAAGAGAATACGCTCGCACTCATCGACCATTCTGTCGGCGCTGAACCAGTTCTCGATTCGCCAGTGTGCCTCGTCGACACGACGCTGCGCATCGTGATTTCCGGTTCGTACGATCGACGCCACGTCAGCTATGGACGCGCCGAGGGCAGCGTCATTCGCGGGGGGAACTATCCATCCCGCGAAGGACCGGTCCGCCGATGCACCGAGAGCCCGCCGCACGCCGCTGATGTCGCAGGCAATCACTGGTACTCCACCGGCCATCGCCTCGAGCATCACGTTTGCCATTCCCTCATTGTGACTGCTGAGCACGAACAGGTCGAGAGCTGCGATCACTTCCGGACCATCTGTCCGGTGGCCAAGCCAGCGAACTTTTTCCGCGATACCCAGACTTCCGGCGAGCTCTTCGAGCTCAGCGCGGTGCTCGCCCTTCCCCGCTATCGCCAGCACCGAATCCGGAACGCCCGCGCGAGCGAAACCTCGAAGGAGATTGTCAAAGCCTTTCCGTTTGAAGAGATGGCCCGCACCGCCGATCAGAAACGTCGAGTAATCGAGCAGGAGCTCGCGACGCAAGCGGTTGCGCAGGTTTTCCCGCTGTTCCTTTCTGGAAGCGATCCCGTTTAGAACAACGTGCAACCTGTCTGCGCTGAAATCCCCGGCGGACGAAAGCCACACCTCACGGACCTCTTCGGAATTCACGATCACGGCATCGACTCCATGGCGAAGCGCGTATGCCCGCGCGCCGCGCCGCGGAAACTGCCGTACGATCCCCTGCCGCAGTACGATCCTTCGAACCCGGGCAGTCCGCGCAGCGAACACAGTCCAGACGACAGAATGCCATGACGTCATGAGCACTGCGTCGGGTCGCTCGCGCCTCAGCCACCATGCGAAGCTCAATCCGCTGACCGGATCGATGGCGCCTCGGGGACGAAACCCGCTCGTGCGAATCCCGATGCTCCCCAGGCCTTCGCGTACAGGCCCATCCGGACAGGACACCACCACTTCATGCCCGCGCGACACGAGACCCGCAGCAAGAATGGAGAGCCACTTTTCATTCCCTCCCCAGACGTGGCTCATGTTCTGAATCGCGAGCTTCACCGGGGCGCGGGTGCCAGAAAAGCTTCCCAGCGGTCGAGCATGGTGTCGAGCGAGAAGTCGCGAATCGCGCGGGACTTCGCGGCCTTGCCAAGGAAAGCGCGACGCTCCGGATCATCGCGCAGCGACATGATCTCGGCTGCCAGAGTTTCGGGAGAGAAGCCCGCAATCACGCCCGCGGCGGGCTCGTCCCCAATCCCACCCAGGGCGTCTTCGCTCCCGCTTACAGGCGTGCCCACGATGGGAAGTCCGAACGACATCGCCTCCAGCATCGCATTCGAGAGACCTTCGCTGTCCGACGTGACGATGAAGAGATCGAGAGTCTCGAGAACAGAAGCCGTGTCGTCCCGATGCCCGAGAAAATGCACACGGCTCGCGACGCCGAGCTCCGCGGCAAGTCGCGTCACGTCGGACTGTCTCGGTCCGTCGCCTGCTATCACGCAGTGCACATCGGCGGGAAGAAGGCTCACGATCCGGACGAGTCGGTCGATTCGCTTCTGCTTCGCCAGGCGGGCGACAGTCCCGATCACAAAATCGGCCTGGGTCAGTCCCAGGTCGCGGCGGAGGTCACCATCGGGTGTCGCATGCATCGCGGAGCTCACACCGTTGTGAATCAGCGCAACTCTGTCGCGACCGAAACCGCGCAGACGTGCAAACGGCTCGACGATGCGACGGGCATTGACGACGACGCCGTCGATCCAGCGGCGAAGAGCGAACCTGTACTTGATGCTCCGCGGCGTATCGGTTTCCAGGCCGACACGTGCAATGACGCGGGGCACTCTGGCGAGCCGCGCTCCGAGCCCGGCGAGAAACAGCTTCTTGTAGGTGCCGACGATGAAAGCGTCAGGCCGCAGTGTTCTCAATACCGAGGCGAGACGAAACGAATCGGGGATCGCGATGTCTCCGCCGAGCACGCAGATCGATGCGGCTATTCCCTTGCGGCGAGCCTCGGAAGCGACGAGCTCCGAATTGCAGAGCAGTGTCACCTCATGCCCTCGCTTCGACAGACCCTCCAGAAGAAGCACGGTAGCGCGCTCCGCGCCTCCCCAAATGCGGGCACCGTTGTGTGCGACGATCCGCATCAGGACGCGGGCTGTGCCCGAAACCACTCCACAAACCGGCGGAGTCCGTCCTCCATGGAGGTGTGGGGGTCGTATCCAAGAAGCGACCGCGCCTTCGATATGTCGGCGAAGGTGCGCTTCACATCGCCGGGCTGCTCGGGAAGCGTCTTGACTATTGGTGCAACTCCAAGCTCGGAGGAGAGCATCTCGACCAGTCGCGCCAGCGAGGTCGTGACGCTTTCACCAAGGTTCACAATCTCGAACGCTCCCGGGTCGGCCGTGAGACTCCAGTCGAGCGATGCCTCGATGCCATTGACGATGTCGCCGACGTAGGTGTAGTCGCGCTCCGTCTCGCCGTTGCCGAACCAGGGGATCTCCGCACCGATCGACATCAGTCGCGCGAACTTGTGAATGGCGAGATCGGGCCGCTGGCGTGGTCCATAGACAGTGAACAGGCGGAGACATGCGACCGACATACCATAGAGATGCGCGTAAGTCCGCGTGCAGAGCTCGGCCGCGCGCTTCGTTGCGGCATACGGGGATATGGGATCAGTCGCGGGGGCTGACTCGGTGAATGGCACCGGAGTCGAATCGCCGTACACGCTCGAGCTCGAGCCCAGGACGAACGGCCGGATGCGTCGGCGGCGAGCGATCTCGAGAACGGACTGCGTGCCCTCGACATTGGTGCGCATGTAATCGAGCGGCCGCTCCAGCGACGGCCGCACGCCGGCACGGGCAGCCAGGTGAATCACGGCGTCGATCGGCGCTTCTCCAAGTGCGGCGTCGAGCTTGTCGTTCTCGCAGATGTCACACTGGATGAGCGAGGCTCTGCCTGAGGAGAGAGCTGCGGCGATGTTCCGCCTTTTCACTTCGGGGTCGTAGAACGGATCGAGCGAGTCGACGATCACGACTTCATCGCCACGCTCCACGAGTCGCTCACAAAGATGACTGCCGATGAACCCGGCGCCGCCGGTGACGAGTACCCTCAAGCGTCAGACGGCACGGGCGAAGTGGCCTCGCGTGAAGATTGAACCGACCAGCTCACGCGGCGATCCGCCAGCGGGCACTCCGGCGCGCATTGACTCGAGGAGCGATCTGTAGCTCCGAGTGAGCTCCGCCACCGGCTCACGACGCGTGTTGAACAGAAGCCGGTAATTGCGGATACCGCCGCGCCACAGCCGGGGAATGAACTCCGAGGCTTCGATCGGCCGCGAGTGAAGCAGACGGTTGCGGCATGCGCTGTCGGTCGCGACGGAAAAAGTGTATCCAGCCGGATCCGTCAGCTCGACATCGGGGTGATCGCGAACACAGAGGTCGCGGCACGTTTTGGGCTCCCTGTCGAACGCGGCTGAAAGAACGCAGTGCTCGATCGTCATTCCTTCCGGTCTGCCGTACACGACAGAGTCGAAGCCGGCACCGCGCCACGGCGCCGAGACGTGGAGCATCTCGTCAGTGGTGAGCTCGACCGAAAGCACGATCCGTCTCGCACCGATACCGAACAGCTCGGCCGCCGTGTGTTGATTGAAACAGTTCACGGCATAATCGGCGACGACATCCTTCCCCGCCGCGGCGAGCTCCGCGACGAGTCCCAGATGTCCGGTCGCAAGTGGAAGATCGAGTGCGAGCCATTTTTCGAGCGGTCGACGCTCCTCGGGCCGGACGATGGTGGGCAGTCGCAGCCGGAGTGTCACGCCCAGCGTCTCGAGGCTTTCGGCAAGCGCTCGCACTCTCGCAGCCGGCGGAGCCGGATGGCGCAGGAACGGATCGATCGTAACCTCTGTCGCGCCCGCTTCCGCCGCGGTGAGCGCATCCTCTACAGTGAAAGTCTCGGCCACGAGATTGAATCCCGTGATGTCGAGAGCCTCAGCCGAATCGTCGCAATTGGCGGCTGACACGCTTACGCTCCGTACCGCGGTCGCGACCGTTGACGCACGGACGTCACGCTCACCCTCAGTTCTCCAGGCAGTCCGCTGCTCGAGATCCTCGGCCGCCGACTGACGCATGTGGTTGAGCTCGCTGACAGGTATGAACAGGCCCTCTGCAAGCCCGGACGTCTCGATGTCTCCGAGAGCGAATGACGTTTCACCGAGTCTGCCGAGCTGTTCCCTGAGCTGCCGCGAGTCGAGCGCGCGCTTGCGGGCGGGGACGAGGACGATGTCACTTCTCAGCGTCGCCGTATCGTCACCCGCGGCGAACACGAGCTTCAATGGACTTCCCGCCGATCCGAAGGCCCTTATGTCGAGGCGGAGTCGCGTTCCCGCGAGCGGAAGATCCACAGCGGCGAAGCTCTCCCGTGCCGATGCCATGAGGCGCGAATCGAAGCTCCGCAACACGCGAGAGCCCTGAGCGACTCGCACGTGCGTTCGAATCGCCTGCCTGACAGTGTCGTGCGACGCGATCGTTCGGATCGATTCGACAGTGAAACCGACGGTTTGCGCGGAGACGCCCTCCGTTGACACGAATCCAACGCCATCGCCGACCATGAGCGGTGAGGAGAGCTCAACGATGATCTCTCCCTTTTCGCACGCGACGACGCTGCCGAGCTCCACTCCCCTGTTGTCCGGATGAGAGCGGGTGACGTAATCCCGCCCCGCTCTGCCCGTGTACATGCCCGGTGTGAATCCGCGGCTGAAGATCTGGACGAGGTCCTGCACCTCTTCAGCGGGAAGTGTGGCGTCCTCGCCGGCGGCGATGCTGTCGAGCGTGTGCCTGTAGGTTCGCGTCACAACGGCGACGTATTCCGGTTTCTTCTTCCTGCCTTCGATCTTGAGACACCCGACTCCCGCCTCCGCAATCTCCGGCAAGCTTGCGTATGCACCGAGATCGCGCGCGGAGATGAGGTAACCCGTGTCGAGCGTCTCGCCGGAATCGGCGTCCTTCAACACGTAATCCTTTCGGCAGGATTGCGCACACGAGCCACGGTTCGCGCTCCGTTCGGAAATCATCCCCGACATGTAGCACTGGCCGGAGTAGGAGATGCAGAGAGCGCCATGGATGAAGGTCTCGAGGCCGAGCTCGGGAACCGCACTCCTGATCGTCCTGATGTCATCGAGCGTGTTCTCTCGTGACAGAACCACGCGCTTTACCCCGAGCCGCTGCATCACCGTGGCGCCGGCCGTGTCGTGCACTGTCATCTGAGTCGAGCCGTGAATCTCGAATCCCGGGTAGACGCTCTGAATGAGCCGCACAATCCCGATGTCCTGCACGATTGCGGCGTCAACGCCGCGATCGATCGCTTCGCCGAGGAACATGAGAGCTTCCTCGAGCTCGGCGGGCTTAACGAGTGTGTTGAGCGTGAGATAGATGCGTGCGCCGCGAGCGTGGGCGAGTCTGCAGGCAATTTCCAGCTCGTCGAGCGTGAGCTGCGCGCCCTCATCGCGGGCGTTGAAGCGTTCGGCGCCGAGATAAACGGCGTCGGCGCCGTTTGCGACCGCGGCTTTCACCGCATCGAGCGAACCCGCTGGGGAGAGGAGCTCGGGAATCCTGCTGTTCTTTCTCACCGCTCAATTTAGCCACCGCCAGCCGAAACGCGGAAAAACGGGCAAGGTCAACCGCGCCACGGAGTCTCAGAGGCTCGGAGAAACCAGAAAACGATTTTTGAACGACAACGACATAGCTAGTGGGCCGTAACTAAAGTTACATTGACAAGGGACAGGAGAGGTGATATC
>JBDTRZ010000084.1:0-13813 GCA_039931395.1 Gemmatimonadales bacterium
ATAGGGGACATTTCTATTTTGGAATCAAGGGGACATTATCGGTTTGGTTCAACACAAACTCAAATGGGCAGCCCGACCATCAGGGAGGCCGACCATGCCGGGGGCCGTTTGACTCGGCTCCCCGGCTGGCAAGAATTATTTCCAGAAGGATGGATTCGCCGCCTTCCACTCCTTCGAGACGTAGCTCATCTTCGGGCTGAACTCGAATAGCTGGGATGACGCGGTGGCTACGCCGTCGCTGATCAGCTTTTTGAGCATCATGGCTCCATCGGATCCCATGGCGCCCATGATCGCCTTGTCGTCCGCGTCACCCGCGTCCCACACAGCGAGCGACTTCATCGGCAGCAGCACGAGGTACGTGCCAGCAGGAGCGCCGCTGACGGTGCGGTAGAGAGCCCACGGCCGGCTCGACTTGCCTTTGGTTGCAGCATCCCGGTACAACGCGGCCGCCTTCCCAAAATCGGCATCGTGTCCGGGGCGCACGCGATACGTAATGACTTCCATGTATCGCATCGTCGGTATGTTGACGTTTCCGCCATAGGTCATTCCGGAGACGAGCTGGAGAACGATTCCCGTGTTATTGGAAATGAACTCTGCGTCTCCCTTGGAGAGCTGACCCAGCTCCGCCGACATCGGAGCATTGGCGCTCGCGCGGTCGTTGTCTTTCTCCATCGCCGCGAACGACGGATAGCCCACCAGAAACCAGGCCTCGCTTGGGCCGGTGTTCGACGTCATCGCCAGATAGTTCGTAGGATCGCTGTACCTGGTGTAGGCCGCCGGCCATTTTGCCTCGAAATCCGCGTGAACACCACGCATTCCGACTTTCACCTCCTCGCGGCCGATGAATAGCACCGCAGGCGGCGGAGGCGGACCCGCGGCGGTCTGAGAACGAAGCGATGCAGGTCCGAGCGCCGCGAGCAGCAGCGTACTGCAGGTGAGGATACGTCTCATAACAGTAGCCCTCAGTTGGGTGTCTGGCGGGGTGGAGGCGGCAGGGCGGCAAGCCCAGCGCCACGTCAGCGGGCCAAACCTAAGGAAGAATCGGGTCTCGCAAAAGGTGGGCTTCAACCTTCGCCGCCCGGGCAAGTGCGACGATCTGCGCTATCTGATCCGACTGCGTGAGACGTGTTGTGTCGATCACCACCGCATCCGGCGCGCGCACGCTCTGCGCCGCATCCATGTCATCCCGAAGAATGATCTTCCCCGTCTCCTCAGCGATCTCATCGTCCGTCGGCTCGCGCTCGAGGCGCTCGACGAGACGCCGGCGAGCCCGCTCCCCGGGGGCAGCGACAAGGAACACCTTGAGCTGAGCATCAGCAAACACCACGGTGCCGATGTCGCGGCCATCCACGACGACGTCGTATTGCTCTCGAGCTTTTCTGACCTGCGCGTTCACCCAGTCCCGCACCGCCGGCATTCTCGCCACCGCGGATACCCTGCTTGTCACTGCCTCACCCCGCATCTCCGACTCGGCGTCCTGCCCACCGAGGAGCGGAGTGAAACCCGTTTCCGTGGGCGATAGGGAGACCATCCGCGCTGTGTCGAGGACCGACTCCTCGGTCCAGTTCTCGACGTCAGCGTCCACACGAACGCGCGCGGCAGTCGCGGCACGATACAACGCTCCGGAGTCCACGTGATGGAATCCGAGTGCGCGCGCTATTGCCCTCGCGGTGGATGATTTTCCCGAGGCGGCCGGGCCATCGATCGCGATGGCCATTCTCTTGTTCGGCATGCGCCCAATATAACGGTGCCGCTAGTCGTCCCTGCGGGTTTCCCGGATCTTGAGCTGCTCCACGTCGCTCCTCAAGAGAGCGATCATCTCGGCCGTGAAGCCAAAGCCGAAGAGCGTAATTCCGACGACGACCAGAAGCACGACCAGTCCGAGCACCGGACGGTATCCAAACGGTGGCGGCCCCATGCCGAGTGCGCGGAAAACCGAAGCGACGATGCCGATCACTAAACCGAGCAGCGTGAGAACGAGCCCGATGCCACCGAAGAACTGCATCGGCTTGCGGCTGAACCGCAGATAGAACCAGACGACCAGCAGGTCTCCGACACTCGATGCGATCCGCCCGGCGCCCGTGTACTTCGACACCCCTGCCCTTCGCGGAAAGAGCTCGATTTCGATTTCGGTCACCGAGAATCCGCGCGCATACGCAATCACGACAAAGAAACGGTGCCAGTCGTGGCGCAGCGGAATGTTCTCCAGCACCTCGCGGCGGAACGCCTTCATGGAGTTCAGGTCCCGCACCGGCACGTCGAACAGGAAGCGCGAAAGCCGGTTGTACACCGAGCTCACCGCGCGCTTTTCGTACGCGCCGATCTTTCGGCCGGTGACGATGTCCCATCCGGCGTCGATGCGCTCCATGAAACGCGGAATCTCCTCGGTGGAATGCTGGAGATCCGCATCGAAGATTATGAACACGTCTGCTCGCGCTTCGCGTGCGCCAGTCAACATCGCTTCGGTCTTGCCCATGTTGCGCCGGTGCCTCGCCACTCGCGCGCGGTCACCCATGCGCGACGCGGCGGCAACCGCTTTGGCGAACGTCTCGTCCGTCGATCCATCGTCGACAAGGATCACTTCGCCGTTGAGCGAGTGCCGCGCGAATGTCGCCTCGAGTGCCTCGAACAGAGGACCGATGTTCTCTGCCTCGTTGTACGCGGGTACGATGACGGCGAACGCAGGGCGGTCCACCCGCGAATAGGACGCCACCGAATCCGACACCTCGCGTACTCCGGCGCGGGATGCCGCAGAGCCGATGTCGATGATCTTCGAGTCGCTCACGCTGCCGCCGGCTCCTCATCCGGTCGCCGTGCTCTGGTCACTGCGAACCAGACACCATAACCGATGAGGATCACGAAGAGAACCAGGCTGATGGTGCGACCAGTGGTGAGTGCTTCCGGATCGAACTCGAAGCGCACCGTGTGCGATCCGACACCTACGGGTACGCCGCGGAACGCGACGTTCGTGATGGCGATTGGAGTCGGCTTGCCGTCCACCCACGCCTTCCAGCCGTGTGCATAGACATCCGCCAGCACGAGCAGCGCGGGGCGACTCGTCGCAGTTCGGATGACTACCCTGTCAGGTGTCTTCTCGATCACGACGGTGGAGTCGGCCAGCGGTCCAGCGGTCAGCGTCGCGCCGACAGGCCTGTCGACCACCGCCACCGCTCTCGGGTCAAACTGCCTCGTCTTCATGAAGGCAAGAGCGCTGTCGGTTTGCGGAATCACCCGAACGTCGGGCACGACGAAGGCTCGAGGGAGCGCGCGATTGTTACGGTACACGATCGCGGTGCTCCCGCGATACACCTCCTCTATGTCCTTCGTCACCGACTGGCTGTCGACGTTGAACATCTCGAGCTCGACTCCGCTGACGATGTAGCGGACGTTGGCCGCGCTCATGAACACGGGCCATCCCGCGAAGTTGTGCCAGTCGACGTATACCTGAGCGCCTGCGCCTGCGTACTTGTTGTACCGCTCGAGCTGGTTTCCGTGCTCGCCCCCCGCCTGCTCGAAACCGAAATGCATCACGTAGTTGCGCAGCGGAATCCGGTTGTTGCCGACCTGCTCGTACCCGTGATACACGGCCTGGTTGCCGAACGGGAACACCCACACCCTGCTGTTGTCGTGCTGCGCTCTCAGGAACTCAACTACGTCATCGGGCGCGTAAATCTCTTCCGGAGGCGGAACAGTCTGGAAGAATTTCCGCGTCACAACCCAGAGGTCGGCGAGGGTCAGCAGGCAGAGCGCGATCCCCAGAACGCGCGATGACATGTTGCCGCTGATCCATCGCGAGAGAAGAAAGCCAAAGATTCCGAGGAAGAGTCCGAATCGGATCCACCCCTTCGCCTCGCCCATCGGCGAAGGGATGGCCTGCGAGATGAGGACGAAGAGAATCGCCAGTCCCATCAGACCCCCGATGAACCACCTCGCGTACTCGGCCTCAGTACGCGTCTTCCTGGTGCCCTTCGCGACTTTCCGCGCGGCGCGTTCCTCTGCCGGAGCGTTGTCGCGTATCCGTGCGAGCGCCTCCAGCGTCAGCGCCGCCATGATCACCAGCGACATCGACACCAGGAAAAGCGAGATCGATGGCGCGCGGAACTTGTTCACGCCGGGAAGGAGGGTGTAATAGAGCTTGTATATGGGAGTGTAGCCGCCGAGCGACATGCTGAGCGCGAAGAGTGCGGTGACACCGAAGAATATCCAGTAGCGGCTTCGTCGAGCGAACACGAATCCGAGAAACAGCATGGCGATGACGAGCGCTCCGACATACTCGGTGTGCTGCTTGAAGAAGCTCTTGCCATGGTATGTGCCGAGTGTTCCCTGCTGCTCGGGAATCGCGAAGCCGGATATTTCGGCGGGTGGCATCGAGAACGACGTCGAGTAGGCGTAGCCACGTCCGCCGGCTGCGCCGCGCGGCGACTCGCCGACGTAGTCCATGAACGGCAGGAAGTTCACTGCCGCAAGCGAGAATGCGAACGCGACAGCGAGCAGCGCCTTCGCCATGCGCGCGATGATGCTGGGCCACCCTGCTTCGCGGAACTGCCACGCGCAGAAAAGAGTCCACGCTGACGCCGCCAGAAGAAGGTAGTAATTGCTCTGGATCTGGAACGACAGCAGCGAGAAGCCGAGTGTTGCGGCGAGGCCTGCGAACGGCGCCAGCCGTCCGGTCTTCATCCCTCGATGGATGCAGAAGAACACGAGCGGTGAGAAAGTCGCGACGATGATGCGGCCGTCGTGTCCGCTGTACACGCCCGACATCGTGATGCCGGTGAACATGAAAGCGAGGCCCGAAACGAACGCAATCCATGTCCGCGCGCCGAGCTCCCTCGTCAACAGGTACATCCCGATCCCTGCAACAGCGAATTGCGACAACAGAAGCGCTGGAAAGATTCTCGAGTCGGGCAGCAGGAACATCAATAGAAGACGCGTCGGGTAATACGTGCTGCCGGGATTCGCGTGGAGAGGCACTCCGCCGTACACGTACGGAACCCATTTTGGAATCACCCCCGACCGAAGCTGGTTCGAGAGGAACTCCATGAACTGGTAGCCTCCGGCGAGATAGTCGGTGCCGAAGATCGAGCGTCCGGGAAAGAAGGCCGGAGCGAAGTAGACGAGCGCGAGGGCGATGAAGATCGAAGCGGCAAGCCGGAACGGAACGTCCAGATCCGTGTCCCCCGGGTCATGAGCCATGGGTGCGCGCGCGGCGGGTGTCGCGCGCGACTTGCGGGAAGACTGTCTGGGCGAGGTCATGATGCCCCAAAGGTCTTAGGCACTACCGTTTCGCGCCAGTCCGGGAAGTGACGGCGGATTTGTAAACCTCAGAGAGCCGCGATACGATCGTGTCCCATCCGAATTCACGCTCGGCGAAGGAAGTGCCGCGCTGAGCGATTCGCTCGAGCTCTTCAGACTCATCCATCGCGCGCGCGATGGCTTTGGCGAGCGCAGCCGGATCACCCGGGGGAACGAGGAGTCCCGTTTCACCGTCGTTCACGATGTCGACGATGCCGCCTGCAGCACTGGCGATCACGGGTTTCCCGTAACCCATCGCTTCGATGAGAACGACGCCAAGCCCTTCGGTCTCACCCGTCTCGGTCACGATGGCGGGAAGCACGAGCGCATCGCACTCGGCGAAGAACCTGTCGATTGTTGCCGCGTCGACGACGCCTTCGAAGGTCGCCCGGTCGCCGATGCCGAGCTGCGTGGCCAGCGTTTCGAGGGCCGGCTTTTCCGGCCCGCCACCGACGATGCGAACGTGTAGCCTGTCGTCGCCGGAAAGGACCGAGACTGCGCGGAGAAGGACGTCGACTCCCTTTCGCCTTACAAGACGGCCGACGAAGAGAAGCTCGAAAGGATCTTCTGAGCGGCGCTTCGGCTTGGGTGTGTTCGACCCGTCTCTCGCATGATTGACGGCTGCTGCGCCGAAAGGAATGGTCACCGTTTGCGCCGACGGCACGTACTCGCGCAGACGCTGCCCGGTATAGCTCGAGATGACTGTCACCGAGTCGGAGCTCTTGACGATGCCCCGGAGAATGGGAGCGAACACCGCTCGCGCTGCGCCAGTCCAGTTGAGCTCCGAGGAGAAGAAAGTCGAAACGAGCGCAGCACCGGATGCTTTCTTTGCGACGATCGCGAAGAGGCCGTGTGGAATCGGCCAGAATGCGTGAACGACATCGAACGCGCCCTCGCGGGCGACGCGCGCCGCGGCGGCCGAGCCGGCGGCGATGTACGATGGCAACAGCGCCGCGAACATCGGATTCTTCGCGATCCGGTCGAGGGCCGGCACATCGTGCGTGAGCGTCTCGAGCGGCGAAGGCCCGTAACGAAAACGATGGACCATCACTCCGCCAACGAGACCAGTGGATGATCCGCGATACGATGGCGCAAGCACCTCGACATCGGTGCCGGCAGCACGAAGACGGTCGATGGTCTCTCCCATCCACGGGGTGATCACGTCACCCTCGTGTCGCGGAAAGGCGGTGACCACGAAGAGAACCTTCATCGCACCCGCGCGACGGTGGTCAGCTTCCCAATCCCGCGATGTCGTCCCAGAACCGGGGATATGACACGCCCACACAGTCGGGATCGTCGATCACGATGGCATTCCCCTGAAGCGCTCCAAGGACGCCGAACGACATCGCTATGCGGTGATCGCCTCCTGTGCGCACGCGGCCCGCGAGAGGCCTGCGGTCGCCGAAGACGCGAAATCCGTCCGGCAGCTCCTCGGCCTGCGCACCGATGGCGATCAGATTCTCCACCACCGTCCCGATCCGGTCGCTTTCCTTGACTCTCAGCTCGCCGGCACCCGTTACCTCGAGCGAAACGCCCGCCGCAGCGGCGACGCAGGCAAGAAGTGGAAGCTCGTCGATCATCGACGCGACGCTGTCGCCCTCGACAGTGAAATCGCCAAGCGTGGAAGGCCGCGCAACGATTGTCGCGGCATCGTCACCCGCGGCACTGACCCGGTCCCGGTATTCCACGTCTGCACCCATCGCGGCCAGGGTGTCGACGAATCCAGTGCGCGTCGCGTTCACGCATACATCCGGCACCTCCACTTCGCCGCTGCGACGGAGTACGCCGAGCGCGACGATGTACGCGGCTGATGAAGGATCACCCGGTACGGTGATGTCGAGAGGAGTCAGAGATGCAACGGGCGAGATCCGCACACTACTCTCGTCGGTTTGCACGTGCACTCCCATCGAGCTCAGCATCCGCTCGGTGTGATCCCGCGACTTGTGTGACTCGCGCACCGATACGGGTACACGCGCGGCGACGCCGGCCATCAGGATCGCGCTCTTGGTCTGGGCGCTCGCGGCGCGAGTGTCCCATGAGATGCCGGCTAGGTTCCCGCCGTGAATCGTCATCGGGAGACCGTCACCGCGCGCGAACTCGAAGGTCGCACCCATCGCGGTGAGCGGCTCGGCGATTCGTTTCATCGGACGCCGGCTCAGGCTCGCGTCGCCCTCGAACCGCGACGTGAAAGCGTGCGCTGCAACCAGGCCAGACATCAGCCGTACAGTCGTGCCGCTGTTTCCGGCGTCGAGACTCGACCCCGGCGCGCGGAGTCCGCCGAGCCCCAGGCCCCCGAGCTCGAGGCTTTCGGAGAGATCGGGCACCGATGAGCCAAGTGAGCGCAGAACTCCTGCAGTCGACATCACGTCTGCGGAGCGCAGAATGCCTCTGATCTTCGACTTACCGTTGGCGATTGAGCCGAGTATCAATGCGCGATGGGAGATGGATTTGTCACCGGGGACGCGGACAATGCCGCGCGCGGTCATCTGAGCCAGGCCTCGAGAGCAGTAGCGTTGTCCGTCTTGTCGTCTCGATACTTCACGATGACGGGAGTCTGTAAAGACAGGCCTTGCTGCTCTGCCCAGTTCGACGTCACTCGTCTCGCGCCTGGAACGACGACGGCGTTCTCGGGAATCTCCAGCGGCTTTTCGGCGCTTCCTCGATACACTGTCTCGCGAACGAGATCGAACACCGGCGTTCCGCGCGTGAGAACGACGCCTGCTCCGATCACCGCTCGCTCCCGGACCACTGTGCCTTCATAGATGCCGCAGCTGCCACCGACGATGACATCGTCTTCGACGACGACCGGCGAGGCGTTCACGGGCTCGAGAACTCCCCCGATCTGCGCCGCCGCGCTCAGGTGGACCCGCTCGCCGATCTGCGCGCACGAGCCGACGAGCGCATGAGAGTCCACCATCGTCCCTGTCCCGATGTGCGCGCCGACGTTCACGTACATCGGCGGCATGCACACGACACCCTTCGCGACGTACGCGCCCCTCCTTATCGCCGATCCGCCGGGAACGACACGAATTCCATCGGCGAGGGTGAGCGCGCGGGGAGGGTAGGTATCCTTGTCGAAGAAACGAAACGCTCCCGGAGAATTGTCGCTCGACGCAGGAGACATGTCGGTCAGCACGCCAATCTGAAACCCGAGAAGGATTCCGCGCTTCACCCACGGAACGGCGCTCCATGCTCCATCATCTCCGCGCTCCGCTGCGCGCACTTCGCCCCTCTCCAGCGCCGAGAGCAGATCGTCCACAGTTTGGCGGGCATCCGGTGACGACTCACCGGCCGTCGTTGACTCGAGCGCCGATTCGATGCGCTCCCTAAGGGAGGGCGACGACTTTCCGACCATTGAGCTCATCAGCCGAGCACGCCCGCCAGCCTAAGCGCTTCGCGCACGCTGTCCTCATACGAATCCTTGAGCGGCACGAGAGGCAGCCGCAGGACGTTGCGGATTTTCCCCATGATGGACAGCGCGGCCTTCACTGGTATCGGATTCGATTCGATGAAAGCGGCTACCGTCCACGCGGCGAGCTGGTGAGCGATCTGGCGCGCCCCGTCGACATCGCCTTCGTCGTACAGCTCGACCATTCGCGAAGCGAGTCGGGGGACGACATTCGACGTCACAGACACGACGCCGTCTCCGCCTTCGGCCATCACCGACAGCGTGAGTCCGTCATCTCCCGACAACACCGTGAAGTCACCGGGCTTGTTGCGGATGATCTCGGCGATCTGGGCGATGTTTCCGGATGCCTCCTTCACCGCGGTGACGTTCGGGTGCTCCGCAATCTCCAGCGTCGTCGCCGCCTCGACGTTGCTGCCTGTTCGTCCCGGCACATTGTAGAGAACTATCGGCATGTCGACAGCGTCCGCGACCGCGCGGATGTGTGCGACGATCCCCCGCTGCGGTGGTTTGTTGTACATCGGCGACGTGTGCAGGAGGTGGGTCGCGCCCGCGGCCTCCATCTCCTTCGAAATGGCAATGGCCTTCTTCGTGTCGTTCGAGCCCGCGCCTGCAACAACGGGTATCCGGCCATTCACCTGCTCGACCGTGATCTCGACAACACGCCTGTGCTCCTCAGCGCTCATCGTCGCCGCTTCGCCGGTGGATCCGCACGGCACGAGAAAATGAATGCCTTCCGTTACCTGCCATTCGACCAGCTGGCGCAGCGAGCTCTCGTCCAACGCTCCATCGTCAGCGAAGGGAGTCACGATCGCGGTTCCGCATCCGCGGAGAAGCGCTCGCCCCATCGAGTCCATCGGCATTCGCATCATGGGGCAACTTCCAGAACGCCAGGTTCGGAGAAGCCAAGCACGTTGCGCATCGTGAACACTCCCTTCTTGCCCTTCAGCCACTCGGCGGCGCGAAGAGCACCCTCGGCGAAGACGCGGCGGTCCCTTGCTTCGTGCCGCATGATTATCTGCTCGAACTGTCCGTCGAAGATCAGCTCGTGTGTTCCCGGCACGGATCCGGTCCGCACACTCGTCACCGGCAGCTTCGTTCCCAGGGATCCTTCCATTGCGCGCGCGATCGCCAGCGCGGTGCCAGATGGCGCGTCCTTCTTCGCCGAATGATGCGTTTCGACCATCGCTGCCGCGAAACCCGATTGCGACATTATGCGTGCTGCCTCACGCGCCAGCTCGACGAACAGCGTCACCCCAATCGAGAAATTTGGAGCCCAGAGAAGCGAGGCGCCCTCTTCGTGGACCGCTTCCGTGATCATCGGCAGAGACTCGTACCAGCCCGTGGTTCCGACGACAACGGGTACGCCTTCATGAATGCACGCCATGATGTTGGGCACGGCAGCACGCGGCTCGGTGAATTCGATCGCGACGTCCGGATCTCCGAGCGCGCGACGGGTGATCCCTTCTCCGCCCTCATTGTGCTCCTCGCCGAGCATCGCGGTCAGATGCCAGCCCCGCTCCTGGACCATCTGCGCAATCGTGCGGCCCATCTTCCCATCGCCGATGATCGCGATCGCGGGTGAGTTCATTCCGATCCTCTCCCGAAGAATTCATCATGCAGCCTGCGCATCGCCGGGTTCACCGCCTGCTCGTCTACGATCACCGTGAGATTGATTCCCGTCGCGCTGAGCGACATCATGTGAATGCGTACGTCTCCAAGCGCCATCAGCGCCCGTCCCATCGCTCCTCCTGCATCGCAGATGCCCGCGCCGACGACCGCGATTATCCCGCGATTGCGCTCGATGGATACATCGCCCAGATCGCGCAGGTCCACCAGAAGGGAATCCAGCCGGGCCGCGTCGTCAATCGTAACCGACACCGAGACCTCTGACGTCGCCACCACGTCGACGGAAGTCTTGTGCCTGTCGAAAATCTCGAACACCCGCCTCAGAAAACCGTGCGCGAGCAGCATCCTCGCCGCGGTGACCTTGACCAGAGTGACGTCGGACTTGCCGGCGATCGCGCTCACGGGACGGTGTGGGGCGTCGAACGTGATGCGTGTTCCCTTCCCTTCCGGTCTCCGCGAATTGTAGATGAACACCGGAATCCCAAGCCGCACAGCAGGCGCGATTGTGTTCGGATGCAGAACCTTCGCTCCGAACGACGCCAGCTCCGACGCCTCGTCGAACCTGATCTCCTCGATCAGCAGCGAGCCGTCAACCACTCTCGGATCGGCGGTGAGCATTCCATCGACGTCCGTCCAGATCTCGATTGCCTCGGCGCCGAGGGCGGCACCGACGAGCGACGCGCTGTAGTCGGAGCCGCCCCGACCCAGCGTTGTCGTCACGCCGCCGGAAGTCGCTCCGACGAAACCGCCCATCACCGGCACCTTTCCGCTCTGGACCATCGGCTGAATGATCTCCCGCGACCGCTCCGCAATCGTATCCATCTGCGGCTCCGCCTCCATGTATCTGTCGTCGGTGATCATCACCTCGCGGGCATCGAGGTACTCGGCATCGATGTCCACGCGGCGAAAAAATGCAGTCACCAGACTGGCCGAGAGCTGTTCGCCGTAGGAGGCGATGGTGTCGAGCGAGCGAGGCGTGACGTGCCCGAGAGTCGACAGCGCCTCCGCCAGGTGCGCGAGCTCGTCGAACATCGCGCTCAGCTCGGCTGCGATCTCGTCGGCTGAATCGGTGCCGCCGAGCAGCGCGTCGCACTCCTTGAGGTGCCTGTCGCGCAGCGTCTCCACTCCGCGTAGCGCCCCGATGAGATGGCCCTTCGCCGACTGCTCTCCAATCGCCAGGAGACTGTTCGTCGCTCCTCCGAGTGCTGAAACGACGACGACAGGCTGTCGCGGGAGGCGCTGCTTCACGATGTCCGACGCGCGACGAATCGCATCCGCATCGCCGACTGACGTGCCGCCGAACTTGACGACGATCACGCCGCCCCGAGACGGCCGGTCGCCGCGAGCAGCTCCGCGTTGAGCACGGAGCCGCCGGCGGCACCGCGGATCGTGTTGTGTCCGAGCGCGACCATGCGTATGTCCAGTATCGTGTCGGCGCGCACACGACCGACGCTCACCGTCATGCCACCGCCCGCGCCAACGTCGCGCTGCGGCTGAGGCCGATTGTCCTCGTCCCTCACCAGCAGCGGTTTCTCGGGCCGGCTCGGAAGGTCCCAGGTGGATTCGTCGCCGCGCCACGATCGCAGCGCATCGAGTGCCTGCTCTGCTGTCGCTCTCTGGTGGAACGACGCCGCGATGCACACGGTGTGTCCGTTCTCCACCGCGACACGATTCGTCTGCGCGCTGACCTGCATCGCCGCTGGTACGACCGCCTCGTTCTCATATGTGCCGAGAAGTTTTCGCATCTCCCGCTCGACCTTCGGCTCTTCCTCCGCGATGTACGGAATGACATTGCCGAGAATGTCGAGTGAAGGAACGCCGGGGTATCCCGCACCGCTCACGGCCTGCATCGTCGTCATGAAGAGCTTGTCGATTCCGAACCTTTCCTGAAGCGGCGCAAGCGCGACAGCTGCAACCGTTGCCGCGCAGTTGGCGTTGGTGACGATGGCTCCACTCCAGCCCCGCTCGCGACGCTGCCTGTCGAGCAGCTGCATGTGCGCCGCGTTCACCTCGGGAATCACGAGCGGTACGTCGGCTTCCATCCGGAAATTCCTGGCGTTGCTGAGCACGAGCTTTCCCGCTGCGGCGAATGCGCGCTCCACATCGCCAGCGACAGTCGCATCGAGAGCGGAAAAGACTATCTGCGACGAGATGCGCGCAGGATCTGTCGGCAAAACGGTGAGCCCGGCGACAGATCGCGGCATCTCACCACCGAGCCAGTTGACTGCGTCGGAGTATTTCTTCCCCTCACTCCTCGATGACGCGACCACCTCGGTGACCTCGAACCACGGATGATCCGCGAGCAGCCGTATGAATGTCTGGCCGACCGCGCCTGTCGCGCCCAGTATGGCAACGGGCCAACGTCTCCCGTTCGGCGGGCTGTACCTCATGTGGAGAGAAGCTGGCGCGCGATGCGCACGTACGAATCGACGCTCGCGCGAAGCTCGGGAAGATCGATGAACTCGTCGGGCGTGTGCGCGACGTGAATCGATCCGGGCCCGAACAGGAGCGGCGTTCCCCATCTCGAGAGCAGCGGGATGTCGGAGGTGTAGGCCATCGGCGCGACCTCGAACCCTTCCACGATGTGGAATTTCTGCGCAGGGATGTGCGAGCCGAATTCGATCTCGGCACGTCCTTTCGCCCACTCTGTGATCATGTCCTTGACGTGCTGGCCATCGCCGACCAGCCGAACCATCATCTCCGCCTCGGCGTGTGCAGGAATGATGTTCGCTCCGGTGCCGCCGCGGATCACACCGACGTTGACTGTAGTCTCACCAAGAACTGGATCGGAAGGCATCGCGAGCTTGTGAACCGTCGGCAGAAGCGCGAGGAGCGGCTCGATCGCGGACTCGCCCAGATGTGGATAGGCGGAATGCGCTTCACGGCCGCGCGTCCGGACTGTGACGCGAAGCGAGCCCTTGGCACCGCTCGCGAGTTTGCTCTCGGTCGGCTCGCCGTTCACCAGGTAGCGGCTCGTGGCTGAAAGATTGTTCGCGGCTCGCGCGCCGTCCGAGCCCTGCTCTTCGCCGACCACGAAGAGAAGATCGATGCGGTTCTCGCCGGCGGCGACGAGCTCGTCGGCAGCCGCAAGCATCGCCGCGGCGATGCCTTTCGCGTCGCACGCACCGCGACCGTAGAGCCGCTCGCCGTCCATGCGGGGGGCGATGTGGGGCGGCACAGTGTCGAGGTGCGTCGAGAACGTAACGCCTCCACCCGAGCGAGAAGCCCACACATTGCCCCGCCCGGGCGAAACCTTCTGCACCGTGACGTTCCATCCGCGGCCCACGAGGCGGCGGGAAACGAAATCGACCACTGCGCTCTCGCTCCCCGACAGCGATGGTATCGCGAGGAGCTCCGCCGCGAGGGCAACGACGTCAGTCATGGCCGGGAAGATACATCAACACCCACTGCCCGATACCCGATACCCGTCGCCCGCTGCCAGTTTCCCGCTGCCAGTTTCCCGCTGCCAGTTTCCCGCTGCCAGTT
>JBDTRZ010000085.1:0-13461 GCA_039931395.1 Gemmatimonadales bacterium
ACCATCGCGAGCCACACGAGCCGCAACGACCTCGACTGGCATTTCTTCGTCGTGAACTCACACCAGGTGAATGCGTTCGCGCTGCCCGGCGGGTTCGTGTACGTGAACCGCGGCCTGATCGAAGCGACGGACAGGCTCGACGAGCTCGCCGGAGTGCTCGGGCACGAGATCGGGCATGTGATTCAGCGCCACTCCGTGAAGCAGATGCAGAACCAGCAGAAGGTCGGAGCTGTGGCCGAGCTCGCGTGCACGCTCACGAATCTCTGCGACAGCCAGCTCGGTCAGGCCGCGATAAACATTGGCGGAACCGCGGTGATCGCGCGCTACAGCCGCGCAGACGAGCTCGAGGCCGACTCGGAGGCGGTGGAAAATGTCTTGCGCGTGAACATCGATCCCGAGGGAATTCCGACGTTGTTCGAGGTGTTGATGACGCAGCGTCGCACGGAGCCGACCGTGGTCGAGGGATGGTTCTCGACGCATCCTCTGGAGGAGTCGCGCATCGAGCACGCACGGGTGCTGATCGAGAGATCGGGCGCAGACCAGACAGCGGGGCTGCTGCAAAATCTTCCGAGCTACGCCGAGTTCAAGCGCCGGGTGGAGATGATGCCCGAGCCGCCGGTCCAGCCAGGTCGACTGCGGTAGAGTCAAACCTGGCTAGAGGTAACTGAGCCACCAGTCGCGGCGGCGTGCTTTTACAGCCGCGTACCACCGGCATATCGGGTAGAGCAGCAGCGCTCCGCATATCCACGCGACGTACACGACCCAGAGATCGAACCCCGCGTCGGGGGGAGGTGTCGGTCCCGGCAGTGGCGGGCGGAAGAAAATCCACGTCGCCTTGTGCGTCGCGAGAGTCAGCAGATACCCCGCACCGTGCGCGGTGGGCCACTGAAGCAGATAAAAGAAAAGAGGGACACGCCCGAACGTGATCAGCGCGTTCGATATCGGGTTCCGTCGCGCGGCGTTCGGCGCACTCGAGATGTTGTATCCGTCCCAGAGCGAGAGAGCGATGAGCGCCGGACCGAGCGTCATCATGAGATACAGCAACGACGGCGGATACTTCTGGGTGTTGAAGAACGACACGACCGTCATCCCCACGGTTTTCTGCACTGACCAGCCGATAGGGTCGCCGTAGAGATCCGCGAGCCGCAGGAGCAGGAATCCGAGTGTTATCGCGATGCCCCAGCGCATCAGCTTCGCTCGCCTCTCTTCGGCCGGCCAGTCGTACACCCTGCCGAATGCGTAGCCCGCAGCCATCACCCCGATCCACGGAATGAGAGGATATAGGATGAAAATCGTCGGACTGGGCCAATCAGCAATTGGAAAGGTGCCCGGCTGGTGGAGGACCATCCAGAGTTTGCCGAGCGCGCCGGGAATAGGCGTCCCAGGTCCCTGCCACTGCCTGATCGACACAAGGTCGAGGACGTTGTGCAGCGCGATCATTGCAATCCCGAACCAGGCGATCGCGCGGAGTGGAAGCCGGATGAGCGCGGCGAGCACGATCATGCTCCACCCTAGCGCCCAGATGACCTGCATCATGCCGAGAAACGCGAGATTGAACTCCCACGACAGGGCAATGCGCACCACCGTGAACTCGAGGAAGATGAGCCAGAACCCGCGCGTCACGAGAAAGCGCGACAGGTCGGCCTTCGATTTTCCGCGCGCGATCTGAAAGTACGAGCCAGTCCCGGCGAGGAATACGAAGATCGGCGCGCAGAAATGCGTCACCCATCTGGTGAAGAAGAGGATCGGGTATGTCCTCGTTAGATCGGTAGGATCGAACTGAAGGGCCTGGTTGTGCACGAAGTCGCGCGTGTGATCCAGCAGCATGATCACCATCACCAGCCCGCGCAGAAGATCGACGGAATCGATCCTCGAGCGCTTCGCTGCCACGGCGGGAGTGGACGCCGTCAGCGGGGCCGAATAGGCCTGTACGACCGGAGTGTGCGTGGCTATCGACGATTCCATGGGACTATTCTAGGAAACGGCAGAAAGAAATACGACAGTCTTGTCGATGCTCTTACCGAACTCTGACAGCAGAAGGTGCCGCAGATAGAATCACCCTCACCAGTCGATCCCGAACGGGTCACCCGGCGGCGCTCTCAGAGCGGGCGTAGGCGTCGGCAGCTCCTGACGCTCGAGCCAGCGTGTGAAGTCAGCGGCAATCGCCGTCCAGTGAGCGCGTTCCATGTCGCTTCCCGACCCCGCAAGCGACCTCGCACGGCGGCGAAGCGCGTCCATCCTGAGCTCGACAAGAGAGCGCACCTCGGGTGCAGCTTCCTTGTCCGCGGCAAGAAGAAGCAACCTGTCGGCGACAGCTCGCTGCGCGACGCGACGGAGGGGCGCACTCTTCCGCGACTCGGCACCCGAAGCTCCCGACCAGCTCGCTGTAAGCGCGTCGATAGTCTCGCCAAGAGTCAGCGGTGACTCGCCGCGGCTCGCGAACTGTACGAGCCGAGCCGCGCGCTCGCGCTGGAGAACGGCGTCAACGACCATCTGCGCCAGAGTGCGCGCAGCGCCGAGCTCGTCGAATGCCGGGCGAGTCCGTGTGCCGAAGAGCTCTACGTAGGGGCCGTACGAAAACGGCCGGGGACCGAGCAGACTGAGCACGGTGTCGGGGATCGCCAGCTCTGCGGGGTTGAGCGCATTGAGAAGCATCGCAAGCGCCCTGCGCTGAGTCGCTCCGTCGATCGGCGTCGTCGCCTGCATTCCGTCGCCGCGAATCGCGTTGCTGTACTCCATTCCGCCGATCGTCTTGGAGAGCGAGTTGATTGCGAAGCGGTGCATCAGGTAGACGGGTACGAATCTCTCCTGAAGCAGCGCCACCGGCTCACCGACCCTGATGTTGCGAAGCCCGAAACTCGAGATCGCTGCGCGGCGCACGGCCATCTGATGCTGGAGGAACTCGTTGGCGGTCGACGCATCGTCCCAGAGATTCGTTCGCGGGTCGGATGCGAAGTCGGGTCTCGCGTCGTTGTCGGAAAGAAAGAGAAGTCCGCGCCGCAGTCCGTCTCTGACGATCGCGTTGAGCGAGTCCTGCTCGGATCCGGGCGGAAAGATGCCGTAGCCCCAGTGAATCGAGAGAACGTCGTACTCACCCGGACCCACATCGTAGGCGCTCCCGATGTCGATTCTCCCGTCCTTCATCCGCACCCGCGGAGGCGGATAGTCCATCACGGACCCGCGCTCGTACGTCGACGCGATGTAGTTGTGAGCGAGCCCAAGAGTGTGTCCAACTTCGTGCGCACTCACCTGTCGTACGCGCGCCAGCACGAACGCGGTATCGGCCGCCGCAGCGTCGGCGCCCATGAGACCCGCGTAGAGGTTGTAATCAGTCCGCGCACGATGGCTGTCCATCCGCGCCTGCGCCTTGAGAATCTCGCCGGTGCGCGGATCACCCAGCGATCCGCCGATGGACCATCCACGCTCGTTGCGATTCTCCCACTGCACGACGTTGTAGCGCGCGTCCATCGGGTCGACGCCTTCGGGAAGGTCCTCGACCTTGAACGCGCCCTTGAGTCCCGCGCGATCGAACGCCTCGATCCACCAGCTCACGCCCTCCCTCGTTGCGCTTCGCACCGGCTCCGGTATGCCGCGGTCGATGTAGTACACGAGCGGATTCTTTATCGGACTGTTCGCGTCGTTCGGGTTGACGCGCTCGAGACGATGCCGGGAGATCCAGCGAACATCCAGAGGATTCTGGATCGGCTGCGCGTAATCCTTGAAGGTGATCCCGAAAAAACCCATCCGTGGATCCAGAACACGTGGCCTGTAGGTCCCGTCAGGAAGCAGCAACAGCGAGATGTGCTGCCTGAGCGTGAACGATTTCCCATCCGGGACGATGGACGCGACAGTTCCACCAGGCCTCGCCTGCGTGGCGAATGTAAGCGCGATGTCGATCTCGCTGTTCTCGGGAAACGCCCGCGTGTACGGCCGGTAGACGCTCGACCGGTCGCGCGCGACGGAGTAGGTACCTTCGTCGCTCCGGGTCAGCGTGCCCCCGACGTCGTTCCAGTCGCGCATGAGAAAGTCGGTGGCATCGACGAGAATCCTGCCGCCCTGCTCCGCCACGATCGGGAGAGATCCCGGCGTGCTCGGCGGAAATGACTCAGCAATCGTCCTCACGTGCGCGGGATTGTTTGATGCCGAGCTGCGGTAGTTCCAGTTCTCGAATACGACCAGCACGCGGTCGCCGTTGCGATCGAAGCGCGCAACGTAGTTGTCGCCTCCCGCGCCTCGGTCGAGGCCGATTGGATTGGAGCCAAGGCCCGTAGCGAGCCCCACGAACATCAGCACGCGCATCGAGTCGCGCGGTATCTCGAGGAGGATCTTCCCCTGCTTGTTGTCGAGATAGATGGGAATGAAGCCGTCTTTCTTCTCCATCCCGGCGGTTTTGGCGCCGATCGGCGGCGCCGAGCTCGCGGTGGAAGGAGGCGAGCCGGGAGTGCCGGCCTGTGTCGAAGCGGAAGCACAGCCGGCCACGCCGGCTGCGACAAATGCGAGAGAGATAGCCGAAGCTCTGATCATCGATGCGAGGTTGGGGACGCGCGATTATCCCATTGGAGACGGCGCCCCGCAAGGGTCGGGACAGGGTCGCCCGCATGCCGGCGTTGATAGCGGAACAAGGCGCGTGCATGTTGACGCATGCAGGCACAGCCGGCCGCGCCAGGCGTCAGCCGCCGCGCACAGCTCCTCTTTTTCCTGGCCGGCGCGATCGCGCTGGCCTTTCTGATAGCTCGCGCGAATCCGCGCCAGCTTCTGACGGACGTTCGCAATGCCGGCTGGGCGGTCCCCGCGATCGTCGGCGTGTATGGACTCGTCTACGCTCTTAACACGGTCGCGTGGCGGCTCACCATGACCGAAGAGCCAAAGCTTGGTTTTTTCCGAGCGTACCTGATCAACGTATCCGCGTTTGCGATCAACTACATGACTCCATTCGCGAGCATCGGCGGCGAGCCGTACAAGATCATCGCCGCCTCGCAGTGGATGGGAACGCGCAACGGGGCCGCATCGGTCCTCAACTACCGTCTGGTGCACATGCAGGCGCACCTCCTCGTGTTTCTCACAGGCGTCGCACTGGCGTTCATCCTGCTGCCGGCGAACACCATCGCCACGCCGATCCTGGTGGGAATGGCCGCCATTCTTCTCGTGCTGACCGGACTATTGCTGGCGATTCACCGCGAAGGAGTCATCGAGCGGCTGTTCGACCTCATGCTGCGAATTCCGTTGCTCAATCGTCTGACCAGGCGGCTCGAGCACCGCCGTGCCGCGCTCGTCGAGGTCGACCGGCAGCTCATCGCATTCCACCGGGCGAGCCCGGCGCGATACTACGGCTCGCTGGCCACCGAATACGCCGCGCGCGTTCTGTCGATGCTCGAGTTCTTCATCATCGCGCGCGCGATCGGACATCCGGTGAGCTTCGGCACTGCGTTTCTCATCGGAGGATTCTCGTCGCTCGTCGTGAATCTCTTCTTCTTCATGCCGTTCAACGTTGGATCGAAAGAGGGAGGGCTGTACGTCATCTTCGCGGCGCTCGGGCTTCCCGCGCGACTCGGCGTGGCGGCTGCGGTGATCAGCCGGATTCGAGAGCTGACATGGATAACCATCGGCTTGATCCTGGTCCTGGCAACGCGAAGAAAACCTGATCGCGCGTAAGAGTATGCACCGCGAGAGGCGTGCTGGCTGCCAACCGCTGTTTGCAGCGAGCGGTTTGCGTCAGTTGCGGGGCAACCACCCCTGTTTGCGGTACCACTCCGCCGTCGTGCGCAGTCCTTCTGGAAGGGCGATGGTCGACTCGTAGTCGATGTCGAGGCGCGCGCGAGTGTCGTCACACGTCCAGTCCGCCTGCGAAAGCTCTCGCATGCGATCGGGTGTGAGCAGCGGCTTCCCGCCCGTGATGATCGCCCTTGCCCGCTCTGCCTTCGAGACCACGTCGGCGAGTCCCGAAGGCACCCGTATGACCTTTGCCTTCTTTCCCACCGCTCGCGCGACATGCTCGATCACCGACTCCCAGGTGTGGATCATTCCATCCGTCATGTAGTAGAGCCCGCGTCCCTCTGACTCCGCCGCGCACGCAAAACCCCGCGCGAGATCCTCAGCATGCACGAGTGAAAGCCGCTGGCCATGCGGGGCGACGCGCAGCGCAAGGCCGCGACTCGCGAGCCGGAACGCGGCGAGTATGTCCTTGTCGCGCGGCCCGTAGACCGCCGGCGGCCGAACGATCAGACATTCGAGCCCTGACTCGGTAACGACACGTTCGGCTGCGAGCTTCGACCTGCCGTAGGTGCTGACCGGGTCGGGCTCGTCCGTCTCGTTCACCGGGCGGAGATGTGCCGGACCGGCCGCCGCCAGACTGGAGCAGTACACGAGCAAGGCGTCGGGCGCCGAGCGGCGCATCGCGTCCACGACGTGGCGCGTCCCTTCGACATTCACCACGGCGTATTCCGCGTCGGCCACCGCGGAGGTAAGGCCGGCGAGGTGAAACACGACCGACACACTCCTCACCGCCCGGTCGAGCGCCTCACCGGGCACCATTATGTCGCCCTCGATCAGAGTGATGTCGTCTGTCGGAAGCCAGCTCAACACACTCGACTTGCGCACCAGGCAGCGCACCCGCCATTCGCGCAGTATCAGCGCGTCGACGAGATGACTGCCGATGAATCCCGTCGCTCCGGTGACGAGCGCCACGCGACTCCGGTCAGGCACGCTGCGTCGCCGCCGTTGGGACGTCGTACATCCGGTACGTCCGGTATACGCTCGCTCCCATCTTCTCGATGGCCGTTCGCATCATCGTGTTGTCTTCCAGAATCCAGGAGAATTCACCTTTCACGATTCCCCGCGCCGCCGCGTTCTTCAACAGCTCGAGAGTCATCAGCTCCGCTACTCCCGAGCGCCGGTACTTTTCGAGGACGCCCAGGGTAACGCAACGGGCAAGGTCGATCTTTCTCGAGTACCATAGCGCCTTCGCCCACCCGATCGGGAGAAGCCGGCCGTTCATTTTCCTGAGGGCCACATTGAAATCGGGAAGCCCCAGCCCGAACCCGGCCAGCTCGCCGTCGACTTCAGCGAATAC
The DNA here is from genome assembly GCA_039931395.1 of Gemmatimonadales bacterium. Taxonomy (GTDB): domain Bacteria; phylum Gemmatimonadota; class Gemmatimonadetes; order Gemmatimonadales; family Gemmatimonadaceae; genus UBA4720. The sequence goes on from JBDTRZ010000085.1 coordinate 7,070, forward strand.
GACGAGATTCGCATCCACCACCGGCTTCAGCTGCTTCGCCATGTAGGTCAGCTCGGCCTCGGTCATCGGGATGTGACCCCAGTTGTCCTCCCATGCTTCGTTGTACACCCGCCGCACTATATCCACCTCGTCCCAGAAGCGGCTCTTGTCGAGAGTACGGACCGTGACCTTGTAGCGCTCTCTAAGCTTCTCGGCGACGCTCAGCAGGCGCTCGGTGGGACCGACGCTCTCCATGAGGTATGCAAAAAGGTCCTTCGATTTGGCGAAACCATATCCTTCCACGAGCTCAACGTACCACGGCGGATTGTACGTCATCATCACGACGGGCGGGCCGTCGAACCCCTTCACAAGGAGACCGGCCTCCTCGTTCAACGAGAAGCTCGCCGGCCCGCGCATGGTATCAAGTCCGCGCGCCGCGAGCCACTGAGCCGCCGTGTCGAAAAGCGCCGTGGAGATGCGAGTATCATGCTCGCTCTCGAAAAGGCCGAAGAATCCGGTGCGGTCCCCGTGCACGTCGATGTGCAGGTCGTTCTGGATGGCCGCGATCCGGCCTACGACCCTCTCGCCGTCTCTCGCAAGGAAGAGCTCGACCGTGCCGTGCTGATGGAACGGATGACGCGCGGGATCGATGAGCTCATGGATATCACGGCGCAGTGGAGGGACCCAGTTCGGATCATCCCGGTAAAGCCTGAATGGAAGCTCGACGAACTCGCGCCGATCCCGCTTCGACCTGACCGGCTCGACGCGAATGTTCCGTGCGGCCGGAATCAGATCAGATCCATCTCGCGGCCGACACGCTGAAATGCGTCGAGTACGAAGTCGAGCTGTGCGTCGGTGTGCGTCGCCATGTACGAGGTCCTGATGCGCCCCGACGTTGCCGGCACCGCCGGAGCGATCACGGGATTCGTGAACACACCGGCGTCGAGCAGCCGCTTCCAGAACTCGAACGTGCGAAGCGTGCCTCCGACGATTACCGGAACGATCGGCGATTCGCTTCCAAACGTGTCGAAACCAAGCCGCGAGAGCTCACGCTGCATCCGCCGTGCGTTCTGCCAGAGGCGCTCGCGGCGCTCAGGCTCCTGCCGCAGAATGTCGATGGCCGTTAGAACAGTCGCACAGGCGGAAGCAGGAATCGACGCGCTGAAGATCAGCGGTCGCGCTGTGTGACGAAGGTACGAGATCACCTCTTCGTCTCCGGCCACGAATCCGCCGATGGAAGCGAACGACTTGCTGAATGTGCCGACGATCAGATCGACGCGGTGTGTCTCTCCGAAATGTTCGCAGACTCCCGCGCCCGTCGCGCCGAAGACACCGACTCCGTGGGCATCGTCCACCACCAGGCGCGCCGAATGCGCGTCGCACAGGTCGGCGATTTTCGGAACGTCGGCAAGGTCGCCCTCCATGCTGAAAACGCCGTCCACGATCACCATCTTCGGACGCCCGGCAGCGCGATTGAGACGCGATTCGAGGTGCTTGAGATCGCCGTGCCTGAACCGCACGACCTCAGCGCCGGAGAGCGCAGCACCGTCGACCATGCTCGCGTGATTCAGCTTGTCGATCATCAGCACGTCACCCGGCCCAGCAATAGCCGAGATCACGCCGAGGTTCGCCTGGTATCCTGTCGGGAATACGAGCGCGGCTTCCTTCCCCATGAGCGAGGCCAGCTCCACCTCGAGCCGGTCGTGCAGATCGGTGTTGCCATTCAGAAAGCGGCTGCCGGTGCAGGCGCTGCCGTACTTCCTGAGGGCAGCGCTGGCAGCTTCGAGGACACGCGGGTCGTTCGTCAGGCCGAGGTAGTTGTTGGATCCGACCATCACCCGCCGGACACCTTCCACCAGGACCTCGGTCGCGTCGGACTGCTCGACCGGTATGAAGTAGGGATAGAGTCCCAGCGCACGCACTTCCTGTGGCCGCGAATAGGCGTATGCCTTGGCAAGCATGTCGTTGCCGGAGGGTCTGCCGCCCGCCGATTCTTCCGTGGGGCCCTGCGTTTCAGCTAAGCGCATTCTGCGCTCGGGTCTCGGATTCACTGGGTTCAGACTCCGTGTCGGGCCAGGTTGCGGAACGGCTTAGTCGGTACGATTACCAGACTAATTATATGAAGATTACGGAAATGCGCATCGCGCTCTTCACGGGCGCTTACAATCACATAGCGGACGGGGTGTCTCTCACGCTGAACCGTCTCGTCGCGTTTCTCGAAAGCCGAGGCGCGGCGATCGAAGTCTACGCCCCCACAGTCGACAACCCTGCGCTCGAGCATTCTGGAACTCTCGTGCCCGTGAGCTCCATCAGCGCCCCCGGCAGGCCGGACTACCGTTTATCGCTCGGACTGTCCCCAGACGCCCGTAAGTCCCTTACTCGTTTTCGCCCGACCCTGTTTCATGTCGCAACCCCTGACCTGCTCGGCTTGGCCGCTCTCAGACTCGCTCGGCGCGATAGCGTACCGATCGTCTCCTCCTACCACACCCATTTCGCGTCGTACCTCGATTACTACCGGCTCGGCGCGCTGGAAGGAGCAACGTGGGCTTACCTCCGGTGGTTCTACGGGAAGTGCCGTCAGGTGTACGTCCCGACAACGTCGATGCTCGCAGTTCTGAGGGGTCACGGGATCTCCGGAGATCTCCGTCTCTGGCCGCGAGGAGTGGACTCGGCGCTGTTCAATCCCCGGCGGCGCTCCATGGAATGGCGCCGCGCGCGCGGAATCAGCGACAGCGAAGTAGTCGTGACATTCGTGAGCCGGCTGGTGGCGGAGAAAGGACTTGGAGTGGTGAGCGACGTCATCGCCGGACTGAGAGAGCGCAACATCGGGCATCGAACATTGATCGTGGGTGAGGGGCCGGAGAGGGCCAGGCTCGAAGCATCACTTCCCGGCGCGATCTTCGAGGGTCACCTGACAGGCGAGCCGCTCGCATCCGCGTACGCAGCGTCCGATGTCTTTCTCTTCCCGAGCGAAACGGAGACGTTCGGGAATGTCACACTGGAGGCGATGTCTTCGGGTCTGCCCGCGGTTGTCGCCGACGCAACGGGGAGCAACGCCCTCGTTCGCGATGGCGTGACCGGATATCTCGCCCCCGCTCGCGACTCAGCGGCCTTTCTGGACCGCGTCGCGACGCTGATCGGCAACGGCGAGATGCGCTCGAGTATGGGACGGGCTGCGCGTGAATCGGCCGAACCCTACGAATGGGATCGAGTGTTAGCTCAGCTCGCTGGGTATTACGAGGAGCTTGGCTGAGATGCGTCTCCTCTTCGTCTCGCATTCGCTCCCTCCCCTCGGGCGGCCGATGGAAAATGTCGGTGGAATGCAGCGGGCAGCACTGGACCTGCACGATGGCCTGCTTGCGCACCGGGGAGTCTCCGCTACCGCGCTTGTATTGCGCAGTCCCTGGAACGAACGCGCCTACCGCACACCGATCTTTCTGGCGAGTGCGCTTCGCGAGATAAGATCCCTGGCCCGGCAACGGGAAATCGATGCGATCCTCTTTTCATCGATGGTCACCGCGGCTCTCGCGGTACCGCTGCGGAGACTGCTGCGACGAAGCGGGATCGTGTCAGCGGCGATCGTGAACGGGCTCGATGCGACGACTACCACCTGGCCCTACCCTCACCTGGTGCGGAAGATCTTCGAGTCGGTGGACGTCGCGCTCCCGATAAGTCATGCGACTGCCATAGCCTGTGAACAGCGAGGGCTGTCCCGGTCGAGGTGCAAGGTGGTGAACCTCGGGATACGGCTCGACCGCTTCTCGCCTCGCGCGCGGGTTGAAGCGCGAGAACAGCTGCTGTCGATCGCGGCGTCCCACGGTTTTCCAGCCACCGCAAGTCCGCGATTGATACTGTCCAGTGTGGGCCGCCTCGTTCCGCGAAAGGGGGTTGCGTGGTTCGTGGAGAGCGTGATGCCGCAGCTTCCGAAAGATGTGGTCTACCTCGTTGCGGGCGATGGTCCCGACCGTTTCAGGATCGATGCGGCGATCGAGCAGAACAAGCTCGAGAGCCGCGTAAAGCTTCTGGGAGCGATCTCCGATTCGGAGCTCGAGGTGCTGTATCACGGCTCCGATTTGTTCATGATGCCGAACGTCCCAGTGGCGAACGACATGGAAGGACTCGGCCTGGTGATGCTCGAAGCGGGGCTGACGGGAACTCCTACCATCGCGTCGCGACTGGAGGGAATCGCCGACGTCGTGACGGAGGGTGAGAACGGCCACCTGGTGGAAAGCGGAAATGCCGCCGGGTTTCGCGATGCCGTCATGCGGTATTACGAAGACGCCGATGCATTGGCGGAAGTCTCGGTGCGGGCGCGCCTCTTCACAGCTGCGCGCTTCGGATGGGGCGGAGTGATCGACCGTTACATCGAGATCATCGGCGGGTTGCGGTAGCATCCGCCGCGAAGCCAATTTGACGGCTCCTCAAGCCGCCCCCTCGAATGCCGCGAATGAATCGAGTCAGACCGTTGGCGATCGCCGCTCTCCTCGTCTTCCCGTCAGCTGCAGTCTCGCAGACACGTCCCCGTCCGATCGACTGGAACGCCATCGCGAAGGAAGGACAGACGATCCTCTCGGAATACCTGCGCATCAACACGACGAATCCGCCGGGCAACGAGATACTCGCAGCCCGCTTCCTCAAGGGGAAACTCGATCGCGAAGGAATCGAGGCGCAGATCGTCGACACGATAGAGCTCGGCGCGGGGCATGCCAATCTGTACGCGCGGCTCAAGGGGAACGGATCGAAAAAAGCGATCGTGCTTCTGAACCACATGGACGTCGTTCCCGCGACCGCATCCCTGTGGAGCGTCGATCCGTTCTCGGGAACAGTGAAGGACGGCTACATCTGGGGCCGGGGCGCGATCGACATGAAGGGCGAAGCGGTGGCGCATCTCATGGCGCTGATCGCGATCAAGAGATCGGGCATGCCGCTCAACCGCGACATCGTCTTCATCGCCAACGCGGACGAGGAGTTCACGTCCACCGGCGGCACGATGTTCGTGAAGAATCACGCAGACCTGCTCAAGGACGTCGAGTATCTGATCACCGAGGCGACCGAGAACTCAGTCGTGAACGGGAAGGTGAACTACTTCGCTGTGGGCGTCGCCGAGAAGCGCACGTTCTGGCAGAGGCTCACCGTGAAGGGAGTTCCGTCGCACGGCTCACGTCCGACAAAACAGAACCCGGTGCCGAAGCTCGTCGCGGCGCTCAACAGGATTGCCGCTTACGAGACTCCGCTCCATGTGACGCCCGGCGTTCAGAAGTTTTTCGCGGACATCGCGCGGCTCTATCCGGAGCCGCGACGGACGTGGCTCTCCAACGTGACGAAGGCGCTCGAAGATCCCGCGGCGCGAGAGTGGATTCTGAGCGACGTCTACTGGAACGCGTACCTTCGCAACACGATCTCGCTCACCGGACTCGCCGGCTCGAACAAGACGAACGTGATTCCACCGGAGGCGACGGCGGAGATCGACATTCGACTCTTGCCGGACACGGATCCGGCTCAGTTTCTCTCGACGCTCAAGGGGATTGTCGGCGACACCGCTGTTCAGTGGACTCCGATCCTGGCGCCGAAGACTCCACTCGAGAGTCCGATCGACACCGATCTTTTTCGAGCGATCGAGCGGGCAGCGAAGGACCGTGAGCCAAAGGCGTTCGTGACGACACCGATGCAGACGGGAGCCACCGACAGGCCGACGTACAGGAAGCTCGGGATCATCACCTACGCGATCGATCCGTTCAAGACCGAGCAGGCCGAGCGGCAGAAGGGGGTGCATGGCAACAACGAGCGGCTGTCGATCGAGAACGTCGGGTTCGGAATCAGGTACGTGTACGATATTCTGCGATACGCGCAGTAGGCGGCGATCGCGGTGGATGACGGGCCGGAGCTCGTCGATCCGAATTGTCGCCGGGAGGGCCGGCGAGTGTGCGGGCTAGCTTTTGTGCCGAAAAGTGATTCTGCCGCGCGTGAGGTCGTAGGGCGAGACCTCGAGCGTCACTCTGTCGCCGGCGAGCACGCGGATGCGGAAGCGGCGCATTTTGCCGGCTATCGTCGCATGCACATCGTGGCCGTTCGATACGAGGACGCGGAACGTCGCGTCTGGGAGCACTTCAGTGACAGTCCCTTCCAGCTCGATTGCTTCTTCCTTGGCCATACGCCTCCTGTTCCAATGTTTGCCTAACGATGGAAGAAAGGGCCACTCCGGTCAATCCGGAGTGGCCCTTTCCTATCGCACTCTTTCTGCGAGTGTGATCAACGAACCTTCGTGACGTTCTCCGCGGCGGGACCCTTCTGGCCCTGCACGACGTCGAACTCGACCTTTTCACCCTCGGCGAGGGACTTGAATCCCGTGCCGTTGATCGCCGAATGATGGACGAAGCAATCCTTCTGTCCGTTCTCGGGGGTGATGAAGCCAA
>JBDTRZ010000086.1:0-13452 GCA_039931395.1 Gemmatimonadales bacterium
TTGTCGATCGTGACTTCGGTGCCGCTGTACTTTCCGTACAGGACCTTGTCGCCGACCTTGAGCTCCATGGGAACGCGCTTGTCCTTCTCGAAGCGACCTGGGCCGACGGCGAGGACTTCGCCCTGCATCGGCTTTTCCTTGGCGGTGTCGGGGATGAAGAGTCCGCCACGCATCTGCTCGGTCTCTTCCATTGCGCGGACGACTACCCTGTCGGCGAGGGGGTTAACGGTGGTGCTAGCGGTGGTGCTAGCGGTGGTGCTGGTCTTCGTGGCCATATCGTGCATCCCTCCTACTGAGAATGGCATGAAAAAAGGGTCGTTAGCACTCTCGATACGTGAGTGCTAACGACCCCAAAGCTACCCAATCGGATGGTCTAATACAAGCGGGCTGGCCGACCTGCGATGAGCTCGCGCGAGCCCACTTTGACAAGCTATTTGATCGATGCGCCGCGGAGAAGATCGAACCCCATTTTCACTCCCTTGAGAGTGAGAAACGTGTCCACCTCGTCGAGCGATGAACAGAATGGTCTGAGCGTCTCGGCCAGGCCCCCGGTGGCGATCACGACCGGCGACGAACGCTCCCACTCCTTCTTGATTCGGCCGACGATTCCATCGATCGAATCAGCTGCGCCGTAAAGAACCCCTGAGCGGATGCACTCGTCCGTGCGCGTGCCGATCACCCGCCGCGGTGGGACGATCTCGGTCGCCGCGAGCTGGGAGGTTCGGCGGAAGAGTGTTTCGGCGGACGTCTGTACGCCCGGTTGGATAACGCCTCCAATGAACGCCCCGTCGGCAGTGATGCAGTCGTACGTCGTGGCGGTGCCGAGATCCACCACGATCGCATCCCTTTTCCAGATGCGACTCGCCGCGAGAGTGTTGGCGATGCGATCGGCTCCGACGGTCAGGGGCTCGTCGACCGCGAGACGGATCGGGAGCTTTGCGCGTGCATCGATCAACACCGGTGGCTGGCCAAACGAATCCTCGCACGCTTTCTCGAGCACCTGCGTCACTGGCGGGACCACAGAGCAGATTGCCGAGCCAGTGACCGACGATGGCGCAATTCCTTCGGCGTGAAGAAGGGACCGCAGCAAAAGCGAGAACTCGTCCGGCGTTCGCGGCATGTTCGTCGTCACACGCCAGTGCGCGCGAATCATGTCTTCGTCGAACAGTGCGGCCGTCGTTTCGGTATTGCCGACGTCGAATGCGAGAATCATGAGATGTGGTCGAGAACGAGAGAGCCCGAGCGGAATCTGGCGACCGAGTCGGCCAGCGCAACGAGCAGCTCGCCGGTGGGGCTTATGCCTTCGACGATTCCGCGCGCCGGCTCCGTGCATGCACGTCCGCGCGCGACGTCACGCGCGTTCCACTCGATGAGTTCGATCGGACGCAGACTGCCGGCCGCCGCTGCGGCTTTGCGCAGGGCGGGAAAAAGATCTGCAAGGACCTCGACTCGCTGTGTGCCCGCGTCGAGGGACGCGGCGGCGGGCACATCATCGGGCGCGACGACGTTCACGCCTATGCCGATCGCAACCCATTCGAGGTGTCCCTCGCGCCAGCGGGCCTCGATGAGGATGCCGGCGAGCTTGCGACCCTCGACATACAGATCGTTCGGCCACTTGAGCCGCACCGGCTCTGGCGCGAAAAGATCGAGCGCGCGGGCGGAGCGAAGCCCGACCCGCAGAGCGAGCACTTCGATCCCGGAAGCGTCATCAGGGCGCTCGACCAGCGTGAGCCAGAGACCTTTTGCAGAAGGAGAGGTCCACCGCGCGCCACTGCGTCCCCGTCCCGCAGACTGATGATCCGCGATCACGAGCGTGCCCGCTTCGCAACCTGCGCCAGCCAGCCGGTGAGCGACGTCGAGCGTAGAGGGTGTCGTCTCGAGAAGCTCGACAGCAGGACACTCGAGGAGCTCAGCGAGCTCATCTGCGCTCAGGCCGTCGAACTCGTAACCGTCAGGCACGAAAGTAGAGGAACGCCAGCACAAACGCGCCGAGAAGGACGCGGTACAGCGCGAACACGCCGTAGCTGTGCCGGCTCACGTAACGCAGCAGGATTGCGATCGCGAACCAGCTGCTGATTGCAGCCGCGAGTATTCCGACCACGACCTGTGTTCCAAGCCCCCCTTGCGCGAGCACGTCCGGCCCTTTGAGAACCACGGCAGCCGCAGTGATCGGCATGCTCATGAGGAAACTGAACACCGCGGCCGACTGCCGGTCGAGGTGAAGTCCGCGTGCTGCGGTGATCGTCGATCCCGATCTCGAGACTCCGGGAATGAGAGCGACGACCTGCGCGAGACCAATGAGGAGAGCGTCCGTCCATCGCATCTTGTCGATGGGCCGCTCCTGCGAGCTGAATCTGTCCACGGCCCAGAGAATGACGCCCATCACGATGAGAGCAACTGCAGTCAGCGCCGGTGCGCGGAACACCGTCTCCGCTTTCTTCTCGAGAAGAAGGCCTCCGATTGCTCCGGGAATCGTCGCCAGAATGAGAAAGACAACCCGCTTCTTCTCTGCCGTGTCGACGCGTCGCGTTCGGAGAATTGCTCCCGCTGCTGCAAGGAGCTTTATCCATTCCCTGCGGAAGTACCAGAGGACGGCCAGCAGCGTGCCGAAATGAAGCGCAACATCGAATGCAAGTCCCGGGTCCTGCCACCCAAACAGGAAGGGTGCGAGGGCAAGGTGAGCGGAGCTGCTGATGGGAAGGAACTCGGTGAGTCCCTGGATGATTCCCAGTACAATCGCCTCAAAGGTGGTCACGCGTTCACATTTCGAGAGAGGATTTGTACAGCTGCTCGTAGCGGGTCACGATCTGGTCCAGCGAGAAGCGCTCCCGCGCATCGGCTGCTCCGAGGTCGCTCATGCTCTTCCATTTGGCTTTGTCCTCGAGAATGGCAAGCGACGCGCGCGACATGCCCTCGACGTCGCCCACCGTGCAGAGAAACCCCGTCTCCCCGTCGCGCACCACTTCGGGAAGTCCACCAGCGGCCGTACCGACTACTGGCACTCCGGAAGCGAGAGCTTCGAGTGCGCTCAGGCCGAACGATTCGCTCGAGCTTGGAAGCAGGAAGAGATCCGCCGATGCGAGAAGCGGCGCGACATTGTCGATCTTGCCGAGGAATTCGACGCGCTCCTCGAGTCCCAGGCGGCGAACTTCGTCTTCGGCTTCCGGGCGATCGGGACCGTCCCCGACCATCACGAGCCAGCCGCCAAGACGCTCGTGCACCGCGGCGAAGATCTGGACCACATCACGGACGCGCTTGACGCGCCGGAAATTGGAGATGTGCATCACGACAGGACCTGAGCCGCCGAGCTGTGCTCTCAGCGTCGGTGGATACTTATCACGATTGTAGACTTCCGGATCGATGAAGTTGTGAATCACCGCGACGTCGCACGAGGTGCACCCGAAAGCGTTGTAAGTCTCCTTGCGAAGAAACTCGGACACGGCAGTCAGGCGATCCGATTTCTCGATAGAGAACTTGGTGATCTGGTTGAACGACGGATCCTGCCCGACGATCGTGATGTCGGTTCCGTGGAGGGTCGTGATCACCTTCACGTCGCGCTTCTCCTGTCGAAGCATCTCCCGCGCGATCCACGCGCTCGTCGCGTGTGGAATCGCATAGTGGCATGTCAGCAGATCGAGACCATGCTTCCGCACCACTTCGTGCATCCGCACCGCCAGCGCCAGGTCGTACGGAGGATACTCGAAAAGCGGGTAGCGCCCAACGTCCACTTCGTGAAAGAAAACGTTCGGGAGAAACGCCGGGAGGCGAAACGGCTGCCTGTAGGTGATGAAATGGATCTCATGCCCGCGTGCGGCGAGCGCGATGCCGAGCTCGGTGGCCACTGCACCCGACCCGCCGTATGTCGGATAGCAGGTGATTCCAATCTTCAAGAAGTCTCCTTCCACCACCGTTGAGCGATCGCCTGGCATTGTGGATCGCCAGGATCGACGCGGGTTACCGAAGCATCACCAAGCTGATGACGAAACCACGTCCTCTGCCGCTTGGCGTACTGTCGCGTCTCAATAATGATCCGCTCACGAGCCGATGACAAATCGATCTCGTCGCGAGCAACGCCTCTCATCACGCGGTACCCGCTTGCCTTCCACGCCGGTGCGTCCTCCGCAACCTGCGCATCGAGCGCGCGAACTTCATCGAGCCACCCTGCGTCGATCATCTGGTCCACCCGCCTCTCGATGCGGCTCGCAAGCTCGGCGCCCGGATCGACGACGAGGTATGCCGGCACGAATCCGGAGACTCGTGCGGCCTCCGCATGCAGCGCGCTGATGCGCAAACCGGAGAGCAATGCAGTCTCAGCCGCGCGCAACAGCTGCGTCCGTCCGAGGTGAGCCCGTGCCGGGTCGAGCGCCGTGCACAGATGGCGCAGCTGCGCAAGCGCCAGGTCCGACAAGTAATTCTCGAGCGCCCGTCGCCGTGCATGCTCGACTGGCGGCGCCTGGAACAGCGGCTCGAAGAGCGCGCGAATGTAGAACCCTGTACCGCCAACCACGATCGGAGCTCGTCCCGTTGCACGTGCCGCTCCAATCCAGTCACCCGCCATCGATGCCCACCGCGATGCAGAGAAACGCTCAGAAGGATCAGCGATGTCGATCCCTTTGTGCGGGATGGCCTTGCGCTCACTCCAATCGGGTTTGGCCGTCCCTATGTCGAAACGCCGGTAGATCTGGCGCGAGTCGGCGCTGAGTATCGTCGCGCCGTACTCGAGTGCGAGGTTCGCCGCGATTGCCGACTTGCCGGCCGCGGTCGGGCCGCAGATGACCCGGATTCTACCGGCGGCCAAACCGCCGGTCCAGCTCGTCCCATGTGAGCTGCACGATTGTCGACCGGCCATGGACGTCGTGCGCGGGAAGTTGCGTGTCGCGGAGGGATGCGAACAGCGCGCGCATCTCCGACTGGGACAGCTGCTCACCCGCCTTGATCGCCGCCTTGCACGCGACAGTTGCAGCGAGGTGCTCGTGCCGGGTAGCGGTGCCCGCGATCCTGTCGCCCGTCAGTGCATCCAGAGTCTCACGCAGACACCGTTCCGCATCGAAGCGCCGATGGGGCATCGGAACCGTGTTCACGATGAGTGTGCTGCCGCCGAAGCCCTCGATCTCGAAGCCGAGCTTCTCGAGGTAGGCGCGGTTCAGCTCGAAGGCATCGGCCTCAGCGGGGCCCAGATGAAGCGTGATCGGCAGAAGAAGCCGCTGTGCCGGTGCGCCGCCGGTTTCCAGCGACTTCATGAATGCCTCGAAAAGAACCCGCTCGTGCGCGGAATGCTGATCGATGAGGACGAGACCGTCGGGATGCTCGAAGGCGATGTAGGTCCGGCGAAACTGAAAGAGCTCCGGTATTTCGGCGGAGACTTGTGTAACGGGTGCTGACTCCTGTGTCTCGACGGATTGCGCCTCGAAAAACGAACCAGCTGATGCGTGGTCCGGTGACAGAACCGACACGCTGTCCGTGGCAGATGACTCGAACGAACGATGGGCGTTCGGATACGAGCCGAAATAGCTCCCGCCAACCGAAGCGGAAGTGTCGAATGTTCCGAGCGCGCGACGCACCGCCGTTTCGACGGCCCTCTCGAGCGGCCACTTCTCGAGAAACCTCACTTCCGCTTTTGCCGGATGAACGTTCACGTCGACACCGGTCGCAGGAAGCGTGATGCCTAAAAAAAGAGAAGGACGGAGGCCTGCGGAAATAGTCGAGCGGTACGCTGCCTCCGCCGCACGCACGATTCCCGGATCGCGAACGGCGCGGCCATTCACTGCTATGAAGGCGCGGCGCGTCGAGGTTCCGACGTCCGAAGGACGCTCGACCAGCCCGGTAGTGTGAACCGCTCCGCTCACGTCGTCCACATCGAGCAATGCTCCCGCGTACTTGCCACCCCAGATTCCGCCGATTCGCGCACGCATGGACGACACCGGTGGAAGGACAAGCACCGACTTCCCCTCATGAGTGAGACTGAAGCGAATGTCGGAGCGTGTGAGGGCGATCCCGCCGAGCGACTCGACGATCGCACGCCATTCGGAGCGCGCGCTTCGGAGGAATTTCTTCCTGGCCGGTGTGTTGAAGAAGAGCTGCGCCACAGACACCGTTGTGCCTCTGCGGCGAGTGGATGGCTCGACCCGCGTGATCGTCCCGCCCGAGGTCGCTAGCCTCGCTCCTTCTCCATCCTTCGGACTGCTGTCGAGCTCGAACCGCGATATCGACGCGATGGCAGGAAGTGCCTCGCCGCGGAAGCCGAAGCTCGACACTCCGACGAGGTCTGCCGCGGTGCGAATCTTCGAGGTGCCGTGCCGCACCAACGCGAGCTCGATGTCCTCGCGGTCCATTCCGCAACCGTCATCGCTCACCTTGATGAGCTTGTGACCACCTTCCTCGATTGTCACATCGACCGCAGTCGCGCCGGCATCGAGTGAATTCTCGACAAGCTCCTTGACGACGGATGCGGGACGCTCGACGACTTCACCGGCCGCGATCTGGTCAGCGACGGCGCTCGGGAGGACGGCAATTATCGGCAAGCTACCAGTCCCGTCCGTTCGGCGGTGGCGTGGGCACGCTGCGCCGTTGCTTCCGTCCCTGGACGTCCTGCTCCTGCTGTTCCATCGCGTTCAGGATCTGCTCCGCGCGCTGCGGCGTCATGCCGGGAATTGGCCGCGGACGCGGCGCCTCGTTCTGCGCATTCTGCGGCTCGGGCTGAGGCTGCGGATTGCCGCCTCCCCCTCCACCACCACCGCCTCCTCCGCCGCTCTTCATCTTCCGAAGCGCGAGCTCGTAGTTCCACTTGGCGTCGAAGTCGTCGGGCCTGAGCGTGAGCACTCGCTTGTAGACCGCCAGGGCGCTGTCGAGCGGAACCTCAGCCGAATCTCCATTTGCCGCGAGCCCAGTGCGAAGGTGCACGAACCCTTCGTTGAAGCCGGCGCGGTACTTCACCTCCGAGTCCTCGGCTTGCTCCGCGCGGGCGAGAATTGCCACTGCGGCCTGCGCCGAGTCGGGCTTTGCGATCATCGCGGTGCCCTGATTGTAAAGCAGTATGGCTTCGCGGTCGCGCCCGTTGTTGAAGCATCCTCCGAGGAGCATCATCGCGATCGCTGATGCAGTGGTCGCGACCGGGGATACCTCGCGCCGCCTGCCACGGCGAGTCGCCAGGAAAGTGTCGAGGACAAGCAACAGCAGCGCGGGGAGCAGGAATATCTGGAATCGCTGCGCGAGATTGGTCCCGCGCGTGAGCGAGCGCTGCGCAGTGCGCAGCTGCGCCAGCGTCTTCCTCACTGTGGCTGCCCGATCAGGATCAGTCGGTGGCACGAAAACGCCTCTTCCCTCCTCTGCTGCTGTCCTGAGCAAGTCGGGAGAATAGCGGGTCACAACAACCGCGCCGGACTGATCCTTCTTTTCCGTGACAGCTCCGTTTTCGCGCACCGGGATCGTGGACCCGCGCTCGGTTCCAAATCCAACCGTGATCACCGATGTACCAGCCTCGGCTGCGCGCCTTGCCTCGGCGATCACTTCATCCATTCCCTCGAAGCCCTCCCCGTCGCTCATCACCACTATCGCGCGCTCCGCTTCGGACTTCGACAGGGCGAGCAGGTTGTTGGCCTGGCGAAGCGCGCTGGCGACCGAGCTCCCGGACTGTCCGACAATAGTGGGATCGAGATTCTCGATGAACAGGTTCAGCGCGCCCTCGTCGATGGTCACCGGGCTCAGGACGTAGCTCCGCCCGGCAAACGCAACAAGCGCGAATCGATCGTTTGGCGAGAGCGCCCTCAACCGATCGACAACCTGTTTCATCTTCGTAAGGCGATCGGGAGCTTCGTCCCGGGCGAGCATCGATGAGGACGCGTCCAGCGCCAGCACGATGTCGATCCCCGGCTGCTTCACTATCGTGCGCTCGATTCCCCATCGAGGACCGGCAAATGCGATTGCGAGAAACAGCGCAGCAAGACTCAGCCGCACAGGCTGCCATCGCGATGTTATCGTGGCGGTCGGAGCGAGACGCGCGATCATCAGCGGCGTTCCGAGGTTGGCGAGGCGGCGCGCACGGGCCTTTCGCGCGCGAGCGATCATCAATGCGACGAGCACCGGCGCAATCACGACGAGTGACAACGCCCACGGCCAGCTCACGTATCGGAGATCGATCATGGCAGCGGCGCTCTCCAGGCCGTGAGTCCGAGCTCTGCGAGAAGGGCCAGGAGTGCGAGACCGAGGGCCCAGCGGTACAGCTCGGTGTAGGTGACCTGTGTGCGAGACTGAACCGGCGCGCGCTCCAGCCGATCGATTTGCGAATAGATCTGCGCGAGCGCGGCACCATCTCGCGCGCGGAAATACCGACCTCCGGTGAGCCCGGCGATCTGGCGCAGCAATGCCTCGTCGATCTTGACAGGCTGATTCTCGAATCTGAGCCCGAACACATCGCGTCCGACGGGAACCGGCGCAACGCCTTCGGTACCGACGCCGATCCCGTAGATCTTGATTCCGTACACCGCTGCGGCCTTCGCCGCTGAAAGCGGATCGATGTCTCCGCGATTGTTGACGCCGTCTGTAACGACTATCATGACGCGCGATTTTCCCGGCGCGTCGCGCAAACGGTTCGCCGCGGTCGCGATCCCGAGTCCGATGGCCGTACCGTCCTCGAGTTGTCCGGCCTGGAGATTATCGATTGCCTGCAGGATCACGGGCTGATCCGTCGTCAAAGGCACCTGGGTCAGCGCTTCTCCCGCGAACGCGACGATCCCGATTCGATCGGACTGGCGAGCCCGCACGAACTGCTTGGCTCTCGCCTTCGCCACTTCGAGACGATTGTTGGGACGAAAATCCTGCGCGAGCATCGAGCTCGACAGGTCGAGCGAAAGAACGATGTTGATCCCCGAGCTCGTGATGTTCTCCACGTGCGCGCCGCTGCGCGGCCGCGCCAGTGCGACGATCACGCTGGCGATCACCAGGTTGCGCAGCACGAAGATCGCGCGGGCGATTGCCTGTCCCGCTTTTGGCCCCCGCGCCAGGACGCCTGTGCGCGAAAAAACAATCGCATCTTCGGATCGGCGGCGGCGCCACAGCCACCACACCGGAAGCACCAGCAGAAGGAAGAGTGCCTGTGGCGTCCGGAAGCCGACAAAATCGGGTATCGTCACGCGGCCGCCTTCATTTCCGGCTCCTTCTCTTCATCGACCAGGTGAGCCTCGACCGCCCGCACGATTGCACGCGCCGCAGCGCCAAGGCGCTCCGCCTCGTCAGGTTCCACCCGCGCATTCGCGAACTTCACAAGATCGGTGCGCCACAGAAGCTCACCGAGTCCCCGTGCCGGTTCGTGAATCCTGCCGGTGGACGCGAGAAGCTCAGACGACGTCTGCGACCGGTCAATCGCTGGCACACGCGCTGCGAGGTAGTCGCGCATCACGTCGCTCATCGAGGCGGCGTGACGCTCGCCTTCACCTGCCTCGACGAGATGCATCGACTCGATGCGGTCGAACTCGCGCTCAGCGGCGGTGAATGGGTCGATCGGCTTGTCGCGCCGGCGGCGGTACCAGATCCACAGTCTCCATAGTAGACCAGCTGCGACGAGCGCGGCGAGCGCAAGCAGCCACGGAAGCCAGTTGAACGGCGCGATCTCGATCGCAGGCCTTGGCGGCTTAGGCACACGGAGGGTGGAGTCTGCCGGAAGCACGGACCGTACGAAGACGCCGCGATCAGCAAGCGATACGTACCCTGTCCGTGTGCCGAGGCGAACGACAATGTCCGGGAGACCGAGTCGTTGAGTGCCGACATCCCATGCGGCCAGGCGATACGCCGCGGTCATCGTCGTGTTGATCGAATCGGGCACGGCCTGCACCGCCGGCTTTCCGAGAAGCTGCATCCCGGTTGGCGCCGCAGCCGTCGCCGAGTCACTCGTCGTCGGAAACTCGATCGTCGCTCCTCGCGGCGCGCGCACCCGGATGATCGCCACGAAGCGCTGCCCTACCGTCACGGTATCCGCTGTCACGTTGACGCCGAGCTGAACTGGAATCTCCGCCTGAGCTCGTGTCGGACGCGCCGTGGATGGGGGAGGCGGTGCGGCTGCCTGCATCAGAAGTGCAAGTCCCAGCGAAAGCATCATCTGCGTCCGGCCTGCGTCTCCCGCGAGCGGAAGAACCGCAGCAGCGGCTCGATGTAATTTCCGTCGGTGCGCACAGGCACCTCGTCGATCGCCAGCCGTCGCAGAAGATGTTTGCGCGCTTCCCGCTGCTCGTTGACCCGCCTGGCAAAGCTGGCGCGCACCTTCGACGAGCTCGTATCGATCTCGAATGTCTGTCCCGTCTCCGGATCCACGAAGCGCGCGAGCCCGATGTCCGGCAGCTCCCGCTCGCTCGGGTCCTCGACGGTCACCGCGACGACGTCGTGCCTCTGAGCGAGAATCTTCAGCGGCTTCTCGATGTTGGGTGCGTCGAAGTCCGAGATGAGAAAGACGATCGTCTTCTGCGACAGCGTGCGGGCGAGGTGGTTCGTCACACCCGCGACGTCGGTTCCCCGTCCGGCCGGCTCGAACGTGAGAATGTCGCGAAGGATCCGGAGCACATGCTTGCGTCCCTTCCGCGGAGGGAGGACGTACTCGATGCGGTCGGTGAACAGCACGATGCCCACGCGATCGTTGTTGCGGACGGCGGACATGGCGAGCACAGCGGCGAGCTCGGTCGCCAACTCGCTCTTGAAGCGCTTCACAGTGCCGAACCGCTCGGAACCCGACAGATCCACTGCCAGCATCACCGTGAGCTCACGCTCTTCTATGTAGCGTTTGACGAACGGGCGGCGCATGCGCGCGGTGACATTCCAGTCGATGGTGCGGACCTCGTCTCCCGGCTGATACTCGCGCACCTCGGAGAATTCCATCCCCTGTCCTTTGAAGGTGCTTCTGTACTCGCCGGTGAAAAGCGAGTTGACGAGCCCTCTGGTCTTGAGCTCGATGAGCTTGACCTGCCTGAGTATTTCGGGCGGCACTTCCTTCCGCACCGCTTCGCCACCCGCGCCCCTGACTGCCGGCTCCACTCTGCGTTTTCCGCGGCGCGGCCCGCGAAAGAGCGACCACCTGCGCTCGCGCTCCTCGGTTTCGCGCCGCGCGACCGGGTTGACGCCGCCGCGCCTTCTTCCGATCGCAGTGCGGCGTCCGATCACGGCGCGGCTACTGCGGCCAGGATGCGGGACACGATCGCGTCGCTCGTCACTTCTTCAGCTTCCGCCTCGTATGTCGTCAGCACGCGGTGGCGGAGAACATCGGGCGCGATCGCCTTGACGTCGTCGGGCGTCACGAAAGCGCGCTCACGGAGAAACGCGTGCGCACGGGACGCCTGGGCGAGTGACAACGTTGCGCGCGGACTCGCACCGTATTCGATGAGCGGCACGAGGTCATTGAGCCCTGCTTCCGCGGGAAACCGTGTCGCGTGCACGATCGACACGATGTAATCCACGATGCGCTCGTCCATGTACAGATCGGCGATTCGGTCGCGCGCTGCCATGATCGTCGCCGGCGTGGCGACATGTCTCACGGCTATCGCGTGCCCACTGGCCATGCGCCGCAGAATCTCCTTCTCCTCGTCGCGAGTCGGGTAGCCGACGTGAAGCTTCAACATGAACCGGTCTACCTGAGCTTCGGGCAATGGATATGTGCCTTCCTGCTCGATCGGATTCTGAGTTGCGAGCACGAGGAAAGGCTCATCGAGCTTGAACGTCTGCCCGCCGATCGTGACCTGTTTCTCCTGCATCGCCTCGAGCAAGGCTGCCTGGACCTTTGCCGGCGCGCGGTTGATCTCGTCGGCGAGAATGATGTTGGCGAAGATCGGACCGCGCTTGACGCTGAACTGGCCGTTCGACTGATCGTACACCTGAGTGCCGAGGATGTCGGCGGGGAGGAGGTCCGGCGTGAACTGGATCCGCTGGAACGTGGTGTTGATCGTTTCAGCCAGAGTCCGCACGGCGAGAGTCTTGGCCAGGCCGGGAACGCCCTCGAGAAGAACGTGACCCCCGGTGAGAATGCTGATGACGAGCCGCTCGATCATGTAGTTCTGGCCGACGATGCGCCGAGATACCTGATCCACAATCTCGTGGACCATCCCTGTGTCGGCGGCGGCGGCGGGGGCCTGAGTTGCCACTTGCGTCTCCTTATATGTTGTCGAACCGCGGAACTGTCGCTTTCGGCTGCCTCTACTGGGTGATCGCCATGACAATGTCCCGCTCACGGCCAGTGAGCGCGCGCGACGCCCCTGACGGAAGCGCCCCGAGCGAGACCGGTCCGAACCGGGTACGCACAAGTCGCTCCACTGCGAGGTCCAACGCGTCGCAGAATCGCCGGATCTCGCGGTTCTTGCCTTCGGCAATCGTGACCTCGAGTTCCCACAGACCGCGGCTGACGTTTCTCGCGGTGATATCGATCGGCTGCATGAAGCCATCTTCGAGTTCTACACCGGAGCGGCCCGCTCGGACCGCCGCGGGGCCATCACCGCGAACCGTTGCGACGTATGTCCGCTCGACCTCCGTGCTCGGGTGTGTGAGTTTGTGCGCCGCCTCGCCGTCGGTGGTGAGAAGGAGTACACCCTCGGTCATGTAGTCGAGCCTGCCGACGTAAGTGAGTCCCGGGCGATCCCGTACGAGGTCGAATACCGTGCGGCGGCCGCGTGGATCGGATTTCGTTGTCAGCACACCCGGCGGTTTGTTGAGCACCAGCCAGTGGTACGCGGTCGGTTGTGTGACGGGCTTTCCATCGACGGTGATGATGTCGCTTTCCAGATCGACACTCTGTCCGGTGATCGCGACAGTGCCGTTGACATGGACTCTTCCGGCGGCGACGAGCTCTTCGGCGCGGCGGCGCGAAGCGACGCCCGCGCGTGCGAGGGCCCGCTGAATCCGCATCGGCTCCGCCATCAGCCCTCTCTGCTTGCGTACGGCGAATCGGTCGATTCGTCGGTTCTGCTCGCCGGGATCGAGTCGTCTGACGAGTCAGCGGCCGCGGCCATGTCCGCGACAGGAGCCGCGCCGGTCCACTCGGTGCTCGCCGCTGAATCGGCAGGAACGGCCGAAGCCGCGACTCCATTGTCACTCGGAGCGGGCGCACTCGGATCTCGCAATGCCACTGCAAGCTCATCCGCGCGAGGAAGCTCCCCCAGATGGCGCAAGGCAAACTGCTCGAGAAAACCGGGCGTCGTACCGTAGAGAAGTGGTCGCCCCATCCCCTCTCCGCGACCGACGACCTCGATGAGCTCGCGCTCGTGAAGTGACTTGAGCATCTGCCCCGCACCGACGCCGCGTATCTCCTCGATCTCTGTGCGCCCGATCGGCTGACGGTAGGCAATGATCGCAAGCGTCTCGAGCGCGGCCGCGGACAGGCGCTGCGGGCGGGCCGCGAGCTGCGCGCGCTCTATCGTCTCGGTGTATTCGGGACGCGTGAGAATCTGCCAGCCGCCGGCAACTTCAATCAGCTCGACGCCGTGC
>JBDTRZ010000087.1:0-13216 GCA_039931395.1 Gemmatimonadales bacterium
CGACCTGGCAGCCGGTGACCTGATGATCATCGAGGATCATCTCAATCTCACGGGAGTGAATCCGCTCACCGGACACGTTGAGGACGGAGACGAGCGGTTTCCCGACATGAGCGCGGCGTACGATGCCGAGCTGCGGACCATTCTTCGGGCGTCTGCGGTCAAGGTCGGAGTCATGGTGAAGGAAGGCATCTACGCATGTCTTCCCGGCCCGTCATTCGAGACGCCTGCAGAGGTGCGGATGCTGGAGCGACTCGGCGCGGACGCCGTCGGAATGTCGACCGTGCCCGAAGTGATCGTTGCCCGCGCAATGGGTATGCGAGTGGCTGGGATGAGCTGTATTGCCAACCCCGCTTCCGGCATCAGTGACGCCCCCGTCCTTCACACCGATGTGCTCGAGGCGACGGCTCGCGCCGCAGAGGGATTTCAGGCGCTGGTGCGCGAGTTCGTCGCGGCACTTCCTCCGGCGAAATGATTGAGCGGGCCATGGCCGCGTCCCAGGCCCGGCGCAGTCTCCATCGCCGCATGAACGAAATCGATCGCTGACCCCACCGCATCTCGCAGTGACGCTCCCTGCGCCAGCTGCGCTGCGATTGCCGCGGAGAGAGTGCAGCCTGTGCCGTGCGTGCTGGACGTCTCGATTCGCGGATTGGCGAAGACCGTGAACTCTCCATCGTAAAGGACGTCCACAACGACATGCGGATCTGCGCCGCGAACGTGTCCGCCCTTGATGAGCACCGCCCTCGCACCCGCACCGGCGATCGCTTCCGCCGCCCGGCGCATCCCATTCTCATCCTCGACAGGGAAGCCGGTGAGAATGGCGGCTTCGTCCGCGTTCGGCGTCACAAGCTCGGCGAGTGGCAGCAGCATCGATCGGAGCGACTCGATCGCATCAGTCTGGATCAGGATGTCCCCCGAGGTCGCCACCATCACGGGGTCGAGGACATAGTGAGGCAGCTCGAAACGGCGAATCGAGTCCGCGACGGTCTCGATGATCTCGCGCGTCGCCAGCATTCCGCTCTTGACGGCCGACGGCTCGAGGTCGGTGGCGACGGATTCTATTTGCGCCCTCACGAGCGCAACGGGCACCGGCTGCCAGTCCGTGACGCCGAGCGTGTTCTGGGCCGTGATGGCGGTGATCGCGGACGTTCCGAAAACGCCAAAGCGGTAGAACGTCTTGAGGTCGGCCTGGATGCCGGCTCCACCGCCGGAATCGGAGCCCGCGATCGTGAGTGCGACTTGCATCAACGAAAAATGCGCCGCGGAAACCCGCGACGCATCTTCGTCCCCCGCTCAGTCGGCGCGGTGGTGCTGCGCCGATCCCCCCGAGCGTTGTGAAAGACCTGTGCTACCGCCGTGGAGCCGGCAATGACCTGATCCGCGAAAGGAACGAGTTGTAGTTGCTCGAGTTCGTTGACAGACCCGCACGCTGAGAAGCTGGAATCGCACTGATCGCGGCCTGCGCTGCGGCTATGCGGTCTTCCTCCATCGGGTGCGTCGCGAACCAGCCTTCCACCGCGCCCGGACGACTTCGTCGCTCGGCAATCAGCTTCTCGAACATCGTCACGATTCCCTGCGGACTGATGCCGGCGCGCGTGGTATTGACGATGGCTTCCTGATCCGCCTCGAGCTCATCCTGCCTGCTGAACTTCGCAAAGACGGCGGTGCCCGCGATGTTGATGCCCGCCTGCGCAACCTGACTGTTGCAGATACTCGTCAGCACGCACGCCAGCGTGACGCCGATGTTCGCGCCCTGTGCCTTCTCCATCTGTTGAATGCTGTGCCGCCGCACGACGTGACCGATCTCGTGTCCGAGAACCCCTGCCAGCTCGTCCATTCTCGACGTGCGCTCGATCAGGCCCCGATTGACGTAGATGTATCCACCCGGAACGGCGAATGCGTTCACTTCCTTCGAGTCGACGATGTAAAAGCGCCAGTCCAGATCCGCCCGGCTGGTGCGACTTGCGATCAGGTCGCCGAGCACGTTGATGTACCGATTCGCCTCGGGATCGCTGAGGATCGGGAGCTGAGCGTTGATCTGCGACGCGTAATCCTGTCCCATCTGAACTTCCTGCTGCTGGGAGATTCCGCACGCCGTCATCGATACAACAAGCGCCAGCGACGCAAAAATTCGTTTCATGTGAGCTCCCGCGGTAAATTGCACGCCGCCTCAAAAGGCAAGACCCATTCCATACCCCCATTCACGCCCGGCGTTCACGGCCCTTGAGACTTCTGACCCTTGCGCGCGACCTGAAGCGGAGAAAATCCAGAGAGCGGCATTCCCTGTTCGTCGCCGAAGGAGTGCGCTCGGTGGAGGAACTTCTCAAGTCGCCACTCGCGATTCGGGGAATCCTCACCGCGCCGCAGCTGGATGGTGCGCCGCGGGGTCCCGCCTTGCGCGCGCTCGTGGCGGAGCGCGACGTTGAATCCTCGAACGTGACCGAGGCAGAATTTCGAAGTGCGGCCGAGACTGAATCGCCGCAAGGTGTGCTGGCGATAGCGGAGATTCCGCTGCATTCGTTTGAGAACCTGAAGGGCCGCGATGCTCTCAGAGTCCTCGTGCTCGACGCCGTTCAGGATCCGGGAAACGTCGGGACGATCCTTCGAACCGCTGCCGCACTCGGGGCCGACGCGACCGTCGCGCTCCCGGGAACTGTGGATCTATGGAACGCGAAAGTAGTGCGGGGCGCGATGGGGGCGAGCTTTCATCACCCTGCATTTCATGCTGCGGCAGCTGATCTGATGGGTTTCCTCGAGGATGAGGCGGTCGAGCTGTGGGGTGCCGATGCCGGAGGCGAGCCGGTCGGTGACGTGGCGCCCCCCGCGCGGCTGGCGCTCGCGGTCGGAAACGAGGGCGCCGGATTGTCGTCTTCAATGCGTGATCGCGCGACGCGTCTTGTGTCGCTGCCGATCACCGGGCCCGTTGAATCGCTCAACGTCGCGGTCGCCGCCGGAATTCTTCTCCACCAACTCAGGAAATGATGGAAGCCCTCTGGGCCGCTTACAGCTTCCTCCTGGGAGCAAGCTTCGGATCGTTCCTCAACGTCTGCATCTCGCGGTGGCCCGACGGCCTTTCGGTCGTCCGGCCTCGCTCGCGCTGCCCGGACTGCGGCCACGAGATCTCCGCGGCGGAAAACATTCCGATAATCAGCTGGGTCCTGTTGCGCGGACGCTGCCGTGGTTGCGGAAAGCCGATCTCTTTCCAGTATCCGCTCGTCGAGATCGCTGTCGGAGCCATCTGGCTCTTCAGCTACATCCATTTCGGGCTGACGTTCACCGCGGTTCGCGTCGCCGTGTTCGTGACGGTTCTGCTGGGCGTCGCCATCACAGACGCTAAGCGGTACCTGATCCCCGATGGATTCACTGTCTTCGGACTTGCCTGGGTGCTGCTGACAGCGATCGCTTCGCTCTTCACGCGCGAGGTAGCGCCGTTCGCCGGTCTCTACGACTCCATCGTCGGCGCATGCACGGGGGCCGGTGCGATCGCGATCGCGGCCTGGCTAGGAGAGGTCGCGTTGAAAGCCGCCAAATCCGATCGCGATGAGGCGATGGGATTCGGCGACGTAACTCTGATGGCTGTCATCGGCGGAGCGCTGGGCCCGGGGCGCGCGCTGATCACGATCTTCCTCGCCGCATTCATCGCGACAGTGATCTTCATTCCCTTGCTGATTCCGGGATGGCTCCGCGCGCGGCGGAGAGGCGAGCAGTATCACAAGCCCGATGTGCCCTTCGGCGTTTTTCTTGCGCCTGCCGCAGTGATCGCATTGCTTTGGGGCGAGCGCCTCATCTCCGCCTACACTGGCTATTCCGGACTGTGATGCCTGCTGAAATCGAACGTGGACTGCGGCGCGAGTCCATTCGCCATGGGATGTGGATGGCCATCGCCGCGGTGGTCGCGGCCGGCGTCCTGTCATCCTGCGCGGAAAAGAAGCCGGAGTATTCCGGTCCCTATGGAAAACTGGTCAGCGACGCAGTTCCGAAGATAGAGAACGCAGTCGGGCTCGAGTTCAGGAAGCCGCCGAAAGTGGAGACGCGCTCCAAGGCGCAGGTGCGCGCGTTCGTGACGAGCCAGATCACCGACCCGGTCTCCGCGCGCCAGTTCGCCGGAATAACGGCGGCGTACAAGCGTCTCGGGATGATCCCCGACACGATGAACCTCCAGAAGTTCCTGATCGATCTGCTCGAGGAGCAGATCGTCGGTTACTACGACCCGAAAACGAAGGTGCTCTACGTTGTCGATGACGCTCCGAAGGAAGCTGTCGGAATCACGATCACTCACGAGCTCGTGCACGCGCTGCAGGATCAGTACATCAGCCTCGATTCCACGCAGAAGATCGAGGGTCAGAACGACCGGAGCTCCGCAGCACAGGCTGTCTTCGAGGGCCAGGCAGTCTACGAACAGGTGTCCGCGATGCTCGGGGGCACCAACGTCGCGATGAATCTTCCCGGCGGGTGGGATCGCGTGCGCGAGATGATCCGTGAAAACCAGGCGTCGATGCCCGTGTTTGCGCGCGCTCCGGTGGTGATCCAGGAGACGCTCATCTTTCCATACCTGAGCGGCGCCGAATTCGTGCGCAACTACAAGGAACGCAATCCCGGCAAGCCGATCTACGAGAACATGCCGGTGTCAACGGAGCAGGTGCTGCACCCCTCGGCTTTCTTCGGAAAAAGAGACGCACCGACGACGATCACGCTTTCCCCGCTGAAAAGCGCGACGCCGGTTTATCAGAACACGCTCGGCGAGTTCGAGACGCGCCTGTTTCTGTTCCAGCACCTCAAGACCCAGAACGAAGCGGTGGAGGGCGCGGCCGGCTGGGACGGCGATCGGTACATCCTCTTCAACGTTTCGGGCGGGGAGGGGATAGCGTGGGTTACGGTGTGGGACTCTCCCGCCGACGCGTCCGAGTTCTACGATCTGATCGGGAAGGCCGTGCAGAAGCGATATGGTGTCACTTCCGATTCCACGGCTGGCTCGCTGAAGCGAAGCTACTCCGCGGCTGGACGAACCGTCGAGATCAGCACGAGCGAAGTCGCGGGGCGCCCGGTGGTTCTGTATGTGGACGTTCCAGCGGGCGCGAGCACGGACGTGCTCGATGTGGATCAGATCAAGCTGGAGCAGTAGCGCGTCAGAGTCCGACCGCCTTCGACAGGAAAAAGGTACAGACTCCAATCAGGCCGCCGAGCACGTAACCGGTGGTGATGATCAGTCTCAGCTCGTTGTCGATCACGGAGCGCAGGATCTCCTCCACACGGTCGACGCTGAACGCCATCACCTTCCGCTCGACCATGGCCTGAATGTCGAGCCGCGACACGAGGCTGGGGAGCTGCGCGTGAATCCACTCCCAGATGAGCGGGGCGGTGGAATGCGCGAGCTTCTTTCCGGCATCCGGCTCCTGCGTCACAGCGACGCCTCCGACGATTTCGGCGATCGGCTTCTGAAGATAGGTGAGGAGCGCGTCGTGAATCGTGCGGGTGATCTCCTCGCGGATCTCCGGCTCGTCGAGAAGCGTCACGAGCTGATCCACGCCGTCGGTCTCGATGGCATCGAGGGCGGTCTCGAACTTCCGCTCGGACATCATCAGCTTCGCCAGAACCTTCTCGTGGAACTTGAGGTCGTCGACGAAGCGGTTGAACATGCTGTGAAGCGCAGCGCGCATCTTGATGCGGGTGGTCGGCTGGCCGAGGAAGGAGCCCAGCTTGCCCATCGCGATGGGCAGGTATGAGCTCATGGCGTCTTCCATCGCTGTCACCACCGCCGGCGGCACCTTGTCGATCAGCGGCTCACGTGACGCGATGATCGAGTCGATCACTTCCGCGAGCTTCACCTCGAAGGCATCGCGCAGTTCCGCACGTCCGAGCTCGCTCTGCAGGTCGCCCGGCGTCAACAGCCGCTCGCCGACTGTCCGGCCGAGAGTGCGCGCCATGCGCGCCTGATTCTTGGGGATCGCGCCCTGGAACCCGAATCGCCTCTGCTTCGGATTGAAGAGCATCCAAACCGCGACGGTGTCGGAAAGTCCGCCGGCGACCGTTCCGATGAAAACGTGAACGGCGAAGTTGACCCACTCGTTCTCCATGCTGAACTGCACGAAGGCCTAGTCCTTGGCTATCGAGACCGTATCGTCGCTACGCTCTTCGGCAATCCGGGTTTTCTCTTTTTTTCGAGGAGCGGGCCTGCGGGGCGGCGCCGAATCGGCGAGTCCCTGCTGGGGCTTCTGCATCAGCATGAGGTGAAGCACCTCGTCCATCGTCGAGACGAAGGTGAAGGCCATGTGCTCCAGCACTTCCTTTGGAATGTCGCGGAGATCCTTCTCGTTGGCCGCCGGCATGATCACCTGTCTGAGGCCGGCGCGGTAAGCGGCGAGAACCTTTTCCTTTACTCCTCCGATCTCGAGCACCTTTCCGCGCAGCGTCACTTCACCGGTGATGGCGACGTCACGCCGTATTGGCCGCTGGCTCAAAACGCTCGCGATCGCGAGAGTGATCGCAGCGCCCGCGCTCGGCCCGTCCTTTGGAATCGCTCCGGCGGGAAAGTGGACGTGCAGGTCGCCCTCGCGGAATTCCTCCTTCGCAATTCCCAGCAGCTCGGCCCGCGAGCGCGCGTACGAATACGCCGCGTCGACAGACTCGCGCATCACGCTTCCGAGCTGGCCGGTGACTGTGAGCTTTCCACTTCCCGGCATGCGAAGCGCTTCGATGAGCATGAGGTCGCCGCCGGTGGCCGTCCAGGCGAGACCTGTTACGACTCCGATCTCCGGCTCCTGGTCCGCGGATTCCATCGTGTAGCGCGGATTTCCGAGGACTTCGACAACCTTGTCGTTGTCCACGATCCACGCGCCTTCCTCGCCCTCTGCCTTTCGGCGAGCGCGTCGGCGCATGATCGCGGCGAGGTCGCGCTCGAAGTTCCGAAGACCCGCCTCGCGAGAGTAGCGGCTGGAGATGAAGCTCAGCACTTCGTCGGTGAACTGCATGTCCTTGTCGGTGATGCCGTGCTCCTCCAGCAGTCGCGGAATTATGTACCGCCACGCGATCTCGACTTTCTCCTCGACCGTGTACCCGGAGATGCGGATGATCTCCATCCTGTCTCGAAGCGGCGCCGGAATGTCGTAGATGTTGTTCGCTGTGCAGATGAACAGCACCTGCGAGAGGTCGAACGGCACGTTGAGATAATGGTCGACGAAGTTCTGGTTCTGCGACGGATCGAGAACCTCGAGCATCGCCGCGGTCGGATCACCTGACGCGCCGCCTCCGCTCATCTTGTCGACCTCGTCGATCATGAAGACCGGATCCTTCACCGCGACGCGGCGCAACGCCTGGATGAGAAGTCCGGGGAGCGCGCCCACGTAGGTGCGCCGGTGCCCGCGAATCTCCGCCTCGTCTCGCACGCCGCCCACGGAGATGCGATAGAACTCTCTCCCGATCGCAGTGGCGATGGCCTCTCCGAGCGACGTCTTCCCGGTTCCCGGTGGTCCCGCGAAACAGAGGATCGGACCGTGGGGATCGTTGCCGCGCAGCTTGCGGACGGCGAGGAACTCGATGATGCGCTCCTTCGCCTCGTTGAGACCATAGTGCCTCTCGTCGAGCGCGGTCTCGACTGTCTTGAGATTGATGTCGTCTTTTCCCGAGCGCTTGTCCCACGGAAGCGACAGAAGCCAGTCCAGATACGTGCGGATCACCTGGTATTCACTCGATGCCGGCGAGAGCTGCCGCAGACGCTCGGTCTCGCGCCGCGCTTCCTGCGCCGCGCGCTCCGACATCTTCGTCTCTTCGATCTTGCGCAGAGTCTCGACGGCTTCCTTCTCACCGGGATCAGTCTCGCCGAGCTCGGCCTGTATCGCGCGGAGCTGCTGGCGAAGATAGAACTCGCGCTGGTGCTGCTCGATCTTGATCTCCGTCTGCCGCTTCACGTCCTCGACGACATGGGCGCGGGCGACCTCACGCTCGAGGCGCGTGAGCAGGAACCGCAGCCGCTGGCCGATGTCGAGCCGCTGAACGATCTCATCCTTGTCGGAGATCTTGAAGTTCATGTTCGTCGCGGCCAGATCGGCGAAGCGTCCCGGATCCGATACGTTCATCCTGAGAATCGCCGGAACCTCGTCGGGAATGCGGTCCACCAGTTGCGCGAGGGTTTCCGCCGCGGCCACCACGCGAGTGACGAGCTCGTCCATCTCGTGCGGGCTCGACTGTGTCTCCTTTGCAGTCTTCACCTGCGCGATAGGATACGGGGATCGCTGCGAGATGCTGTCGATCACGATCCGACGAAGTCCCTGCAGCGTGATCTGAACCGTCTCGCCGGGAAGGTTGATCCTCTCGTGAACGCGAGCAGCGACCCCGACGCGGCCGACGAAAGTGTCGAGGTCGACGGGCTCGTCGTGGTCGCCAGTCGCGACTACGAGAGCGACGATGAGTCCCGATCCCGGATTCTCGCGAAGGAGGGCAAGGTTTTCCGGCGCGCCCATCTGCACGGCGATGGTGCCGAGTGGGTAGACGATCGTCGAGCGCAGCGCCATCAACGGAAGCGCCGGCGGGATCTCGGATTTGAGGATGTCGTCTTTACGCTGGGTCTTCGCCATTCCTCAAGTTACGTTCGCAGGGAACCCGGAGCCATCGTATGGCCTGTCTACCTCAGGATAATTCGGACTGCGCGGGTTTATGCGAGAGGAGTTGAGCGAACCCCGGCTCAGAGCGCAGGCGGTCGAGTGTCGAGTCGTGCTCGATCCACTTCCAGTGGCCGAAGCCGTTCTCGATTGCCTTGGTCAGCGCGTTGATGCCCTCGACCGGCATGTCCAGGATCGCGTAGACGCAGGCAACATTGTACAACACTGAAGGGTCGTCCGGTTCCATCGCCTCCGCCCGCCGAACCCAGTCCAGTGCCTTCTCCGATTCTCCGAGGTCCGAAAGCGCGGCCGCGCCCATGTAGAGAGCGCGAGGATTGTCCGGATTCAGCTCGAGATGTTTTCTGGCGGCGTCGTATGCGCGCCTTGTGGCTCGGGTGGCGTCTTCTGGACGCTTCAGATCCGCGTAGACTCCCGCTAGCAGCGTCAACGCCGCGAAATCATCCGGGCGCACTGCGATGGCGCGCTCATACCACTTCGCTGCGTCTTCTGATTTCCCCTGTGCGGAGCATGCGCGCCCGTAGAAGTAGGCAGCTTCGAACGACTTCGGGTTAACCCGCATCGCCTCCTGGAATTCCTGTTCGGCTTCCTCGAACTTGCCGGTGAGCGAGACCGCAAGTCCTCGCGACGCGTGAGACTCCGCGAGCTGCGGAGCGAGATCGAGCGCGCGCCGGCTCGCGCTCTCGGCCTTCTTGAGGTTCTCCGCCGAAGCATAGAAATACTGGTACAGGAACGAGCAGCAGTCCGCGACGCCGCAGTGTGCGAGAGCATACCCCGGGTCCAGCTCGATCGCTCTCTCAAAAAGCTGTCTTGCGAATTCGAGCGAGCGCCTCCGGTGTTGGTGGAAGAACTGCCTCCCTCGTAGATAGTACTCGTAAGCGTCGGCGTTGGAAGTCGGCACCTGCTCGATGGCCTTCTTCTCATCTTCCGTCAGGACAAGGCGAAGCGCGGCCACAATGCTCGAAGCAATCTCATCCTGAATCGCGAACACGTCCTCGAGCTCTCGATCGTAGCGCTCGGCCCACAGCTGCGAATTGTCCGCGGCGCTCACCAGCTGGGCGTTGAGCCGGAGTCGCTTTCCTGCTTTTCGAATACTTCCCTCCAGAACTGTAGCGACCTGGAGCTTGCGGCCGATCTCCCTGATGTCGTCGTTCTTGCCCTTGAAGGTGAAGGACGATGTGCGTGACGATACTCGGAGGGCCTTCACTTTCGAGAGCGCGGTGATGATCTCGTCGGCAATTCCGTCCGCGAAAAAATCTCCTTCGGGATCAGCGCTCATGTTCGTGAAGGGAAGCACCGCTATCGACTTGGATCCGGCGCCGGCCTGCAGGGGACTCCCGTCCGGAGTAGAGAGATGACTGGCGACGAGCGCGCGGGCAAACTCGACGGTTGTCGCAAACCGGTCCTCCGGTTCCCTCGACAACGCCTTGAGAAGCGCATTCTCGATCTCATCGGGCGCCTGCGCGAATACTGACCGCAACGAGGGAACCGGCTCGCTGAATCGCTTGCTGATCACTGACTGAGCTGTCGGCCCGGTGAACGGTTTTTTCCCGGAAAGCATTTCGTACAGGACGCATGCAAGACTGTACTGGTCGCTCCTGGGTCCAATTTCCGAATCGCCTGCCGCTTGTTCCGGACTCACGTAGGCGGGTGTGCCGACGACCATTCCTGTCTGAGTGAGTGTGTCATCCGTTGCGGCGCTGACCGCCTTGCCGATGCCGAAGTCCATGACGACGGCCTCGCCGTCCTGGAGCATCACGTTTTCCGGCTTGATGTCCCGGTGCACGATGTTCTGGCGGTGTGCATAATCGAGCGCGGACGCTATCCCTCGTACAAGCTGGAGAGATTCCTCGACAGGGAGCTGTCCATCACGCAGCAGCCGGTCGCGAAGCGTTTCGCCCTCCACCACAGGCATCACGTAGTAGAGAAACCCGCCGGCCTCACCGGAATCGAACAGCGGAACGATGTGCGGATGATTGAGCCGTGCCGCGAGCTGAATCTCGCGCAGAAAGCGATCGGGTCCGATCGAGCTGCTGAGGTCGGGGTGCAGAACCTTGAGCGCGACTCGACGGTTGTGCCGAATGTCATGCGCGAGAAAGACCGTCGCCATGCCGCCGCGGCCGAGCTCGCGATCGAGCCGGTATGAGCCGGAGATGGCGTCTTCCAATCCTTTATGCAGCGGACCTCCTGTTCGAACATCTGTCATGAGAAACGATTAGACAAGCTCGCTCGCGGCCGTTTGCTCGGTCTGCGCCGGCTTGCGCGCGAGAAGCTCGATAAACTTTGGGCGCTGCCGCAGCGAGTCGAGGTCACCGTCGTGCTCGATCCAACTCCAGTGTCCAAAGCCGCAGTCGAGGGCCTTCCCCAGGACGTCGAGCGCTTCGTCTGCCTGGCCCTCCATCGCGAATGCGCATGCGATGTTGTAGAGAACTGACGGATCGTCGGGATCCATTGCCAGGGCTCTCCGGTTCCAGTCCCGAGCTTTTTCCGATTCGCCCAGGCTGGTGAGCGACATTGCCCCCATGTACAGAGCGCGCGGATCGTCAGGCGTCAGCTCGAGGTGCTTCCGCGCCGTGTCGTACGCGCGCCGTGACATCTGAATCGCCTTCTCCTGTTGGCCCAGCGAGGTGTACACGGTCGCGAGCAAGGCCAGCGACGCGTAGTCGTCGGGTCTCACGGAGATGGCGCGCTCGTACCACTTCGCCGCCTCCTCATTCTTTCCCTGCGAGACGCATGAGCGCGCGTAGAAGTAGGCCGCCTCGAACGATTTGGCATCGAGCCGCATCGCCATCTCGAAATGCCGGTCCGCTTCCTCGAAACGGCTGCTCAGCGACACCGCCAGCCCTCTCGACGCATGCGCTTCGGCGAGTGCCGGCGCCAGCTCGAGCGCGCGCATGCTCGCGGCGTCCGCGCGCTTCAGGTTGTTGGGCGAGGCATCGAAGTACTGATAGAGGAACGAGCAGCAATCCGCGACGCCGGCGTAGGCGAGCGCGTACTCGGGATCCAGCTCGATCGCACGCTCGAACATCTGTCGCGCGTACTCGTGACTCTTGCGACGGTGCTGGTGGAAGTACTGGCGTCCGCGAAGATAGAAGCCGTACGCTTCGACGTTCGCGGTCTGCACCTGTTCGATGGCGCGTTTCTCGTCGTCGCTCAGAACGACTCTCAAAGCGGCGACGATGCTGGATGCGATCTCGTCCTGAATCTCGAACACGTCCTCCAGCTCTCGGTCGTACCGCTCGGCCCATAGCTGGGCATTGTCGGAGGCGTTGATAAGCTGCGCCGTAAGTCGCAGCCGCTTGCCGGCCTTTCGAACGCTGCCCTCGAGAATCGTATTCACCTGGAGCCGGCGCCCGATCTCGCGGATGTCCTCGTTCTTCCCCTTGAAAGTGAAAGACGAGGTGCGCGACGACACCTTGAGCGCCTTGATCTTCGAAAGCGCATTGATGATCTCCTCGGCGATCCCGTCGGCGAAAAAGTCGCCTTCGGGGTCCGAGCTCATGTTGTTGAAAGGCAGAACCGCGATCGACTTGACCGCGCTGCCGCCACCCTGAATCGGGCTGCCATCCGGGGTCGACAGGTGGCTCGCCACGAGAGCTTTTGCGAAGTCCATCGTGGTCGTGAACCTTTCGCCTGCGTCCTTCGCAAGTGCGCGAAGCAGCGCCGTCTCGAGATAGTCCGTCGCGTCCGCATACACGGACCGTATCGACGGAACCGGATCGCTGAATCTCTTGCTCAACACCGCCTGCGCCGTGGCTCCCGTGAATGGCTTCTTTCCCGAGAGCATTTCATAGAGAACGCAGGCGAGACTGTACTGGTCGCTCCGTCCGTCGACGAGGCTTTCACCTGCCGCCTGTTCAGGACTCACATAAGCCGGAGTGCCGATCATCATGCCGGTCTGCGTGAGCGTCTCGTCCGCGGCAACGCTCACGGCTTTGGCAATGCCGAAGTCCATGACGACCGCTTCGCCGTCCTGGAGCATCACGTTTTCCGGCTTGATGTCGCGATGAACGATGTTCTGCCGGTGGGCGTAGTCGAGAGCGGAGGCGATTCCGCGAACGAGGTTGAGTGCTTCCTCGAGGGCTACCTTGCCGTCTCGCAGCAGCCGGTCGCGAAGCGATTCCCCTTCGACTACCGGCATGACGTAATACAGGAATCCGGCGGCCTCGCCCGAATCGAACAGCGGAACGATGTGCGGATGGTTGAGCCGCGCGGCGAGCTTGATCTCGCGGAGAAAGCGGTCGGGTCCTAGTGCCGAGCTCAGCTCGGGGTGGAGGACCTTGAGTGCGACGCGCCGTTCATGTCTGAGATCGAGGGCCAGGAACACGGTGGCCATGCCGCCGCGGCCCAGCTCGCGATCGAGACGGTACCGTGATGAAAGCGCGGATTCGAGACCCTTGTACAACACCACCTCCTGGCGATCGAGGAATCGTCGTGAAACTACGATGCGCGGCCAGGTAGAGCCAGCATCGCCAGGGCTGTGGATTGCGGAAGAACGGCCTGGGAAAAGCGATTCAACGGATTCCACGGATTCCCGGATCAAACGGAAAACTGGATCTGCCCCGATTTTGTGGACACACGGATCACGCAGCCTGGACTCGAGAAAG
>JBDTRZ010000088.1:0-13161 GCA_039931395.1 Gemmatimonadales bacterium
GTTCTGCCCGACGACGCGCTCGGTGAGGAGCGACTCGAGTCGCGTCAGACGCTCTCGCTCTCCTTCCATCATTCGCGAGACTGGAATGCCGGTCCACCGCGCGACAATCTCCGCGACGTCGTCCGCCGTGACCTCCTCCTTGAGGAACTGCCGTCCGCCTTCCTGCTTGCTGGCGAGTTGCTTCTCCGTGTCGCGCAGCTGCTGCTCGAGCTGCGGAATGGTTCCATAGGTGATCTCGGCTGCCTTTCCGAGATCGCCGGATCGGGTGGCCTGTTCCGCCTGCGTGCGCGCTTCCTCCATCTGCTGCTTGATCCTGCCGACGCTTCCAAGCGTCTCCTTCTCGTTCTGCCACTGCTGCTTCATCGCGTTCGATTTCTCGCGCAGCTCGGCGAGCACTCTCTCCAGCGCTTCGCGGCGCTCGCGTGACGCTTTGTCATTTTCCTTCTGAAGCGCCTGCCGCTCGATCTCCAGCTGCGTGATGCGCCGCTCGACCTCGTCGATCTCCTGGGGCATCGAATCGATCTCGATCCGAAGGCGCGACGCCGCTTCGTCGATCAGGTCGATCGCCTTGTCGGGAAGGAACCTCTCGCCGATGTAACGGTTGGAGAGCGTTGCAGCCGCGACGATGGCGCCGTCCGTGATTCGGACGCCGTGATGCACCTCGTAGCGCTCCTTGAGGCCGCGTAGAATCGCGATCGTGCTCTCGACGCTCGGCTCGCCGACATAAACGGGTTGAAAGCGTCGCTCGAACGCAGCGTCCTTCTCGACGTGCTTGCGGTATTCGTCGAGAGTCGTGGCACCGACAACGCGCAGCTCGCCGCGGGCGAGCAGCGGCTTCAGCATGTTGCCCGCATCCATCGATCCTTCGGCCTTCCCGGCTCCGACCAGCGTGTGCATCTCGTCGATGAAGATGACGAACTTCCCTTCACTTTCGGTGATCTCCTTGAGCACCGCCTTGAGACGCTCCTCGAATTCCCCGCGGAATTTGGCGCCGGCGATCAGCGCGCCGAGATCGAGTGAGAGAAGCCGCTTGTCGCGAAGGCTTTCCGGTATGTCGCCGTTGGTGATGCGCTGCGCGAGCCCTTCGGCGATCGCGGTCTTGCCGACTCCCGGCTCACCGATTAGGACGGGATTGTTCTTGGTGCGGCGCGACAGGACCTGAATCACGCGGCGGATCTCCTCGTCGCGTCCGATCACCGGGTCGAGCTTTCCCTTGCGGGCCGCTTCGGTGAGGTCGCGCGTGTAGCGTTGCAGCGCCTGGTACTGGTTCTCGGGATTCTGGTCAGACACGCGGTGGCTTCCGCGAACCTGCTGGAGGGCCTGGAGCAGGTCGTCGTGGCTGGCGCCGGCCTCGGTGAGCAGGCGCTTCGAATCCGTGCCTTTGACTTCGCTCAGCGCGAGGAGAAGGTGCTCGGTCGAGACGAACTCGTCGCCCAGATCCTTGGCCTCTTTCTCGGCGCGATCGAAAACCTGATTGAGCTCGCGCGAGAGATTCGGCTGCGCATCGGTCTGCCTGGGGTATCGAGCCACTTCACTCTCCGCTTTCTCGCGCAGAGCGGCGGTGCTGACTCCGAGCTTCTGCAGCACTGGAACCACGATGCCTTCGTCCTGCGCGAGAAGCCCGAGCAGAAGGTGAAGATCGTAGACCTGTGGATTTCCCGCGCGGCGAGCGAGCGAGACGGACTCGTTGACGGCTTCGCCTGACTTTACGGTAAGTCGGTCGGGGTTGATCATGGGTCCGGAGGGTGCAATGTGGATGCCCGGATGGCCTGCCTGTGTGGCCGAAGCCTGAGGGGGAAAAAAGAACGCGCTCCGAATCCGGAGCGCGTTCAAACTGCGTCGTTCTGTGTCAAATAGCTATTTTGACACAAGCATTTTCTTCACGAGCGGCTTGCCGTTGACTTCGAGACGGTAGAGATAGACGCCCGATGCAACTTCCTGTTGCGTCTTCGCATCCTTCCCATCCCAGTACGCGGTATACTGTCCGCATGTCAGAGACAAGCGGTCGATCGGTTCTCCCCCAGCAACATTCCCCGTTCCGCCTTGCAGGACCGGCACTGCAACTGGCTGTGCCAAAACATTGTAAATCCGCAAGCTTACGCGGTACAACCGGCTCGGATCCACGCATCCCGCGCCGTCTCCGACGCTGAACGGGATCTTCGTCTCCGGATTGAAAGGATTCGGATAGTTCTGACCGAGCTCCAATCCGGGGCCATGCGCCCTGTCGGATTGGGGTGAAACTCCCTGAGCCGACAGCTTGCCTGGCATGAACGCGCTGAGGGCGAGCACCACTAGTGCCACCCACACGTGTTTCATTTTCGCTCCACTGCTGACAAAGAAAGTGT
The DNA here is from genome assembly GCA_039931395.1 of Gemmatimonadales bacterium. Lineage (GTDB taxonomy): Bacteria > Gemmatimonadota > Gemmatimonadetes > Gemmatimonadales > Gemmatimonadaceae > UBA4720. Next base: position 2,346 of record JBDTRZ010000088.1, read on the forward strand.
TAGAGAATACCCTCGAATAACTGGTTGTACGGATGTTCGCTTTGGCCAACCTACGGCCAGTATGACAGAGTGTCAAGCAAACCCGGCAGCGATCGATCCCTGCAATACCCATCCATCCGCCTTCCATGCTTCACTGCAAAAAGCGCCTGCCCTGGTCCGTCCTTTCGGTGATGCGATTCCTGTCGCAGAACTCGAGAAACGGGATCAGGTACTTCCTTGAAACCCCAAGAACCTCCCGAAGCTCCCCTGGCGAGTAAATCCTGCCGGGCTCCAGCGCCGATCTCATGGCTTCGACCATCTGCTTCACCGCGCTCCGGCCGTAGTAGCGGTCGTCCGAAACGCGCTCCAGCTGCCCATCCCTCTCCAGCCATCGAAGAATCGACGGAGTCGATCCGCCGAATCTGGCGGTCAGCTCCTCGACGGTCGGAGGCTCGACAGGGTGAGTGCAAATCTCATGCAGAATCGCATCGCTGAGTGCCTGCTGCCGCTCACCGAGTCGCGACACCCAGCCAAAAGGGCGCGCGACCGAGCCATCGAGCTCGATTCTGCCCCCTTTTTCGAGACGATCGAGAGCCAGATCCATAACCTCTTCCGGCGCTCGCATCTCGGACCGAACCGTCTGCAATGAGACACCGCGCTCGAGCGGATGGTTTGCCATTCCGAGAGCGAGCATCGTCTCGATTCGTTTTTCGAGGTCGATGACTGCGTCGCGCGACCAGGCCCGGCCACGGACGACAATTGCCTCGACCTGCTCGATCACCCGCGAAACCTGGGCTGGGGTGAGACCGGTTCGTATCGGAAGCTCGCGCAATGCGACACCGGCGTTCCCCGCTGAAGCGAGGAAGGAGATCAGACGACCTTCGCCTCGCGGCGAATCCTTTGGCGAATGCGGAGGTTCGCCTTTCGCTGGTCTGGCGCGCCGCCGGTCACGTGAAGGATACGGATCGAGCACCTCGCCTCCCCCTATCGTTCGCGCCGGAGACGGACGCCTCATGACGAACCGGTCACCGCTGCGCGCGACAACAGGCTCGTCGAGAATCAGCCGGGCCAGCAGCCTACCGTCGAGAGCCGTTTGCAGACGCGAGAAGCGAGCGCCGGTATCGCACGTACCGATGTGCAGCCGCACTCGTGTACGAGCTGTCGGCTCGAGCTCGTCATCGGTGAGCACCAGAGCTGCATCCAGCTCACGCGTCGGCACCCACTCCCGGTCACCGAGCAGCTCCTTTCCTCGTGCCACATCGGCGAGCTCGCAGTCTGCGACCGCGATCGCCGCGCGAAGCCCCGGCCCGGCGACGGTGACGGCTGCACCATGAGATTGAATCGCGCGCACTCTCGAGGTTTGTCCGCCCGGTTGAATGAAGATCGTCATGTCGCGCTTTATTTCACCACTCCAAACAGTGCCGGTAACGACTGTGCCCGTCCCTCGCACGGTGAACGCGCGGTCGATCGGCATCCGGAACAGGTCGTCGCTGGTACGCGTTGCACTCACCGAACTCGCCGCACGCGAGATGGCTGACCGAAGCTCTGGAATTCCTCTGCCGTCGAGCGACGAAACTGGGATGATCTCGGAATTCGCCAGCGCAGTGTCCTTCAACAGCGCGATGACGTCCTCGCGAACAAGGCCGAGCCAATCGTCATCGACGAGGTCGCGCTTGGTGAGAGCTACGACGGCGCGCGGTATCGCCAGGAGCGAAAGGATTTCCAGATGCTCTCTCGTCTGGGGCATCACTCCTTCGTCGGCTGCTACGACCAGCAGTGCGAGATCGATCCCGCTCGCACCGGCGAGCATCGTTCTGACAAACCCTTCGTGGCCGGGCACGTCCACGATCCCGATCGTTCCTACCCCATCGAGCACAAGCGGCGCGAATCCCAGGTCGATCGTGATTCCCCTTCGCTTTTCCTCAGGAAGCCGATCGGTATCCACGCCTGTCAGGGCGCGGACGAGGGCAGTCTTTCCATGATCGATGTGGCCCGCAGTGCCAAGGATCACGCTGCGCTCCAGGCTCCCTGTTCCCAGACGCGGTATGCGCGAAGCTCAGTCCCGGTCCCCAGATGCTCCTGAAAGAATTCCCTCAGGAGTCGCTGATGCGCGCGCGCCTCGGCGGCGGATAGGCCGGACGCCCGGCCGCCAGTCATCCACTCACGCATTGCGTTGCGCGCGGTCGGCGGTAACACTCGGGCTCCCGGCGCCAGAGATCCACATCGCGGACAGAGCGCGCCTCCGGCCGAATGGGAGAATGCAGTGCTCGCAGTGGGTTCCAGCGCAGCGTGACAGTTCGCGCACACATCCAGGGCGGGGGTGAAGCCGAGAGTGGCGATAATGTGCCACGCGCCGAGGAGAGCCGCATCGATGGTTTCGCCGGGCGGGGCGGCCGCAACGTTGTCGAGGGCGAGCTCGATTGCGTCGAAGAGTCCAGGCGCCGGCTCGTCACTCGAGGTTCGCAGCGCCAGCTCGGCGATCATCGAGCCCGCAGTGAAGCGCCCGACGTCGAGGGCGAACTGTGGGCGCGCGCGTGTCACGTCGAGCGATGCAAGGGATTGAAGATCACGGTTGGGACGAAACAGAATCTCGGCCGTGCCCTGCGCGAAGAGATCGACTGCGCTGCCGAATCGTCGCCGTGAATTGCGGGCACCTCGCGCGAGCACAGACTGCACACCGGCATCGCGCGTCATCAGCCGAAGAATGCGCGACGTTTCCAGATAATCGAATGCGTGAAGTACTACCGCTTCAGTGACAAGCGTGGCCATCCGGTCAATCTATAAGCCGCCCGTGATGCGTGCGCCGGCGAGGTACGTCCGGCGCGGCGCCGGAAAATTCAGGACCTCCTCGTACTTCCGGTCGAGTGCATTCTCCACGCGGAACGTGAGCGCAACCGCCGACCTTCCGGATTCGCTTCGGTAGAGATTGTAGTAGCCGGATACGTCGATCTTCGTGTAGGCGGGCAGGGTCACCGTCGGCGACGGAAACAATGAGAAGTCGAGGTCTGGCCTGCTACCGACGTAGTTGCCGGTCACCGAAAGTGATCCCGTCGTGGAAGGTGACCACGTGAGAGTTGCGTTGCCTGAGCGGGTCGGCCGCCTGATCAAGGCATCACCAACCTTCAGGTCTCCTGTATAAGCGGTCGAGACTTTCGTGACTCGTGGCTTGACCTCGGTGAAGCTCGCCCTGGCCGACCATTGACCGGCGGGCGCGAACATCAGCGAAGTCTCGTAGCCGTTGGACTTGGCTTCGGTGAGGTTGGCGTAGCTCCCCAGAAAATTCGGCGGACCTCCGGGCACGTACTGGATCAGGTCAGAGAACCGTTGCCTGAAGTAGCTCACGGAGGCTCGAATCCTTCCGTTCATCAGGGTTTGATCGATGCCAAGCTCCCATGAGCGAGTGTGCTCCGGATCGAGGTTGGGACTACCGATGGTGTACAGTGTCGGCCGCAACTGGTTGAAGGCGGGTGCATTGAATGCTGTGCTGAACGATCCGCGCAAACGCACCGACTCACCTGCCGGCACCGTCGCTCCCACACGGTACGTCATGACCGGGTCGTAATCCGAGTTGTCGTCTCGCCGGGCCGAAAGTATCCAGTACGCACCGGTGGCCGCGGGCAGGATGAGCTCCGAGTACACGGCCTTGTTGTCCCGGCGCGCCGAGAAGCTCGATGTCGCAGTCGTCGGACCGCCGACGGCTCCCTCGCCGTTGCTGCTGGCCTCGCTCTCTCTCGAGTACTCGAAGCCGAGGTTCACTGTCGCCGAATCGATGAGGCGGAGCGCAATTCCGGCTTCCGCCGCGCGCCGCTTGTTGCGCGACATGAATGCCGAGTGACGAGGCGTCGAAGATCCGAACGGAACAGCAATGTCTTCTGTCAGATCCGAGACTTCGTTCGTCCCGAGCAGAAGTCGTCCTGTCAGTGAGTTGCTGATGCGCGACTTCGTGTCCACTCCGACAGTGAGGCGATGCTGGACCCGATAGGCATTCGAATCGACGGGAGCACCGGTGAAGTCGGTCGGGTAGTGGAACTCCGCGTTCGTGTAGCGGGCTGAGACCAGCGCGTCGGATCCGGGAGCTGGATTGAATCCTGCCGACGCGCTCAGCGTGCCGTTGTAGTACTGGTTGTTGAACGGGAGGCTGCCGTCCGCTCGCCTTGCACCTCCACCAACGGAATATCGTGCAGGTCCCGCTGCGCCGCTGACTTCGAGCGTCGCTTCGCGGCTGCCGTAATTTCCGGCACGTGCATCCGCACTTATACTGATCGGTCCGCGTCCCTGACGGGTGAAGATCTGAACGATTCCGGAGACCGCGTCAGCACCGTACAACACACTCGATGGTCCGCGAACGATCTCGATGCGCTCGATGTTGTCTGTCGTGAGGTGGCTGAAGTCGAAGAATCCACCCGGGGCGTTCACCGCCACTCCGTCGATGAGGACCTTCGTGTAGCGGCTTTCGCCTCCGCGCAGGAAGAGCGTGCTCACTGAGCCGACTGAGCCGTTCTGCACGAGTGCCACACCAGGCACTTCGCGGAGCGCATCCGAAACACGCGTGATGCCACGGTTTCGAAGGTCATCGCCCGAGATCACTGTGACAGCCTGCGTAAGTGATGCGCGAGAAACGGGCGTCTTGGTCGCGGAGATCACAACTGTGCTCAGTGTCGCGGTATCGGGTGCTTGCCCCGATGTCGTGGCAGGGACGAGGCCTGATGTGATGTAGACCGCGACGACTAAAGCCGAAAGGTTACTTGGCATGTTGGTGGCCCTGAAAACTCGAGGTGGTGTGAACTGCGGACTAAATGCCATTAAGAACGATCACGCGGATCACACGGATTACAAATCAAGAGAGCTGGTTTTATCCGTGAACTCCGCGGAATCCGTCCAATCGGTTTTTTTGTTTTTTTTGATTTTGGTCGGTGAATCATTGAACGGGCCTGCGAAGCGGGACGAGAGACGGAGCTCCCACCGCAGGATCGCGCGTGATGACAAGAGGCCACTCGTAGACTTTTTCGAGCAGGCTCGCTCTCATCACTTCGTCAGGAGAGCCGGACGCTGCGACACGTCCGTGATGGAGAAGCACTACCGCGTTGGCGAAACGCGCGACCAGGTTGAGCTGGTGACTCACGAGCAGAACGGCCATGCCCCCGACGGCGAGCGAATGCAGAAGCTCAAACAGCGACATCTCGTGGGCGAGGTCCAGGAACGTACTCGGCTCGTCGAGAACGAGGGCTCGCGCTTCCTGCGCCAGCGCTCGGGCTATTCGCACGCGCTGCCACTCCCCGCCGGAGAGAGAGTCAGTGTATCGCCCGGCAAATTCGGTCACTTCTGCTCTGGCCATCGCCCTGCTCACAGCCGAGTCATCCGGCGATGCCGCGCTTCTCCAAAGTCCGAGTCGAGGGTAACGACCGAGCGCGACGTATTCCGCGACACTCATTGGGAATGCCGGCTCCTCGCGCTGCGGCGCAACTGCGACACGGGTCGCGACGTCACGCGTGGAGAGCGACCCGAGATCGATTCCGTCGATCGAGATCGCACCACCGTCGAGAGGCTGTCGGCGCAACAGCGCCCTGACGAGCGTCGACTTGCCGCTTCCATTCGGACCAGCAACCGCGGTCACAACTCCCGCGGGGACATCGAAGGAAACTCCGTCGAGAGCACGGGTCGATGCCGCATGGTAGCGCACTGCGACATCCCGGAACGCGATCATCGCGCCTTTCTCAGCTGCGCGAGAAAGAACGGCACGCCGAGGACGGCTGTCACTGCACCCAGCGGCAGCTCCCCTGGAGGACGTGCGGTTCGCGCGACAAGATCGGCTGCGACCACCAGCATCGCGCCGATGATTCCAGCGGCAACAAGGAGTGAACGGTGATGCCGCAGCCCGGCGGCGCGAACAATGTGCGGAACGATCAGCCCGACAAAACCGATCAGCCCGGCAACTGCAACTGTCGCCGCGGCAAGAAGAGCGGCGAGAAGGTATATCCGCCGTGCCGCGACCTCGACGTTCACGCCGAGCGCTGCGGCAGCTTCGTCGCCGAGGGCAAGCACGTCGATCTCGCGCGCCCAGTACGCGAGCGCACCGCCGCCGAGCACGACGTAGACGGCGAGCCACGCGACTCCGCTCCACGAAGCGTCTGCCACTGAGCCCATCATCCACCACAGCGCCCCACGAATCGTGTTCGGCGGCGCATTGGCCAGTGCGATCATTATCACTGCGTTGGCGAACGCGCCTATCACTACTCCCGCCATCAGCAACGTTCGCGGATCACCGCGCCCCGCGCTTCCGGCCGCACGCGCAACGAGCAGAGCGAGCAGGACTGCTCCAGAAGCACCCGCAAAGGCCGCCAGCGCAATGACGCCGCCGCCCGTCGCGCTCAGCGCAAACGCGATCACCGCACCGACGGCAGCTCCTCCGGAAACTCCGAGCAGGTACGGCTCGGCCAGGCCGTTACGCAGCGTACCCTGCAGGGCTCCGCCGCTCATGCCCAGTCCCGCGCCAACCAGCGCAGCGAGAAGTATTCGCGGCAGACGGAGGTTCCGAACGATCGACATAGTTGCCGGATCGGATGAGCCGCCAAGTGCATCCAGAATATCCCCGGGCGGAATGTGTATGGCACCCGTCCCGAGTGCGATCACGCACAGCGCAAGCAGCAACGCAGCCATCGCACCCCAATGCCATGCACGGTGAGTCATCAGCGAATTGCCTCCGGGTGCAGCAGCTTCGCGAGCGACAGGGCGGCCTCGCCGAGACGCACCGATGGTCGGCCGACGATGGTCGTATCGACTACGAGGATGTTGCCCTTCCTCACTGCAGGGGCCTGGGACCAACGAGGATCACTCGCGATTTTCTTCGCTCCCTCAGGTCCGGTGATGAAGTACTGCGGGTCGCGCTTGAGAACGTCCTCTATGGAGACTGCTGGCGACGACTCCGGACGATCGCCGTAGACGTTCGTGCCGCCGGCGATCTCGATGAGCTCATTCATGTAGCTTCCGCGTGCAATCGTGATCAGCGGCGCGTCCCAGATGTGCCAGAACACTTTCGGCTTGGGGAGAGCCGACGTCGCATCGCGCACGCGCCGGAGTGTGCGCTCGACGGAATCGGAGACTACCGCTCCTCTCGCGCTGTCACCGAGCAGTCGGGCGATAAGTCTTGTTGCGCGATGAAAATCGGCGATGTGATCGATTTTGAGGGACAGGGTGTTGACGCCGGCTGCGCGCAGCTCAGAAGCCGCGGCACGATTGTCGTTGCTCGCGTAGAGAATGACGAGATCTGGCCGCGCTCCGAGTACGACCTCGACGTTCGGACGCAAGCCTGTGCCTAGATCGGGGACCAACTTCGCCGAATCAGGATAGAGATCCCAGTGCGTGCGGCCGACGAGCCGGTCGCCGGCGCCGAGCGCAAAGACCAGATCCGTCGTCGCAGGGTTCAGCGAAACGACTCTCGTCGGGCGTCCTTTCGCGACTACAGGATCGCCGAAGTCGTCCGTGTCCGGCTTTGCCGGCGCTGAATCGCGCGCGCATGAAGCGACCGCGAGCAGTGCAAGAGCGACGAAGAATCTGGCGCGCAAAAAAGGCATTCTCCTGGGAGAATGCCCGCAACGTCAACGCGCCGACTGGACGCCTCGAACGCCACCAGCCCCTCCCCCGAGGTTCCGTAACGTGGCGCGAGCTGGAGTCGTCTCCTGGCTTCGGGCCGCGGCGCTCACCTTCCCGGCGATCAAGAGCCAGTGGTGCTACGAGCGCGCGTTGCAATGCCCGATACAGTGGCGGGGCCGCACCGGCCTTTCACCGGTTTCCGTGGCTCCGCTCGCGGTCAATTGTCTCCGAAGGTTACCTGCGCCGAAGCGCGCGTGCAAGCGCGAATGTCATCGAAGCTCCGATGATCACGGTGAGCGCGATCATGTAGCGCGGATCGATGTCTCGATTCCTGCCGAGTGCCGGGAGGTCGATCAAGGTGACAGAGTTCGCAGGCACGTCATCCGCAAGGAATCGGCGGAAAGTTCGCTGCTCGAAGGCAACCGGAGCTTTCTCCTCGAGCTTCGCCCCGGAGACGGTTCCCTTCTCCTCCTCGATGAGGACCTCGAGGATCTGCGTGTCACGAGTGATCGGAATGCTGAGCGGAAAAGCGCTCGCGGGAATCGAATACGTGAAAGCGAGCTGTTTCAGACCGGGGGCGATCGGAGCGTACACTCGAGCCTTGCCGTCGCTGAATCGAACGGCTCCCGCCGGAATGTCTCCCTGTCCGACCTCGAAACCCCTGGCCTGCACCGGAAGAACCGCCGACCAGGTCGCACCATCCGCGCCGGCTGAAGCGACGCGGGTCACCGAGCTGTCGTTCGCCAGCTCGTATACCTCCGTGATGCTGCGGGTCCCGCCCGCATCGACAGCGGAGACGACGATGTGATGTCCCCGGCTGCTGATTGGCACCGGCCCCGAAGTCGTGTCGAACACCGCGATCTCGGCCTCTTCACCCTTCACGGTGGAATGGGCGAGAGGAGGCGTAAAATAGGCGACGCCACCATACGTGGCTGAAACGAAATAGATCGCGCCTCTGTCGCCGCTTCGAACGAAGTTGAAGTGATATCGCCCCCGGGAATCGGCACGCGCCGAATCCATCGGCGCGGCGCGGTCAGATCCGACGCGGTGCAGAATGACCCACACATTCGGAACCGGAAGCATGCTCGACTTTCCGGGCCTTACGACCTGTCCCGCAACGCGCTGCGGTCCGGTGGGAATGTCGATGCTGTCAGCGTCCGGCGGCGGAATCTCCTGCGCGGTGGCTACGCGGGCGACGAGCATCAGGAGAATGAGACTAGATGTTGAACTTCCCAAAGTCTTCCGGGCGCAGATTCTCGAGGTAGCTCTTGAGCTGCTCCGGCGTCATCTCGTCGCCGGGCGGCTGCGGGTTTGCACCAGGACTCGACCACGGCTCGCTTTCTTCCGACGAATCCTCGAACACGAGCGACGTGAGGAGAGAGTCCTGCGCGAACATCGGCGCTGAAAAGCGAAGCGCGATGGCAATGCTGTCCGAAGGGCGTGCATCGATGTGTATCACCTGCTCTTCCCGGGCGATCTGGAGCTCCGCGTAGTAGGTGCGGTTCTCGACCTTCGTTATCTGGATCCGTCGCAGAGTTCCGCCGAGCCCGGTGATGAGAGTCTTGCAAAGGTCGTGAGTGAGCGGCCGCTCGCGGCGGAGCTTGCTCATCTCGATGACGATGGATTCCGCTTCCGCCTGCCCGATCCAGATCGGGAGAAGCCGCTCGCCTTCCTTCTCCCGCAGAATGACAACGTAGGAGTTGTTGGATCGGTCGAGCCCGAGGCGCATCACTTCCACTTCGACTAGCTGCATCTTCGGAATGTAATGTCCCGTAACTGGCGTAGTCGAGTCATTGAGGTTCAGAGAAAAGCGCGAACGGCGCCACAGAGCACAGAGACTCAGAGAAAACCAGAAAGCGTTATTGGGAAGGGCAACGACATCGCAAGGTCGAACCGATGGAAGCGGCGTCGCGGTTGTTCCCAAATAGGCGATCCGTAGTTTCTCTGAGCCTCTGAGCCTCTGCGGCGCGGTTCCGTTGACTACGGCTTGACGGCCTTTCGGAGCTGCTTCACGCGATCGGTACGCTCCCACGTGAAGAACGTGCGGCCGTTTTTCCCGCTGCCGTTCTTTTCCGACTCGCGGCCGAAATGGCCATACGCAGCGGTTCTCTCGTAGATGGGCTTCCGGAGCTCGAGGTCCGCCATAATTCCGCGGGGAGTAAGATCGAACACCTCGCCCACGGCGCGCATGATCGCGGCTTCAGGGACGGTGTTGGTCCCGAACGTATCGACCATCACGGAAACGGGACGAGCGACTCCGATCGCGTAGGCGAGCTGCACCTCGCAGCGGCGTGCGAGTCCCGCAGCTACGATGTTCTTCGCGACCCAGCGCGCGGCATAGCAGGCGCTGCGATCCACTTTGGACGGATCCTTTCCGCTGAATGCGCCGCCGCCGTGACGGCCCATGCCGCCGTAGGTATCGACGATGATCTTGCGGCCGGTGAGACCCGCGTCACCCTGCGGGCCGCCGATGACGAAGCGTCCGGTTGGGTTAATGTGATACTTTATCTGCTTGGTCCTAAGCTCTTTAGGGATAACCTGTTCGATGACGTCAGATATGACAGCCTCTGAGAGCTTCTTGTTGCTGATCTTGTCGTCGTGCTGCGTCGAGATGACCACCGTTTCGACTGCGACGGGAATGTTGCCCTCATAGACGACGGTCACTTGTGACTTGCCGTCGGGGCGAAGCCAGCCGCTTCCATTGCGCCTTGCTTCAGCAAGCTGCTTCGTGAGCCGGTGAGCGAGAACGATCGGCATCGGCATCAGCTCCGGAGTCTCGTCCGACGCATAACCGAACATCATTCCCTGGTCGCCCGCGCCGCCGGTATCGACACCCTGACTGATGTCAGGCGACTGTCTGCCGATCGTGTTGATCACCGCGCACGTCTTGAAATCGAATCCGAATGCCGCGTCAGTGTACCCGATTCGCTCTATGGTGCGACGGACGATGTCCGCGATCGGAACGTAGGTCTCGGTGGTTATCTCGCCCGCCACACACGCAAGCCCGGTAGTCACGAGTGTCTCGCACGCAACGCGCGCGACGGGATCGTCCGCGAGAATCGCGTCCAGAATGGCGTCCGAGATCTGGTCAGCTACCTTGTCGGGGTGACCCTCGGTAACTGACTCAGAGGTAAAAAGATGTCGATCGAGCACGATATCCCTCAGGATTGGGACTGGAGGTAGCGAACTGCGGGCACGCCGTACGATTCGTGCCGGCATTGGTCTTACGGTCCGCTTATTCCCTCAA
>JBDTRZ010000089.1:0-12920 GCA_039931395.1 Gemmatimonadales bacterium
AAGCTCGCGACACTTTCGCGTCGCGAGCTCAATGACTTCTTCTATGTACCTGACGTCGCTGGGTATCTCGACATCGAGAGCGACGTGGGACCTGCCCATCAGAAGCTCTCGAGCGCGCGCTCCCGCGTGTCGGAGATCTGGAAGAGTGTGTCGAGCTTGGTGAGCTCGAACAGCGTCTGAAGATCGTCGTTGAGGTTGGCGAGTCTCAGCTCTCCTCCCTGCTCCCTGATCTTCTTCGAGAGCGATACGAGAACTCCGAGTCCGGAGCTGTCGATGTAGCCGGTCTGGCTGAAATCTATGAGGAACTTCTTCTCGCCCTTCTCGAGCTCGTCGAGGACTTTCTGCTTGAGCTCCTGGCGGTTGCCGACGATCAACTGACCTTCGACGTCTACTACTACGACGTCTCCCTGCTTGCTGATAGCGAAACTCATGCTTGTCTCCGATTGTGATCAGACCGCGAAGTCGCCGACTGCAGGGCGGTAATCGCGGTGACGTTAATAATGTCCTCCACCGTGGCGCCGCGCGAGAGATCGGCGGCAGGCCGCGCAAGCCCCTGCAGCACCGGACCGATCGCACTGGCTCCTGCAAGACGCTGAACGAGCTTGTATGCGATGTTGCCCGCATCGAGTGATGGGAACACCAGCACGTTCGCATCGCCCTTCAGCAAGCTGCCCGGAGCTTTCCTCGCCGCAACAGATGGCACCAGCGCGGCGTCACCTTGCAATTCTCCGTCCACGACAAGCGATGGATCACGGAGCCGCACAATGGCAACGGCTTCGCGCACCAGCTCGACGCTCGGTCCGGCGCCGCTTCCGGCGCTGCTGAAGGAGAGAAAGGCAACGCGCGGCTCGTCACCGACGATGCTTCGCCGGTCCTCGGCAGCAGCGATCGCAATGTCGGCAAGCTCGCTCGCGATCGGATAGGGAACGACGGCGCAGTCCGTGAACGTCAGGACTTCACTCGAGGCATCCCAGTCCTTCGGCCCAACCATGTAAAACGAGCTCGACACGGTGGTGAGTCCCGGCGCCACGCCGATCACGCGAAGCGCTGCGCGCAGAACCTCGGCAGTGGTGTACACGGCGCCCGCGACGCAGCCGTCAAAATCACCGGATGCTACCAGACGATCGGCGAACTCGAGCGGGGAGACGTCGTCGGACTCGACGGTTGCCGCACCAGTATCGCGCGCGGCGCCAAAGGTCTCCGGCTTTTGCGAGTCGAGAACGAGCACCGGTCTGACGATTCCGCTTCGCGACAGCGATGCGGCGGCTTCAAGGATCCTTTCGTCGTGAGACTCGGGAAAGACGATCGCGCATTCAAGCTCGGATGCTCTGGCGCGAGCTCTCTCGATGAACGAGCTCATCCGGCGGGTGGCTCTCCCGCGAACTTCGCCTTCAGCGCTTCGGCAACCGCGGGATGCACAAGCCCGTCGAGATTGCCTCCATACTGCGCTATCTCGCGGATGATGCTCGAGCTGATGTAAGTGGTTTCGACGGACGGCACCATGAAGACGGTCTCGAGCCCGGGCGAAAGATTGCGATTCATCAACGCCATCTGAAACTCGTACTCGAAGTCGCTCACCGCGCGAAGCCCGCGGATGATGAGGGACGCTCCGACCTCTCGCGCAAAGTCCACCAGCAGTCCCTGGAACTGCCTGACTTCCACGCAGGGGTCTTCTCCGGCCGCGCGCCTGATGAGGTCGACTCTTTCCTCGGGCGTAAAGAGCGGCTTCTTCGAGCTGTTGGTCGCGACCGCGACGACGAGAGTGTCGACGAACTCACAGCTCCGCCTGATGAGATCCTCGTGACCGCGAGTGATCGGATCGAAGCTTCCGGCATAGATGGCGACAGTGCCCACGCTAATCCTCGCTGCGATAGAAGGTTATTGCCGTCGATCCGTAGCGCCGGAAGTCGGAAGCGGCTGGAAGCGTCTCGCGGGCGTCGTGCTCGATACTGAGTATCCGCGAAAACGGGCGCTCGAGCCAGCTCGCCGCAAGTTTCTCCGCTGCGCCACCTTCGTAGGGCGGATCGGCGAACGCGATGTCGTAGGCACCCGGCTTCAACGCCGCGACGAACCTGAGCGCGTCAGCACGATGGACCGCCGTCGTTTCGGTCGCACCGAGCTCATCGATGTTCTCGCGCAGAACCCGGATGGCGCGGGAATCACTCTCGATGAAGTCGGTGAAAACCGCTCCGCGCGACAATGCCTCGAGGCCGAGTGCGCCCGAGCCGGCGAAGAGATCGAGCACTCTCGTGCCGGGAATCTCGAGCTGCAGGATGCTCATCCACGCTTCGCGGACCCGGTCGAGTGTGGGACGCACGCCGCGGCCGGGTGGGGCCGCGATCCGTCTTCCGCGCCACCGCCCCGCGACGATGCGCATGTCAGCCTGTCTCCGCCGGAACCGGGTAGATGTCCGCGATGCGTGCCTGAAGGCGGCTATGTCCCTTGTACTCGTCGCGCTCAAGTCGAAACGCGATATCGACCGGAGTGGCAGTATCGAATTCCGCGACGCGATGGGCGAATCCCCAGCCGATCGCTTCGAGCTCCCCTGCTCCGGTCGAAAGCCGCAGCTTGAGGCCATCCTTTCCCACGAGTCGGGGAGGAGCAGCCAACGCAACCTGTCTCGCGACGAGAACCGGCGTTGGATTCCCGACGCCGAAAGGCTCGAAATGTTTGAGCATCTTCTCGAGGTTCTCGTCCGCGCGCTCGATGGCAACCTCGAGATCGATCGTCACTTCGGGAACGAGATCTTCGGGCCGAAGCATGGATTGAGCGATTGCGTTGAACCGCCGCGTGAATTCCTGAACACGGTCTCGGGCGATTGTGATGCCGGCGGCCGCCTTGTGTCCTCCGTACCTGAGTAGGAGGTCTGCCGTCCGGCCAAGCGCGGCGTGCAGATCGAACCGTGGCGTTCCCCTGGGAATTCCTCGACCAGATCCTTTGCCGGTGTCACCGTCGAGCGCAATCATGATTGCCGGCCTTCCGAACTCCTCGACCAGCCGCGAGGCGACGATGCCGATCACACCGGGGTGCCAGCCTTCCTTCGCCAGCACGATTCCGTATGTCGTGGCAAGGTTCAGCCCGGCAACCATCTCGCGGGCTTCGACGAGAGTAGCCCGGTCGATCTCCTGCCTCGTCGCATTGAGCTCCTCGAGCTCACGCGCAATGGTGTTCGCTTCGTGCTCGTCCGCCGTCATCAACAGCTGCACTCCGCGCAGTGCGCTTCCGATTCGGCCTGCGGCGTTCAGACGCGGCGCCAGAATGAATCCCACACGGCCCGCGGTCATCGGCTTTCCATCGAGGCCCGCTGCTCTGATCATCGCACGCAACCCGACATTGTGGCTGTCGGCCAGCATCCGGAGTCCATAGCGCACGAGAATTCTGTTCTCGCCGCGCAGCTTCGACACGTCCGCAATCGTGGCCAGTGCAACGAGATCGAGCATTCGCGAGATGAATGCGTCGTTGCGGCCGAGTCGCTTCGCCAGTGCCAGTGACAACTTGAATGCGACTCCTGCAGCCGCCAGATCCTTGTCCGGATACTCGCATCCCGCCTGGTTCGGATTGAGCACTGCGAGACATTCCGGCAGCGCGTCGCTGGGCAGGTGGTGATCGGTGATGATGACGTCGATCCCCGCGCTGCAGAGCTGGCGGACCGGTTCGATCGCGCTGGTTCCGCAGTCGCATGTGACAACAACGCTCGCTCTCGCATCGATTGCGGCGCGCACTCCCGCGGGTCCGAGATCGTAGCCGTCCTCGAGGCGTCGCGGAATGAAAGGAATCGGTTTCGCTCCGAACTCGCGCAGCACGCGAGTGAGAATGGTGGTTGAACAGATTCCGTCCACATCATAGTCGCCGTGAACCATCACGGTCTCCCCGCCGGCTGTCGCGCGCGCGAGGCGCTCGACCGCTTTCTCAGCGCCCTTCATCAGTGCAGCATCCTGGAGATGCTCGAGCCGCGGCCGGAGAAATCGCTTCGCAGCTTCGTCGTCGGAGTGGCCGCGGATGAGGAGGAGATTCGCAACTGCTTCCGATAGCTGGAGACTCGTCGCCAGGGCGGCAACCGCTTCGGGCGCGGGAGGCTTCGACATTATCCAGCGCGCGCCGGTCGGCCGCGGCTCAGCAGCAGGCGCTTCAGATACTTCGGGTGCTTCGGGCGCTACTGTACTCACGCGGTGGCAGCCCGGTAGAGGAGCACACCGCATGCTTCGCATACATCGATGGGTCCGTTCACCGCCATCTGGTTCCTTCGCTGCATTGGCAGCGCGGTATCGCAGTTTCCGCACGACTCGCCGCGAAGCGCATACAAAGCCTGCGTGCGTCTCGTTCTGATCCGGTCGTACTTTCCGAGCAACGGGCGCGGAACTCCTGTGGTCTTTTCCGCGCGCTCTGCACGTACAGCATCGAGTGACTCGTCGATCTCCGTCTTCTCCTGGTCTATCTCTTCGCGCGCCGTTGTCTGCTCCAGCTCGATCGCCGCGAGTCCTGCCTCACTTGATTCGACCGTAGCGCGCATGTCGGCCAGACGCCGGGACATCGCCTGTAGCTCACTCTCGTCCTCGGCGATGATCCGCCTCGCTGACTCCACCTGGGCCATCGCCGCTGTCGCTTCCTTCAGCTTCTTCACCGCATCGAGCTGAGCCAGATTGCGCTCCTGAATCTGCTTGTGCTGAGCGACCTTTCCGAAAAGCTCGCGCTGCCGGCGCTCTTCGCTCTCGACAGCTGCGTGCGACCTCGCCACCGCCGCTGATGCGGCCTCGCGCTTCTTGTCGAGCTCAGCCATTCGCGGCTCGAGCGCGCGTCTACGATTCTCGAGCTCGACGATTCGCGCGTCATCCTCCTGCAGCGCCAGCAGTGCTTCGACTTCACTTTGCATTGCGTTTTCTCCGATTCAGCGTATCCGTCCGCGGCGAAATGCCTTGAATCCCATTTTTCCCGACGCCCTCATCTGCACCACGAGCTTCTGCCGTTCTTCGAGAAGCGGCTCCTTCTCATGCTCGCTGGCTAACGGCACAAGTCTGTCGATCTCCATCAACCGCTCTTCCATCGCTCGAACGTGGAGCCGAGTGATCGAGTCGTCGACCGTCCGCTGGGGATCAGACATGACCTCACCATCGCCGAGCAGCTCTTCCGCCGTCAGCAGCGAATCGGCGTCTAGCAGCGCCGCGAGATCGTCGAGCGAGCTGCCGTCGCCAATGTCCAGCAGTGCCGCAAAAATCGCGCGGTAGCGTGGATGATGAAACGAGTCGGGCCCGATCCGCTCGGCGATGCTTTCGACTCGAGAGCGCTGCTGGAGCATTGCCCGCACCAGCTCGCGCTCCGCCGATGTTCCGGCGTCCCTCGGCGGGTCACGCCGATCACCAGTTCGCCCTCGTATCGCGGGTCGCTGAACGAGCACGGGCTGCGCCGCCTGCGACCCCGTTACTGCCCGCGGCCCGAGTTCACGGAGAAGAACCTCCTTGTCAACGCCAGTGATCTCGCTCGCACGTCCGATGTAAAGATCGCGCATTATCTCGTCCGATGTCGCGCGAATCGTGGGCAGCAGCCGATCCAGGGCGCGGCGCTTCTTCTGCAGCTCCCCAAACCAGCCGGCACGATCGAGAATCTGGATCTTCCGCTCGAACACGTCGATCGCTGACGAGAGCTGCGACTCCAGCCCGGCCGCCCCATGCTCCTTCGTGTACGTGTCCGGGTCCTCGCCCGGAGGAAACGTCACGACTCGCACGGAAAAGCCCTGCCTGAGGAGCTCATCACCCGCGCGAAACGTCGCCTTGAGTCCCGCGGCGTCACTGTCGTACAGAAGAAACACGTTCCTCGTGTACTTTCTCAGCAGACCCGCCTGGGCGTCAGTCAATGCGGTGCCGAGAGGTGCCACGGCTTCCTCGATTCCCGCGGACATCACGCGTAGCGCGTCGAAGTAACCCTCCACGACGAGCGCGCGATCCGCGCGGCGAATCGGATTTCGTGAGCGGCTGAGACCGTAGAGAAGCTTACCCTTGGAGAACACCGGGGATTCGGGAGAGTTCAAATATTTTGGCTCGCCAGGACCCAACAGTCGTCCACCGAAGCCGACGTTCCTGCCCAGCACGTCGAGGATCGGGAACATTAGCCGCCCTCGAAACCGAGGGCGCGGCTCCGAATCCTGCTCGGGATTGATCATCAGGCCGCCGTCGACGAGACGCGCGTCGTCGAACCCCAGGGCATTCATGTAGGTCCGCATGAGGCCTATCTCGCGCGGCGCGAATCCCAACCCGAATTCCTGCGCCACGGCTCGCGACACTCCACGCTCGGCGAGATACTCGCGGGCCTGCTCACCGACGCTTTCCTCCCAGAGGATCTTCTGGAAGTACGCGGCCGCAGTGGCTTGAAGCTCCCACATCGGCTCTCGAGGATCGGGACCATCGCGTCTGACCTTTGTGTCGACTACCTCGATACCGGACTTCTCTCCCACCATGCGAACGGCCTCGGGCCAATCCACACCCAGACGCTTGGTCAGGAACTTGAAGACGTCACCACTCTCGCCGCACACGAAGCAGTGATAGAGCCGCTTCGCCGGAACGACGGAGAAATTTCGCCGCGTCCCCTGGTGGAACGGGCACGGACCGCGAAAGTCGGAGCCCGTGCGCTTCAGCGGCACGTACTCTCCGATGATGCCGACGATGTCGGCAGCTTCCCTCACCTGCTCGATCACCTCGTCTGGAATCACGTCAGCTCCGCCACCGTCACTCCGGCGCCGCCCTCGTTCCACGCTCCAAGGCGAAAGCTGGACACGCGCGATTCCTTGCGCAGCATCTCGGCGACGCGCTCGCGGAGCGCGCCCGTTCCCTTTCCGTGAATGATCCTCAGCGACTTGAGATCGGCGCGCACCGCGGAGTCGACCGCCTGCATCAGAAGGTCCTCTATCTCTCCCGCGCGGAGACCGCGAAGGTCGATCTCGGTTTTCGCCTCGACGTCGGGGATATCGCCACGTATCGGGACGAGAGGGCGCTCAGCGCCTTCCGGTGCGCGGGCCTTCGAGAGCGCAGCGCGCGGAACAGCCATCTTGACGGATCCGACTGCGACCACGGCCTGGTCGCCCCTCATCTCCATCACGCGCGCTGTTCTCCCTCCAAGGGTCGATATTGAAACGTAGTCGCCCTCGCCGACCGCTCCTGCCGGAGCTTCCACCTGCGCTTCGATCGACTGCCGATCGTCATCGAGCGCCGACAGCGCATCGTTCTCGGCGGATGCCAGCTGCTCCATGCGCCTTCGCGCGTCGCGGGCAGCACCTTCGGCTGCTGCGAGAGAAGACTCCTTCAGCTCACGAATGGTTCGATCGACCGCGGCTCGGGCATCCAGCAACAACCGGCGTGATTCGCGGCGTGCGTCGCGCTCCGCTGTTCGTTCCCGCTCCCTGATGGCAGCCTCACGCTCTGCCACCCGAAGGGCGCGCGATCGAACGTCTTCCGCCATCTCGGCGGATTCCTTCTCCTGATCCGCGAGGCGTCCTTCGCGGGACTGGAGCTCCGCGAGCAATGCATTGATGTCGCGTTCTCCCGATGGAAGTCTGGCCTCCGCTCTCGACAGCACATCCTCCGGAAGCGCGAGCCGCCGCGCGATGCTCAAGCCGTAAGACCTGCCTGGGATACCCTTGATGAGCCGATACGTCGGTGCAAGCGCGACGGAATCGAATTGAAGAGACGCGTTGACTACACCTTCCACTTCTGTCGCCAGCTCCTTCAATGCGCCGAGATGCGTCGTCGCGACCGAGAGACTTCCGCGATGAGTGAGCGCCTCGAGGATTGCTCCGCCAAGTGCAGCGCCTTCCACCGGATCGGTGCCCGAGCCGAGCTCATCGATCAGCACAAGGGACGACGCCGTCGCTGAGCGCAACACCTCCGCGAGATTCCTGAGGTGGGCGCTGAACGTCGAGAGACTGGAGCTTATCGATTGCTCGTCGCCGATGTCTGCATAGATATCGTCGAAGATCGCGAGTCGCGATTCGTCGCTCACTGGAACGGGAATGCCCGACTGGACCATCGCGGCGAACAATCCGAGTGACTTCAGGAGAACCGTCTTTCCCCCGGTGTTCGGTCCGGAGATCAGAAGCGTTCGCTCGGCCGGAGCGAGCGTGAGATCGAATGCCACAACGTCCAACCCCTGGGCGACAAGCAGCGGGTGCCGGCCGCCGAGTATCGTGAATCCTTCTGACGGCTCGCCGAACTCTACGAGCCCGCATCGGTGATGCGCCGCGAATCGGGCCCGTGCATACAGGGAATCCAGAACGAGCATGGCATCGAGTGCGGCGACGAGCGCCGAATGCAGCGGACGAACTGAATCGCTGAGCTCCGCCAGTATGCGATCGATCTCGCGAAGCTCTTCCGTCTCCAGCTCACGGATTCTGTTTCCCGCCTCGACCGCCGCCGGCGGCTCGACGAACAGAGTGGCGCCCGTGCTCGATGTGTCATGGACGATTCCGCCCACCGCCGCGCGTCCTTCGCGCCGGATCGGTATGACGAAGCGTCCGTTCCTCACGCTCACCGACATGTCCTGCACCTGAAAGCGTGAATCAAGCTTTGCCACGATGCGCTCCAGCATCCTGACGATCTCACCCTGGGCGCCTCTCATCTCGCGCCTGATGCGGCGAAGCGCAGGCGATGCTTCGTCGCGGACGTTTCCATCGTCGTCGAGCGCGGCACCCAATGCCTTTTCCTCGTTGCGCGCGATGACTTGCGCATCGATCTCCGGGCGAATCATGGCAAGCGAGACCGCAGGGATTCTCTCGTCGCTGAAGCTTTCGGCGGAGAGCCGTGACGCGCGGAGGAAGTTGAGCACACCAAGCAGATCGGCTGCGGCCAGCGTCGCTCCTTCGACACGGAGGCGCGACAACGCCGACCGGATGTCGAAGATTCTTTGAGGATGCCACGAGGCGTCACCCTCGACAAGTCCACGCATCGCCGATACGCGCGCGTGCTCGCGCTCGATCCAGGACCGGTCGCTGCTCGGACGCGACTCACGGACGCGATCGGCGCCCAGCGCTGATCCCGCAAAACCCGCTACGAGATCGAGCGCCGCTCCGAATTCGAGAACTCCGAGTGCGTGCTGATTCATGAATGCAAAAACCCGAACCCGCGAATTGCGTCGCAGGTTCGGGCAATGTACCGCGGTGGCCGCCTTGTCACCCCTGCTTGCCGAGCTCCTCGCGCGCTATCGCGTTAATCGCTCCGCCCTCCGCCCGTCCCTTGAACTGCGGGAGGACTTTACCCATCACGGCGCCGATCTGTGCAGCGCCACCTTCGATTGCAATGCGAACGGCTGTGCGGATTTCTTCGTCGCTCACTGATGGGGGAAGATACTTCTCGAGTGCCGCCGCTTCCGAGCGCTCCTTGTCTGCGAGATCTCTGCGGCCGCCCTTGTCGTACATCTCGATCGACTCTCGGCGCTTCTTGATTGCCTTCCGCAACACCTCGACCACGTCGCTGTCCACAGGGTCGCGACGCAGCTCTATCCGGCGGTTCTTGACCTCGGACAGCACCGTGCCCAGAAGCAGAGTGGCCGGCTTGTCCTGCGCTTTTCGCGAGGCGTTCAGGTCACCCTGCAACCGCGCGAGAAGCTCTGGCAACGCTAGACCCGCCGAGTACGGCGGTTCTTGCGCATCGCCGTGTTCAACTTGCGCTTTCGGCGCTCGCTCGGCTTTTCGTAATGACGATGCTTGCGGAGATCGGAAAGAATGCCCGCCTTCTCGCACTTCTTCTTGAAGCGCTTCAGCGCACGCTCAAAGTTCTCGTCGTCATGGATGATGACTTCCGACAATATCTACTTCCCCCCTTCGTGGCGTTTGCGGCGCCTGTGTAGGTACAGAATTTCAAACCTAGTCGGACGCAAAGGGGGCAGCAAGTAAAGTGCCCCTCCGTAAGGGCTTACCGAGGAGGAAATGGAGGCCAGCCGAGAGGCTTGCCACCAATGACGTGCAGGTGCAGGTGATTTACGCTTTGGCCACCATCGGGACCGGTATTCACCACAGTTCGATAGCCACTCTCCGAAATGCCCTCGCTCCGCGCGACTTGAGCCGCCATGGACATCAGGCTCCCGAGCAGAGCAGCGTCGTTCGCCTGGTCGAGTGACGCGACGTGCTTCCTGGGGACGACCAGCACGTGCACACGGGCCTGCGGGTTCACGTCCCGAAACGCGACGGCGTCGTCGGACTCGGCAACCAGTGGCACCTTCATCTCCCCACCCGCGATACGGCAGAAAATGCAGTCTTCAAACATTCAGATTGCTTCCTCGGTGTGATGCAGCATCGGCTCGAAGCGCCCGCCAGGCGATGCGCCCAGCATCGATCGAACTATCGCGAGCGCCGCCATACCGGCGGTCTCGAAACGAAGTGTTCCCCCCACGAGAGACGCGAGCTGAAATCCTCCGGCGACCATTTCCTCCCGCTCGCGCGAATCGAGCCCGCCTTCCGGACCGACCGCGATGACCACAGGAGGCGTGAGAGCGAAGCCGATCAACGGCACCTCGGCAGTCGCGTCGAGAAGAATGCGGGTTCCTTCCGGTGCCGCGGCAATCGCTCTCGCCACTGGCGCGGACGGATGTATCTCCGGCAGCCATCCGCCGCCGCTCTGCGTCAGCGCCGCGATCATTCTGCCGCGCAGGCGCGACTGAAATGCAGGACCATCTCCGGCAGGCCCCACACTTCGTGAGCGACGCCACATCACCGGCCTCCATGTAGTCGCCGCGAGCTCCGTGGACTTCTCGGCAAGTTGAAGCATTCGATCTCTGTCCGCAACGGGCACGAGCATGTGCACCGGTGGCAGATCCGGGATCTGCCATACGTCTGCCACCTCGACGCCCACGGAGCGTTTGGCAACGCGTGTCAGTGTGCCGCGAGCCGCGCCGCCGTAGCCGTCGCGAAGCTCGACCGCATCCCCGGACTGAAGGCGAAGGACCCGCGCATGCTGCGCCGCTTCCTCGCCGAGAGTGAGGGACACTCCGGAGACGAATCCGTCCTGCGAGAAGAACGTTACCGCGGCCGCGCGATCAGAACGCTCCACCAACCCTCCTCTAGATCCTCCGACAGTATCTCCCACCCGGAGCGCACGATCGCTTCCGACATGATCGCTCGCTCTTCCACCAGGATTCCTGAAAGTATGGCGCGTCCGTCCGCCGCAAGCGACTCGCGGATCACCGGCAGGAGCTCGAGCAGCACCGAAGAAATGATGTTCGCCAGAACCAGTCCGACCGGCGCGATCAGCGGCAGAAGCACTGCGGCATCACCCTGCAGAACGCTTACCACAGCGCCAACTCCATTGAACTTGACGTTTTGCTGGGCGTTCCCGATCGCATCGGCATCCAGCTCGATCGCCACGACACGGCTCGCGCCGAGTTTTGCGGCGCAGATGGAAAGCACAGCGCTGCCGGCACCAAGGTCGGCAACGACGCGCGGCATAGACGCGACTTTCTGCATCAGCCGTATCACTCCACGAGTCGTGGCGTGCTCGCCCGTACCAAAAGCCATCGCGGGATCGATGACGACCTGCATCGAGTCCTCGTCGTCCGTTGCAAGCCAGGGAGGAGTTATCGTCAGCCGCCCCAGTCGATGTGCGCGAACGGATGCTCGCCACTCGCTCCAGTCCGCTCGCGGGGCGGCTGCCGTAGTAACCGTCGCACCAGGGTCCGCATCCTTCACCGCACTCTCGATGTCGGAGGCGGCGATGTCTGGCGGAAAGTACGTGATGATCGCACCGCCTTCTTCCTGCACACCGAGCGACCCTTCGGCGAACAACACATCGATCACAAGCCGCGGATCGCCGGATGGCTCGATGCGGACTGCGAGCCAAGGCCGCTCGTCACCGCCTTTCAATTGTTCGCTCACGTGATCGGTCAACCAAAGGCCCGGCTATGCGCCGAGCGATTCCTTCACCTTCGACCAGAATCCCTTGTGTCGGCGTCTTTCCGGCGCGACTTGTATCTCGCCAAGGCGCTTGATCAGCGATTCTTCTTCAGTGCTGAGCTCTTCCGGCGTGTAAAGCTGGAGCCGCACGTGAAGGTCTCCTACCCCGGACGCGTTCACTCGCGGGAGGCCACGGCCGCGCAGGTGAAAGACCTGGCCACTCTCGGTTCGAGGAGGAACGTGCAGCGTGACGCTCGCGCTCACCGTCGGCACCTCGACGTCGGCACCGAACACGAGATGAGTGTACGTGACGAGAACTTCACAGTACAGATCCTCACCGTCGCGCTCGAAGCGCGGGTCTTCCTCGACCTCGAACACGACAAGAATGTCGCCGCGCCCCCCTCCTCTCGGTCCGACGTTGCCGATGCCGCGCATAGTCATGTACTGGCCAGTCGCGACGCCAGGCGGGACCTTGATCACCACGGTCTCTTCCTGCCGCACGCGCCCTTCGCCCCGACACTTCTTGCACGGTGACGAGATGATCGTGCCTTCACCGGCACACGTGGGACACGGCGTCACGCTGATGACCTGGCCGAAGAATGACTTCTGCGCGCGACGGACTTCGCCCGCGCCCGCGCAAGTCGTGCACCGGTTGACGGTGGTGCCCGGTTCCGCGCCAGTTCCCTCGCAGCGGTCGCAGCTCGCGAGCAGCTTCACCGTCATGCTTTTCTCGACGCCGCTCTCCACGTCCGCAAGCCGCAGCGGCATGGTGATCCTTATGTCAGACCCGGTGCGCGGACCACCTCCTCCACCACCCCTGCCGCCTCCGAAGAGATCACCGAAGCCCGCAATCCCCCCGAGGTCGCGCATGAAGATGTTGAGCGCCTCTGCGAGGTCGACGTGGTGGAAGCCGCCCGCGCCACCGCGCAGACCGGCCTCGCCGTACCGGTCATACATCGAGCGCTTGCCGGGATCACGGAGGACGTCATACGCCTCGGTGATCTCCTTGAACTTCTCCTCGGCTTCACTCGACCCGTTGTTGCGGTCCGGGTGA
>JBDTRZ010000090.1:0-12730 GCA_039931395.1 Gemmatimonadales bacterium
CGCGTGACGATCCGTTCTTCATCGACCTCGAGCAGTTCTTCAGCATCCTGCCCGACCGCCGTCCGGAAACCGGGCCACTGTCCACCATCACCCAGGGCCCGCTCACGTTTCGCCCGGCCACGGGAGCAAATCCCGCCGTCGATTTCGTTCGCGGACTGAACGACATGGCAATCGTGATAGAGCTCCCGACTTCGATGATCGCGAATCCCGCGACGAACGGTCGCTTCGGCGTCTGGGGCACCACCAGTCGCGCTCAGAGCAACTGAGTTGACACTGCTTCTCTCATTCTTCCAAAAGCCCAGGAGTAACCATGTCCAACAGGATTGACACCGGCACGCCGCGCGTGAAACGCGTATCTGTTGCCGCACTTGCGCTCGCTGTCGCGACTTCGTTCGGAGCCTGCACCGACACCCAGTCACCGGACGCGACGGGGCCGAGCAGCCAGAGCTCGGTTCAGATCGATGCAGACGAAGGCGGCGACAATACCGTCTACGAGCAGGTCGAGTTCCTCGGCAATCCGCTCGTCAGTGAAGTCACGATCGTGAAAGCCAATCACGATCGCTACAACCGCACGCAGCCGTACAACACGGCCGAGTTCGGGCCGCAGAGCCTGGCTTTCATCAACGCTTTCCGCGGCAGTCAGCCTGTCGTCGCGAATACCCTTGGCGCGGTTCTCTATCCCGATATGCTCATCGTCGAGTCGTCACGCAGTGCTGCTACTGCAGGCTGGTTGTCGTGGGCGCTCGCCAATGGCTGGGGTGGTCGAAAGCTGTCCGATGACGTCGTCGATGCGGGACTCTCCGCCATCTTCGGCAAGATCATCATTGCTGACGGCGCGTACTGCGATAACGGACAGCTCCCGTTGTGCACCGACAACGTCCCCGCAAACGACAAGGCGTTCAGCGCAACGTTTCCGTACCTGGCGTCACCGACGCTTTGACAATGCAGTGACTACCGTATCGATCCTGTCGGTCGATACGGTAGTGGCTCGCTTCCATATTTTCCGGATGCACCTGTGAATCACAAGTCCCGGCTTACAGACAGCCATCGCGTTGTCGCTGGCGTAGCACTCACGGCAGTGGCATTGGCTCTTTCTGTCGCATTGGTTCAACGTGAGCGAAGCCTTGGATCCACTGCCAGCGAGTACTCAAGCCCGCTCGTGGCGCTCTCGACTGAGCCGTTCGACGAGTCAGCGATTCGCGATCGGGACATCGAGCTCTATGCGAGGCGGATCGTCGAGGACAAATCCAGCGCCATCGATCACCTCACGCTTGCGTCGTTGCTCTTCACCAGATCGCGTTACACAGGTTCGGTTTCAGATCTCGAGAGGGCAGAGTCGCTGGCAAGGGAGTCGATTGCGTTGCGCACCCAGCGGAATTTTCAGGCGTTCGAGCTCCTGGCCAGCGTGCTCATGGCGCAGCACGAGTTCGGGAAAGCGCGATCCCTGGCGCAGCGCGCCGATTCCCTCGATCCCGGAGTTCCATCGCATATGGTGCTGCTGGGTGAGATAGAGCTCGAGCTTGGGGATTACAAAGCCGCCGCCTCACATTTCCAGTCCGTCAATTACAGCGGCCAGCAATTCACCATTGCAGCGAGACTCGCGCGCTGGCACGAAGTGACGGGCCGGCTCGGCATCGCTCGGCGACTGCTCCAGCAGGCGATTCTGAAAGTAGATCGTCGTGACGATCTGCCTCGTGAGCAGGTCGCCTGGTTTCACTACCGGCTTGGAGAGCTGGAGCTGCGGGCCGGCAACATCGCGGCGGCAGATTCGGCGTTTCGCGCCGGCCTCGCACGGCATTCCAGCGACGTGCGTGTGCTGGGTGGCCTGGCGCGCGCCGCGTCCGCTCGTGGTGACTGGAAGCAAGCCATCTCATTCGGTGAAGAAGCGGTCTCGATTCAGCTCGATCCGGCGACACTTGGCACCATCAGCCGGGCATACGCTGCGCTGGGGGATACCGCGCAGGCGGCGAGCTATGCGAGAGCGATGTCCGTCAGCGCGCTCACCCAGCCCGGTGTGATTCATCGCGCCTGGGGATTGTTTCTGCTCGACCACGGAACTGCCCAGGAATGCGCCACTGTGCTGGATCGCGCGCGGCTCGAGTTGCTGGAACGCAAGGACGTCTACGGTCACGACCTGATGGCCTGGGCATTGTATCGGAACGGCCAATTGCCTGAAGCGCGGACGGAGATGATTCTCGCGCTCTCCCAGAACACCCAGGATGTCATGCTCGCCGAGCACGCGCGTGCGATCGGTGTGGGTGGAGAGACGGCCAGGCGACTGGCAACCCGGTGATTAGTAACTATTCGCTACTAATATTAGCTGCGTCGACCTGCCAAATTCAAGGATGGGCAAGAAAGAGGCAGAGGAAGTTCTTTCGATCGACGGGCGAGACGTCCGGATCACGCATCCCGGCAAACCCTACTTCTCGCGCGGCGTCAAGCTCTCAAAGCTCGACGTCGTCAACTACTACCTGTCCGTCGCAAGCGGAGCCGTCGCAGGAATCAGGGATCGGCCGATCGTGCTCAAGCGATTCGTCAACGGCGCCGAGCACGAGCCTTTTTATCAAAAGCGCGCTCCAGAGAATCGGCCGGACTGGCTGAGAACAGTCACGCTCTCATTTCCGTCGGGGCGAACCGCTGAAGAAGTGGTCGTCGATGACGCTGCCGGCCTCGCGTGGATCGTGAATCTCGGCTGCATCGAGCTTCATCCTCACGCGGTGCGCACCAACGATCTCGATCACCCAGATGAGCTGCGCATCGATCTCGACCCTGGACCAGGCGTTGAGTGGGACGATGTGCGCCGCGTCGCAATGGAGGTAAAGAGTCTTTTCGAGGAGATGGGGCTGCGTGGCTGGCCGAAGACGAGTGGATCGCGCGGCATGCACGTGAACGCGCGCATCCATCAGCGATGGACCTTCACTGAAGTGAGACGTGCTGCGCTGGCGTTCTCGCGCGAGATCGAGCGGCGCGCGCCAACGCTGGCGACGTCGAAGTGGTGGAAGGAGGAGCGACACGGAGTTTTTCTCGACTACAACCAGAACGCCAAGGACCGCACGACCTGCTCGGCCTACTCGATCCGGCCGCTCCCCGACGCTCGTGTCTCCGCGCCGCTCGGCTGGGAGGAGATCCCGGATTGCGAGCCCGCTGATTTCACGGTGCTGACGATGCCGGCGCGGCTCGAGTCCATTGGCGATCCGAACGCGGCGATGGATGATGCACCCGGTTCACTCGAGCCGTTGCTCGATCTCGCCGAGCGCGATGAAGCCGCCGGTCTCGGCGACGCTCCCTGGCCACCGCATTTTCGCAAGATGGAAGGCGAGTCGAAACGTGTTGCACCGTCACGCGCCAAGGGTTCGGTGGCACAGGTGGAGAAGAAGACGACGAGGAAGACGGAAAAGGTGAGATCGAAGGTTCCATTGATCGTCGTTGCCAACTCGCCGCAGAAGGAGGCCGCGCTGGAAGGTCTCGAGCGGTGGAAGGCGAGACATCCCGATGTTTCCTCGCATCTCGCCGTCGACGACATTCTGGTCGATTCGATGCGCGGTCGCTCGTCGACGTGGACGCGCATCCGCGTCAATCTTCGCAACGTTCCGGAGAAAATCAGGCCGTCGCAAGAGACACCCGACCCGGACGACGACCCGACGCGCGCGTGGCGTGAAGCGCGCGCAAAACGCCGCTAACGGCCGGTCGCGAAGATCGCGGCGAGCTCGTGCGGCGGCACGACCTCCAGCTGATCGAACGTGCAGTCGCGAGGACGCTTGTCGTCGCGCCACCGGCGAAACTGGGCAGTGTGCCGAAAGCGGGTCCCCTGCATGTGATCGTATGCAACCGCGACGACGAGCTCAGGACGGATGGGTTCCCACGACAAGTCCTTCCCCTGACTCCAACGACTTGCCATGCCCGGCCGGCGATGCGGCTCGGTCTCGGCGGATGCCTGCACCTCTGCCCACGCGCGCCACGGGTGTCCGTCGAGCGCGTTCGCACGATACGGTTCGAGAAACGTCACCAGATCCCGTCGTTTTACGTCGGTGAAGCTCGCGCACACGCCGACATGCTCGAGGTTTCCCGCATCGTCGTAAAGGCCGAGCAGCAACGATCCGACAGCCGTTTTCTCACCACGCTTGTGCCAGCGGAAGCCGGCGACGACGCAATCGCAATCGCGCTCGTGCTTCACCTTCAGCATCACTCGCTTGTTCGGTTCGTAGGATCCGTCCTCTGATTTTGCAACTACGCCGTCGAGCCCTGCGCCCTCGAATCGTCGAAACCAGTCGGCTGCGATCGCTCTGTCGCGCGTCGCAGGCGTCAGGTGGAGCGGAGCCTGCGCGTTTGCGAGCAGTAATTCGAGCCTCGAACGTCGCTCGCCGAACGGTGTGTTGCA
This sequence comes from Gemmatimonadales bacterium, assembly GCA_039931395.1. Lineage (GTDB taxonomy): Bacteria > Gemmatimonadota > Gemmatimonadetes > Gemmatimonadales > Gemmatimonadaceae > UBA4720. The sequence continues at coordinate 4,379 of JBDTRZ010000090.1, forward strand.
AAGACTGCGATCGTTCTCGCAAAGCAGGTCGAAGAAGACAATCGAGGCGGGTGTTGTACCTGCGAGCATCTTCACGCGCGATTCAGCGGGATGCAGTCGCAGCTGGAGCGCGTCGAAATCGAGACCTTCGTTGCGCACGATGACGATCTCACCGTCGAGGACGCAGCGCTCGGGAAGTTGCGCTTTCAGCGGAGCGAGCAGCTCGGGGAAATAGCGATTGAGCGGCTTTTCATCCCGGCTTTGAATGAAGATCTCGTCGCCGTCGCGGAAGATGAGCGCGCGGAAGCCGTCCCACTTGGGCTCGAAGATCCACCTTTCGCCAGGTGGCAGCTCGGCGACGCGTTTTGCCAGCATCGGCAGCACAGGCGGATTGACGGCGAGGTTCATGGAAAACCGGCGTTACGAACGACGAGTGCCTTTGCCACCTCGCGTGGCTTTGCGCGACTTCACCGCGGACTGCACCAGCATCCAGAACTGGCGCTCGCCGATTACCGTCACTGCGTGTCCCTTGGTCGCGAGGCGCCGGATCTCAAGCAGCTTCACGCCTCCTGACACGCCGGCAATCTGCTGCTTGTTGGGCCGGCCGCGCACCAGCACATCCGATGACGGTCCGGGTTTCGTCTGCACGATCGCGCCGGCTGTTCGTGCCGCGGCAATCGCTTCAGCGCGTGGCCGGCTGAGAAAGCCGGTGAATGAGAGACGCTTGCCATCGAGACTCTTGATGCGCCCGAGATGAGTCTTCGTCGGTCGCTCGCCTAGCGCTGCGATCAGTTCCCCTGCTGCTTCATATCGCTTCCCCCGCGCGCCGAGGCAACGATAGATGACCTCCTTGAGCTGATCGCTGCATGGAAGTCCGCGGACATCGCGACTGCTCACCGAACGTGTGACGTCACCCCGCAGCAGCATCGCGGCGATCAGCCCGACCTGGTAGATGTCGTCCCGCTGCTGCCACCGGCGGACCCTTCCCCACGCGATCTCCGACGGAGCGTTGAACGGGTTGAACGCATCCGCCGTGACCCCGCGGTTGCTCAGCTGGTGCATCGCGATTCCAAAATCACCCAGCTTGAGCTGCTCGTCCTCGCAGACGAACACGTTGAACGGCGTGAGATCGCGATGCATCGCCTGCCCTCGGTGCAGAACATCGAGCGCCTGGAGAATTGCGGCGATCTCGCGTCGAACGAAACGCTCGGATTGCCCGCCCTTGCCCTCGATCCAGACGCTGAGGTCCCCGTGCACCGCGTACTCCAGTGCGATGCAATAGCGCGTGCGCCCGCCGTCGACCTCGACGAAGCGGTCGAAGACCTTGAGCGCGCGCGGCTCGCGGGAGAGGAGCTCAGCAAAGTACGCTTCGCGGAGCCAGCCAGAGAGCCGTTCGGTGATCTTGATGCAGACCTGTTTTGGCAGACCGTCCTGAGGTGTTGGCGTCGCGAGGTAGACTTCGCCGAATCCTCCCTTGCCGATCAGGCGGTTCAGCCGGTATGTCCGGCCGCTCTCCGAGCTGAACGCCGTCGGCGTCACTTCATCCCCGTGGTCTTCTCACGCAGCTCACGACCCCAGTTGTGAACGACGATTGTCTGCGACTCGGCCCCTGCGCGCCTGAGCATCAGGAATCTGCCGTCGGGAGCGACATCGTAGTTCGGGTGCGATGAGTCGGTGAGATAGTCACCCGTTGCAACCACCTTTCGCGTGCCGATCGAGAATCCCGAGTCCGTCGTCACGCTGACCTCCATCACCTCTGCGAGCGGTCCCCGGTAATAGAGCGATCGGCCGGATCGACCCCAGATCGCTTCGGTACCACCGTTGTCGCTTACCTGGATCCGCGCACCACTCTCCGGAAACGGCCGCACGTAAATTTCGAATCGTCCACTCTCATTCGATTGATAGACAAGCCACTTCCCATCCTTCGACAGTCGCGGAAGACTTTCCGTCTTCGGACCCGTGACGACCGGCGTCACCGTACGGTTGCCGGTCATTGGAACCGCGAGAATGTCGCGCGAATATTTCGCACCCGGCGATGTGCGGAACAAAAGCCATCTCATGTCAGGTGAGACGATCGCCTCGAAGGGCTCGATCTCAGGCTCATACAGAAGAGCGGCGGGACCGCTTCCATCGGCGGGCTGTCGCCAGATGGCCGTCTTGCCTGCGCGTGTCGAGATGAAAACCACGTCCCGTCCGTCAGGAGTCCACTCCGGACGGATGTTGACGCCCTCGGTCGTGATGCGCGTGAATGTGTTGCGCGCAATGTTGTACACCCAGATGTCAGTCGCGCTCGACCCGAACACTGTCATGGCCACGCCGTCGCCCGTCGGTGAAAAACGCGGAGTCGCATAAGTGCCGGGCTCCGGAATCAGCGGAACAGCCTCGTTGCTCCCCGCGCGAACCCACACCGGCTGGAACTGCGCTCTCCCCTTCAGATACGCGAGCGTGCCTGATTGGGACAGAGCTGCCTTGGTACCAGCCGTCCATTCGAACAGCACTCCCTCGTCGAGCTGCACCGGATCCCCGATCGGCTTGTGTGCGGAGTTGTCGAATCGCACTGCCATCAACCCACCTGTCGGCGAGACATACACGAGCCGGTCCCCAAGCACCCCCAACGGCATTGCCAGCGGCAGATCGTACTGATCGACTTCTCCGCTTGCGATCGTGAGAACAGCGAGCTGAGGTAGCGTCGAGGTCGTGCTGCCGGTCGCATATGCGATTGCTTTTCCGTCCGGCAGCATCATCGGCCATCGCCTTCCGATTTGGCTTTGAGTCGAATCCGCAGTGGTGACCCTTGCCGCGGTTCCGCCGGTCGCAGGAATCACGTACATCCCGCTGAACGAGCCGATGTAGATCCTGTCCGCTTCACTCCACGTCAAACCGTACGGCACCGCGCTGCCAGTCGTCCCGACCGTCGCGACCTGGCCACCATTCACCGAAACCTTTCTCAGCACATTGCCTTCGGTGAAGGCAAGCCATCGCCCGTCCGGCGAAAACGTGAGATTGCGCCCTGCTAACTGAGTGATTTCTCTTGCAGATATCTCGTCGAAGCGTCGCACATACATATGGAAGCCGCCAACGCCAATAGACGTGAACGCCATCATGTCGCCTGCGGGTGACACGGCTAACGTGTTGCCGGTGATCGCGTCGTTGATTCGCACATTCGGCGGAAGGTCGAAGTTGGCTCGAATCACCGGCGCCTCGGCCTCGACTCGCGGCTTCATCGCGAGCCACGCGAGCGACGGAAGCAGCACCGCCACGAGTGACCACGCTGCGAGCTCGCGAATCCTTCCGCGACGACCGGGTTTCGCCTCTGGGCCTTGCTGATACGAAGTCGGCGCGATGACTGCGCCTTTGCCCTCGAGAGCTTCCGCGAACTCCTTTGCCGTCGCGAACCTGTCGGCCGCGAGCTTCTCCAGCGCTCGGCCGATCGCTGCGTCCACGTGCTGCGGAACGTTCGGCCGGCTGGCACGCACACTCGCCGGTTTTTCCGTGAGAAGCTTCGCAATGATCGCCTGTGACGTGCTTGCAACATGTGGTGGATCGCCAACGAGCATCTCGTAGGTGATCGCACCGAGCGAATAGATGTCCGTGCGTCCGTCGACGACGCGATCACCCGTTGCCTGCTCGGGACTCATGTACTGCGGTGTGCCCAGCGAAAGTCCTGTCTGCGTGATGCGACCGCCGCCCGCATTGCTCACCGCCAGCGCGATTCCGAAGTCAGCTATCAACGGCTGACCTTCGTGCAGCAGGATGTTCTCGGGCTTGAGATCGCGATGAATCACGTTGTGGCGGTGCGCGTAACTCAATGCTCCCGCGACGCTCACAGCGATTCGTACGACCTCATCCACTGGAAGTTGCTTCTCCCGATCGAGCCGCGCGCGAAGTGTCTCTCCGTCCACATACGGCATCACGTAGAAGAGGAGACCGTTCACTTCCCCTGAATCGAACAACGGCAGAAGATTCGGATGCTGCAGATTCGCCGTCACCCTGATCTCCGCCAGGAATCGATCCACGCCGAGTACCGCGCCAAGCTCGGGGTTCAGGACCTTGAGGGCGACATTGCGGTTGTGCCGGACGTCGCGTGCGAGGTAGACCGTGGCCATTCCGCCCGCGCCGATCTGCCGCTCGATGACGTATCGATCGGCCACGGCAGAGGCAAGACGGGTGATGACCTCCTCGTTCATCGGCACTCTGGGCGGGAGAGGGACCTAATGTAGCATGCCGCGATAAACGGCGCGCTTTGCGCTGAGTGTCCCGTCGGTGTGTCGCTATAGCGACAGGACCTCTCTGTACTTCTCGACGTATGCGTCGAGCTGCTTTCGGCGGTATTGCATGATGAAACGCGGGTGATCCAGGGAGTGGACCGAGGCGAACCAGCGGTACTGATCGTTGAGGCGCGTGAAAAACTGCGAGTTTTTTCCACGTCCCAGGATGACGACATGGTCGCGCCGGCCGCCGAGGGCAATCTGCTGTTCGATCGAAGCGATAATGAACGGCGTTACCGCGCGCTCCAGCCTCCGTTCATCATAATAGTTGAGATTGATCTGATTCCGTGTAAACCCGAGGGGGCAGACCGCGGACAGAAAATAGCGCTTGTTGAACTCGGTGGGTCCGCCGAGCCGGTTGATGACATTGTACACGAAGACAGACGATAGCTCACGTCGAGGCGGCAGATCGTTGGGAATCCCGCACTCGTCCGCGAGTGCAACCGGATCCGTAAATGACACACCGGTTACGCCGGCGCCGAAGCGGCCGGGGTTGATCCCGAGAATCAGAACACGTTCGCGACTGTCGGCAAAGTACTTCCCGAGGAATCCGCGAAGGTAGCCACGAACGAATGGCTCCTCGTATGGGTTCATTACCCCGACGCCCCGGGGTACGTGTGGCACCGCAAGTGAGGTGTAGAAACGGAATGCGCGTGCGCCGAATGTGGATCCCTTCAATAGATCCGGTGCAGGAGAAGCAGCAGGAAAGGAAGAGAGCTCAGGTTCACCATTGCATGTATGGCGCGACGTTCTCCGCTATTGTGCGGAACTCCTTGCCGGTCAGCGGGATCTCCTGAAAAGCGGCCCAGCCTTCGCGCGGTGCGGGATTGCCGCCACCATGTGCATCGGAACCGTACAACACCCGCTTGAGACCAATTTGTCGGATGCGCCTGGCGACGAGCTCACCTTTTTCCGGTGTGATGCCGTGAATTACGACGGCGGTAACATCGAACCAGACATTCTTCATGCGCGCATCGTGGTTCGCGATCGCCTCTGTGAAGACGCCGAGGGCTGCGTCCGTCGTTGGATCGTAATCGCCAGCGCCTGCAAGGTGGGCAATCTGAACTGAGACGTTGCGAGCCGCTGGGAGAAGCTTGTTCAGGAATACGAGTGCCTGATCGCGACCGTAGTTGCGCTTCTTCGATATCGACGTGCGCATGTGCACCACAATCGGCATGCGTCGATCATTGGCGACCTGAAAGATCTTGCGCACCTGCTCGACGTTGTCCGGATTATCGAGATCGACGTCGGAGTTTCCGAAGTGAAGCTTGAGTCCCCTTTTGAGCTGTGGATCCCTGGCGCAGCGCGCGAGCTCGTCCATGGCGTAGGGCTTGAGCGGGTTGAGACTGCAGAAGGCTCGCAGCCGTTTTGGATACCGCGCCACCTGTTGACTGGTCCAGTCATTCTCCGCTTTTACTTTCTCGTATTCATTGGCGACTGGAGGACGACTGGCGCTGCTCCACGTATATGCGACTGACAGTACAAGCGCTCGACGAATGTGAGCCGAGTCGAGCATCGCGATGAGATCATTCGCTGAGATACCCGCCGCCGTCGAGTCTCCGGACACCAGCGCGGCCGCCGCGGGGCTGAAGAGATGCTGGTGATGGTCAACTCGCGGCGCGGTCTGGCTCTGGAGTGAGCAAAGTGGTAGTAACGCCAACGCGACTACGGCTAGAGTTCTCATGCGCTGCATTTCCTGGTCAAGGTTGGCTGAGGTGTCAAGCCCGGCAGCATGACCTACGGGCCCTGCTAAAACTCCAACGCCGAGATGTATGCGTAGTCCCGCCGTACGCTCTCCAGCGGCGTGCCAGGATATGTCTCCTGCTCGACGAACAACAGCTTGTCCGCGATGTTCTCGATGCCCGCCAGCAGACGTCGAAAATCGATCACACCTTTGCCGAGCTCCGCGTCGCTCGTCGCGCCAAGCCGCGGTACATCCTTGATATGGAAGAGCCAGTATCGCGAGCCGTACCGTTTCAGCTCTTCAATCGGATCGCGGCCTGCCATCGCGGCATTTCCGGTATCGAGCTGGAGTCGTACGACCGCGCGGTCCGTGCGCTCTACCAGCACGTCGTACGGCACGACGCCGCTGATGGGCGTGTAGTCCGCCGCATGGTTGTGGAAGCCGATATGGATGCCTTGGCGCAACGTGCGCTGTCCCGCGTCGTTCAACCGGTCCGACCAGCGACGATAATCGTCGACCGTCCGCTGGCCCTCTATCGGCAGGCTCGCAACGACTATGTACTTATGGCCGAGTGTCAGCGCCTGCTCGAGCTGCCGATCCAGATCGGCGAGCGCAGTGCCGCTGACGTGCGTTGACGACGCGCGAAGACCGTTGCGATCCAGGACCTGGCGCAGCTTCGCCGGCGGCATGTCGAAGTTGTTGAACGAGCCAAGCAGCTCGACGTCCTTGTAACCAATCGCAGCGATTGCGGCGAGCGTTTGTTCGAGATCCTTCCGCGCGTCGTCGCGAAGACTATAGAGTTGGATGCCGACGCTCTGCAATCGACGCCTGCCGCCACTACCTGTGCTGGAGCGCGGGACGCAGCCCAGCTGCGTGGTCGCCATTGCGACGCCAATGCTGGAGAGAAAAGTTCGGCGGTCCATGATCATTACCAGTAACGGGACTTCCAGCAGCGTCCGAGCGTGGCGAGTGAGCCGCCGACTGCCCCTATCGGGATGACAGAGATGGATCTTTGCCTGTCCCATCCTCGAGCCGCGATGAAGAGGGTCGATGCTCCAATGCCAGAGCCGATGAGTGCTCGCATGAGCCGCTTTTCGAATGGGCAGATGCTCTTGAGGTCGAGGAATGCCGCGCCGAGGGCGGCGCCGATTGCGCCACCGATTGCGGCACCAGTGATGAGCGCATCATTCTGTGAGTTCCGGCAACTCTTCGTGCAGTCCACTGACGACATCTCGTAGCCGGAGAATCCACCGACTACCAGTCCGAAAACGAAGCCACCGGCTGACGACGCGAGGCGGATCGACCCAATCTGCGGCTTCTCTCCAGGCAGATGCTGGGACAGCCTTCGGATGAAGATGCTGCTCGAATCGGAAAGCGCGCGCGTCAATACCGAGTCGGACTGACCTTCGGCAGTCGTCGCGCATAGCGCGAGTATCGCGATTGAAAAAACGACGCGGCTCATGGTACGTTCTGCGGCCACCGTTCTTACATCACACGACGGAAAAGAAGAGCAAGTGACGCGGCGAGCTACCCGAATCGTACACGGGCAGCATGTGATTGTGCGTGAGTCCCGCCGCGAGTCGCTCCTGAAGGTTGTTCACGAGGTGAAATTGCCTCGCCTCTCCGCCCATTGCTAGCGGTGGACCAATCAAAATCGGACGCAGCGTTAAGTTTCGCGTCATGTCGAAAGCAGTGGATGTTCGTCCCGAGGACGTTGCTTCAATCGAATCGATTATCGCGACCGATTACGAGCTCATTTCGGATCGCGCTGATGAACCGCGTGACTGGCACCGAATGCGTACTCTGTTCCATCCGAATGCGCACCTGATTCCGATCGAGCGAGATTCGGACGGCAAGGTCATCGCGAACGTGATGACGCTGGATGAATTCATAAAGTCCCGGACTCCACTGCTTGCGGCTGGCGCTTTCTACGAGTGGGAGACCGCGCGCGAAGAGAGACGCGAAGGACGCATGGCGCACGTGTGGAGTTCATACGAAGCGGCGCGCGCACCCGGCGGTGAGTCGATTCGCCGGGGCGTGAACAGCATTCAATTGTGGAACGACGGGTCGCGATGGTGGATCCTGTCGATTACGTGGGACGCGATAAGCGCCGCACAGATCCAGGCGGTTTAAACCGCGGCCGTTACCGTCTCATCCACTACCCGGCCATCGAACATCTCGACAATGCGGCTCGCGTGGCGCGCATACCGGACCTCGTGTGTCACCATACATGTCGTGTGTCACCATACATTATAGTAGCGCCGCTTGGATGCAGCTCGCGCAATAGATCCATTGCCGCTTTGCTGTTCTTCGAGTCGAGGTTACCTGAGGGTTCGAAGAGGTGCTGAGATCTGACCATGCGAAGTCTCGGTGACGTCCTCCCCGAAACCGGAGCCAGTCGGTAGGTTGTGAGTCCTGATC
>JBDTRZ010000091.1:0-12552 GCA_039931395.1 Gemmatimonadales bacterium
CAACGGGCAACGGGCAACGGGCAACGGGCAACGGGCAACGGGCAACGGGCAACGGGCAACGGTCAACGGTCAACGGGTAACGGATTCCTACCAGATGGATGCACGAACAGCATCCGACCTTACCATCGGGTCCCCCGGCTTGCACCCGAACGCCGCAGCGAACTCGGGCATGTTCGACAGCGGCCCGTTCGTGCGCCACCGTCCCGGAGAGTGGGGATCCGTCATGATCCGCTGCCGCTGGTTCTGTGGCGTGATGTTCTGTCGCCAGATCTGCGCCCACGCCAGGAAGAAACGCTGCTCCGGAGTGAAGCCGTCAATCGGCGCAGGCCGCGGCTTACCCTGCATCGACTTCTGAAGTGCCGCGTAGGCGATGTTGAGCCCGCCGAGATCGGCGATGTTCTCTCCCAGTGTCAGCTTGCCCTGAACGTGCATCGTGTCGAGCACCATGTACTCGTCGAACTGAGTGGTGACGAGACCGGTGCGCTGCTTGAACGCAGCAAGGTCGGCGTCAGTCCACCAGTTCTTCAGATTCCCCTGTGGGTCGTACTGTGCCCCCTGGTCGTCGAATCCGTGGCTCATCTCGTGCCCGATCACGCTTCCCATCCCGCCATAGTTCACTGCGTCATCCGCGGTTGCGGAGAAGAAGGGCGGCTGCAGAATCCCAGCGGGAAAGACGATCTCGTTCATTGACGGGTTGTAGTACGCATTCACAGTTGGAGGCGTCATTCCCCACTGCGTGCGGTCCACCGGCTTGCCGATCATGTCGAGATCGCGCTTGTTCTCGTAGCGGTTGACCGCGTAGACGTTGTTGAGAAACGGCCCCCTCGCGATCGTCAGAGTGGAGTAGTCGCGCCACTTTTCCGGGTATCCTATCTTCTCGGTAAACGCGGCGAGCTTCACCAGGGCCTGCTTCCTCGTCGTCTCGCTCATCCATGGAAGCGCGTTGATCCGGTCGCGCAGCACTCCCTCGAGATTGTGCACCATCTCCAGCGCTCTGGCCTTGGCGCTCGGCGTGAAGTTCTGCTCGACGTACGCCTGGCCCAGCGCATCGCGAAGCCCGAAGTCGGTTGACCGCGTGCAGCGCTTGTAGCGGGGCAGCATCTCGCGTGCACCGCTCAGGGACTTCTGAAACGCAAAGTCTTCATTCACGAAACGCGAGCTGAGGATCGGAGCGGCGTCCTTGATCGTTTTCCAACGGAGGTACGCTTTCCAGTCGGACAACGGAGCGTTGGCCATCAGGCTGTCCACCGTTGCGAAGAACTTCGGGTTCTGCACGTTCACCGCGGGAATGTCGGGACGGCCGAGATCGGCGAAGTAACGGTTCCAGCTGAAACTGGGCGTCATCGAAGCCAGCTGAGCCGCTGTCCGATAGTTGTAATTGAGCTCCGGATTCCGCAGCTCGACCCGTGGACGCGCCGCAACTGCAAGGGCAGTCTCGAAGGCCATAACCCGCTGCGCATCCTGAGCTGCCTGCGCCGGCGAGCTTCCGCCCAGCTCGAGCATCCGCTGAACGTGCGCGACGTAGTTGCGCCGGATCTCGAGCGACTGAGAGTCGGTCTTCAGATAGTAGTCACGGTCCGGCAGGCTCAGCCCACCCTGGTACGCGCCACCGATCACCGACGTGCTGTTCTTGTCGTCCTGCACCGATCCGAAACCGAAGAGGACGGGAACGCCGTTCAGCTGCAGACTTGCGATCTCTCGCTGCAGAGCGGTCTTGTCGTTGATGGCCGAGATCCGGTTCAGCTCCGGCTGCAACGCTGTCGCTCCCTGACTTTCCGCGGCGGCGGAATCCATGCAGGTGTTGTAGTAGGTGCCGAGCATCTTGTACGCCGTGGCCTGCTTGGCGTCCGCGTCGGCCTGGGCCGATTGCAGGATCGACGTCAGCGCCGCCTGATTCTTTTCGCCGAGCTCGTCGAAGCTTCCCCACCGTGAGTAGGCCCCAGGAAGTGGATTGTTGCGGAGCCATCCGCCGTTGGCGAACTGATAGAAGTCGATGCAGGCGTTGACGGTTCGATCGACATTGGCGGGATCGATCGGCACTGTCTGTCGATAGGTGCCCTGGGCGCGCGCAGGCCCGGCCATGGCGAGAGCAAGCCCAGCAAGGGCCAGGATTCGTGAGTTATGTCGCATGCGGTTCAACTCCGATTTGATGGTTTTCTCCGCCGTTTTTTTCCGCGCTTCGGCGGCTTCATGATGCTGCCCCTGCACTTCTCCGAACCGCAGCGGCACATGTAGAATTTCTCCAGCTCCGAAATGTTGTCACCGGTGCGCTCGTACTGGTAGTCGTAGGCAAGCTCCACGCCCGGCTGGATGTTCTTGAGCGCGTAGATCCAGATGTGATCCCCCTCGATGATCGCCTCGCAGTTGGGATCACACGAGTGGTTTATCAGCCGGGCTGTGTTGCTGCGCGGCCTGCCGTCGATGCAGTAGTCGTCGTCGAGCGTAAAGAGAAATGTGTGATGCCGCTTCATGTTCTCTTCGTCGTAGCGGCGGTCCGCCTCGTCGTTCGAGACTTTCTCTCCGGTGTACTCGATGATCTTCTGCCCGGGGCGGATCCTGCGCGTCGCGAAGAGACCGCGCCCCTGGATTCTCGACCTGCGAACTTCGTAGGATGCGTCACCGCGTGAGCCGCGGCCTGGTTTGCCGTTCTGCCTCATTCCGTCCGTTGTTGTGGTTTACCTGGCGGGGCGACGGTCGTCGCCGCGAATCAACTAGATCGATCTGATCGCCCTTCAGCAGCAGGAAGAATTGTTCCGCTGCATTCTCCGAGCCCGATGCGCGGTCTGCCCGGAGCCTCGAGATATGCTTTCATTATCACCTGGTCCCCGTCCTCGAGGAAGCGTCGCTCCTCACCGGTAGGAAGGGTGAGCGGCTTCGTTCCGCGCCACGTGAGCTCGAGCAGACACCCTCGCGAATCGGGCGAGTCGCCGGAGACTGTACCGCTCGCGAGGAGATCGCCCGACCGGAGATTGCATCCGTTGCTCGCGTGATGCGTGAGCATCTGCGCTACTGTCCAGTACATCCCCGCGAACGGTGCGCGGCTTAGCCGGACCGGCGCGACGCGATCGTCCCGCATTCGCGACGACACGAGGTACACCTCGAGAAACGCGGCGATGCCGCCGCGCGCTGCATCCTCAGCCGATGCGAGATATGGCAGTGGCTCCGGATCTCCAGCGGGCCGGAGCGCTGCGGCAACCCTGTACGGTTCGGCGGCTTCAGCAGTAATGACCCATGGCGAGACGCTGGTGGCGAAATTCTTGGCGAGAAAGGGACCGAGCGGCTGGTACTCCCACGCCTGGATGTCGCGCGCGGACCAGTCGTTGACGAGACAGAAGCCGAAGATGTGCGATGCCGCATCATCGATTGAGATGGGCTGCCCAAGCCCGTTTCCCTGGCCCACAAAAAAACCGAGCTCTGCTTCGTAGTCGAGCATCCGCGACGGACCGAACGATGGCCGGTCGGCATCGGCCGATTTCGTCTGGCCGCTCGGTCGCTGCACAGACGTGCCCGACGCCACGATGGACGATGCGCGCCCGTGATACCCGATCGGGACGTACTTGTAGTTCGGAAGCAGTGGATTGTCCGGCCGGAACATGCTGCCGACGTTGGTCGCGTGATGCACCGACGCATAGAAGTCGGTGTAGTCGCCGATCTGAGCCGGCAGGCGCATCGACGCGGACGACATCTGCAGCAAGACCGCGTCACTTTTTTTCTCCGCTCTCAGCGCCTGAGTTGTTCCCTCTCGAAGAAGCAGGTTCAGGTCATTCCTCAGCTGGGAAAGCTCGGCAGGATCGAGCGACATGAGCTGGTTGAGTGCCGGCGCCGCACAGGCGCGAGCAGCCGGCGATCCATCGATGAGGCCCTCGTCCACGCATCGCGTCACATCGAGAATCCGATCGCCGATCGCAACCCCCACTCTCCCCTTCGCAGCGCCGCCGGATTCCGAGAAGACACCGAAAGGAAGACTCTGTATCGGAAAGTCACTGCCGGGCTCATTGGCGGATGTGATCCAGCTGCGGAGCGATGGATCGTGCGTCTCGTTCAGCATGTGCTCAGATAATACCGAGCGTCTTGGCTTCGGAGACAGGTTCCGTGAAGGAGCACGAACCGAAAGAGAGCGCAACCCGCTCGCGTACAGCGGCAAATTGACCTCCCCCCATCACGAGATCGCGATACCACACGGCCTTCTCAGTGAAAAGGAAGGCCGATGCGTCGGTCTCGTTGAGGATGTCGAGCACGTACGCATCAGGCGCATCCGCTTCCACAGCTGCCGCGGCAAGAAAAACGTTCAGATACCCGAACATCAACGCACGCGGCGCATTCGGTTCGTACGTCAGGGGGTAAAGACCGCGAATGGCGTGATGCAGTCCGGCGGTTGCCTTGAACGGAACGCCGTGACGATGGCATGCCTTGATGAATCGCAGCACGGTAGCGGAGTCAGGTATCGCGCTCTCGACGGTTCCACCGGTCCTTATCTTTGCGCCGCCCCGCGTGCCTGCCAGCGAGGCGATCAACCGCTCAGGATCTGTATCGACAGGAATCTCGAGGAATATCCTGAAGAACGTGGGAAACGAGCTCAGGGCGACCGCTATCTCTCCGGCGGAGCGAACGGGAAGCTCGATGGAATCGCAAATGGCGTGACCCACGTCCGATCCTTGCCAGTGGCTGCAGTTGAAATGGAGAGACTTTTCCCTCACAGCGGAGAGATCGCCCCCGGCGATTACACTCACGCGCCACGGCTCCGCGCCGTCGCCTCTCGGGAGAACTGACTCGGCCGCCGCCGAGAATTTGTCGATTCGAGCAATTGGTACGACGAACCGGCCGAGCAGCGCGCGATCTTCGCCGCTCCGGTATTCGGCGTAGGTGCGCACCGCATCGGCCATTCCCTGGGTCGCTGGAGGAAAGAGGCCGGCGTAGTCGACGATGCCTTTCAGAAACGTGCGCGCGAAACTCATCGCGCCAAATCTACGGGGACTGCGAGGGTTACAGAACCGTGACCGCTTGCGGGCCGAGCGGCAGCGTCAGCGTGAATCTGGATCCTTCGCCGGGCGTGCTCTGCACTGTGACGTCACCGCCCATGAGGCGAGCGAGCTCCCGGCTTATCGCAAGGCCAAGTCCGCTGCCGTCAGTCGTGCGCGTGAGACCGCTCGAGAGCTGAACGAACGGCTCGAAGATGGCTTCGAGCTTGTCCGCCCTGATTCCCTGACCCTTGTCCTCGACGGTAATCGCCACGAGGTGGTCGCGAACTTCGCATCGTACGCTGACCCAGCCTCCGCGGCGGCTGAACTTGGCTGCGTTCGACAGCAGGTTCATGAGGATCTGCTGTAGTCGCTCGCGGTCGGCGATTACCGAGAGCAGCTCTTCACACTCCTCGAAGCTGTACTGAATCTCGTGAGCTGTGAGCATCGGCTCGACAAGAAACCGGGCGGACTCGATCGCGGGAGCGACGGGCGTGTTCTCGAGCTGAAGCGGGATCCGTCCGTTCTCTGTCTTTGCAAATGTGAGAATGTCGTTCACGATGCCGAGGAGATGGTTCTGGCTTCGACGGATGCGGACGATCGCTTCACGCTGCTGCTCGCTGATCGGGCCGCGCATCCCGAGCTCGAGGAGCTCTGCATAACCCGCGATGGCGTTGAGCGGAGTTCTGAGCTCGTGGCTCATCGTTGCGAGAAAGTCCGTCTTCGCCCTGTCCGCGAGAGTCGCGCGTGCGACGGCCGCGACGGCTTCTTCCCGCGCGTTCTGCGCTTCCTGGTAAAGCCACGCATTGTCCATTGCCATCGCGGCGCGGCCGGCAACGTCTTCCGCGAACAACAGGTCCTTCGGCGTGTAGCGCTGCTCGGAAGTCACACCGACGAAGGTGATCGCTCCGAGAACTTTCCCGCGCGCCTTGAGAGGAAGAACCATGTAGGTGCAGAATCCCAGCTGCCGGAGCATGCCGAGCTGCCGCTCGTCCTGGAACGACGTGAGAAGCTCTTCGGTCACTTCCGGCACCAGCTCGGGCTGCTGGGTTCGAAGAATTCGCGGCGCGCCGAGCACGTCATTCGACGACGGCGGGTATCGGGTCTCGAGCTCCCTTGCCAGTTCCTGCATAGCGGGGTTCGGATGGTACACTGCGACCCGTCGGATCTCGTCGCCGTCCGTGAGAAGGTCTACGATGCACCACGCGCCCAGCTCCGGCATTGCGAGCCGGGCTAGAGTCGCGACAGTCTGCTCGTAGTCGAGAGACTCCATCAGCGTCCGGCTGATGTCGGCGAGAAAAAGCGCCCGTCGCTCCGGTTTTCTTCGGTCTACGGGGCGACTTTTGGCGGAGCCGTGATCGAGCCCCCGTCCCGGCCCGCCTTCGGGCGGATCCGGCCCGGAGCGGGACGAGTCGAGGGGGTCGTTCATGACCGATTTACGAGGCAGGAATTGCGCCTGTGGATTTAGAACAAATGTGAGAAATCGCGGCATTTGAGCCAGATTCAGTAAGCCATGCCAGCGGAACCCTTACTCCGCATTGAAACGCGCGCCCCACTTATCCGTAACTCATGGAAGCCGATCGCGACGTCTCGCACGCCGGGCTTGACGGCTGGAAGAAGTGTGCTAATTTCTTGACAGAGTGCTAGGTTTTTAGCATAACCCTCAATCATCGAGAGATGCCCGACAACAACACCCTCTCCCGCCGCGAGCGACAGATCATGGACATCCTATACCGATTGGGCTCAGGCACAGCGGCGGAGGTGCAGCAGAATCTGCCGGAAGCGCCGAGCTATTCCGCGGTGCGCGCGCTGCTGCGCATCCTCGAGGACAAGGGTCACCTCAAGCACGCCTACGACGGACCCCGGTACGTGTACGCACCGATCGTCTCGAGACCTGTGGCCCAGAAATCGGCCTTGAAGCAGATGGTGAAAACCTTTTTCGGCGGATCCACGTCGAACGCTGTGGCGGCGCTTCTGGACATGTCTGCCAGCGACCTGTCGGAGACCGAGCTGAACCGGCTGGCAAAGCTCGTGGAGCAGGCCAAACGCGAGGGCAAATGACATGACCGAGTCTCAGCTCCTGACCTTTGTGGTAACCGCTGCACTGAAGGGAACTGTAATTCTCGGCATTGCCGGACTCGTGATCGTTGCGTGGCGATCCGCGTCGGCCGCTTCACGGCACCTCGTCTGGACTCTCGCCGTCACCTCGGCGCTCGTCGTTCCATTCATTGGCGAAGCCTTGAGCAGGGCGAACGGCCCGCAAATCGAGGTCGCCGCGTGGACACCTCCGGAATCGTCTGTCGACATGAACAACGAGCCGGCGCCGATTCCGGTCAGCAGGATCGACAGCCGTGCGGTCACCGAGCTTGCGTCTCCCGCTCTCGAGATTCGAGTGCCGGAAGACGCAGGCACTGCGGCGGTGCCAACGCTCGCGGTCGAAGCGCGAACCGAGCCGAGCTTCAGAATGGACTGGAGCGCGGCGCTCTTCTACCTGTGGATCGCAGGCATGCTCGTCGCTTTGCTTCCACTCGCCGTCGCACTCATCCGCGTAAAGGTGCTCTCGCGCCGCGCTCATCGTGTCCGTGCGGGCGCGTGGATGGATCTCCTCGCACGCACCCCGTCGATCGCGCATCTGGCTCGAAGCGTGACCTTGATCGAGAGCGAGGCAACCACAATGCCGATGACGTGGGGCATCGTTTCGCCGACGCTGCTCGTCCCATCATGTGCCGAGCAGTGGCCTGAATGGCAGCGCCGCAACGTTCTCCTGCACGAGCTCGCTCACGTCGAGCGTCGCGACTGTCTGACTCAGCTCGTTGCGCAGATCGCCTGCGCGTTCTACTGGTTCAACCCTCTCATATGGGTCGCGGCTCATCGGATGCGCGTCGAGCGCGAGCTCGCCTGCGACGACCGTGTCATCAGCTCGGGCTCGAGTGCATCCGACTACGCAGCCAACCTTCTTGCAGTCGCGAGAACCCTTCGCGCGCCTTCGCACACATCCTGCTCCGCAATCGCCATGGCCCGTCCATCTCAGCTTTCCGGCCGGCTGCTCGCCGTGCTCGACACAAGTCGCAATCGGCGCAGCGTGACGCGCCGCGCTGCCGCTGCGGTGTCTCTGAGCGCGGTCGCAGTCGTGCTGCCGCTCGCATCTCTCACTCCCGGTGCTGCGGCAGCCGCGGTAGCCGAAGCTCCAGCAGCACTTCCATCCGGCATCCAGGAGATTGCGCCGCCGATCGCCACAGTCGAGTCGCGCAAGCCTGCGCCATTCGTGATCCTGCAGAGCGCCATCGTGCGGGCGGCGCAGCTTCCCGCAATTGGGCTGATCGCCCCGGCCGCCGAAGGCAATGGTCATCTCGCCGGGCCGGCGGTCAGTCCGCCACTCCCCGCTCTGTCTGCGATTTCCGTTCAGGACCCGGTGTGCTGGTCCGTGGGAGAAGGAAGCACCAACATCTCCATCAACGACGACGACAACTCGAGCCGGAGCCCGTCCACGACAGTTCGCTTCACACGCGAAGGCTGCTCGCTCGACATGCGCGCCGAAGGGAAGTTCACGCTTCGTCCCGATCTCTCCGACGTCGAATCGCTCGCGCGCGACGGCTGGTTCAGAATCGAGGAGCGACAGGGCCGCTCTACGCGCCGCATGGAGATTCGCCGTGCCGACAACGGCACGCTCGATCACATCTACTGGGTGAACGGCGACCGCGCGCCCTACGATGACGCCGCTCGCGCCTGGCTCGCACGTACGCTTCTCGCGGTCGAGAGAAGGACCGCGTTTGCCGCAGCGACGCGCGTGCCGCAGATCTACCGAACGAGCGGCCTGCGCGGAGTGCTCGCTGAAATCTCGCTGATCAACTCTGCATATCCCAAGAGCAAGTACTATGGCGCGCTGCTCGACATGGGAGTGACGCTCGACGCCGCCACGCTCAACGGCATCGTGAGACAGATCTCGATCGACATGGCCTCGAGCGACTACTACATGTCGGAAGTGCTCAGCAAGTTCGCGTCGCAGGGATCCGCGAACGAGGCGACGTGGCGCGGTTTCGCCGAAGCGGCGGGCAAAATGAAGTCGGACTACTACAAGTCGCAGACCCTGAAGAAGGTTCTCACAAAGGGACGGTTGAGCAATGCAACCGTCGGGATACTTCTCCAGTCTGCTTCCGGGATGAAGTCAGACTACTACCTGTCAGAGCTTCTCAAAAGCGTCGCAAGCCAGTACGCGCTCAATGCCGAAACGCGCGGCTACTACGCGGAGGCGTTGAGCAGGATCGAATCAGACTACTACCGGTCAGAGCTCCTGCAGGCGATGGGCGGTGACGGAGCGTGGGACCGGAAGACATCGGCACTCGTCATGTCGTCAGTATCGGGAATAAAATCCGACTACTACAAGTCGGAGGCGCTTCGCTCGCTGGTGAGGGGCGATCACGTCGACGACTGGGCCTCCTTCTTCAGCGCTACGCAGAACATCGACTCCGACTACTACAAGAACGAGACTCTCAACACCGCGCTGAGCCGGGATCCTCTCAGCCGCGAAGTTGTCATTGGTGTTCTCGGCGTTGCGGCGAAGATGAAATCCGACAGTGAGATCTCGGAGATCCTGGCCTCGGTGGCTCGCAGGTACAGGATCGACGACGCTGTCAGGCCCGCATTCGAAAAGGCGGTGGATGCGATCGACTCAGAGTATTACCGAGGGGCGGCCCTCGCGGCGCTCAGAAGGAGCGCGGCCCGCGAGTGAACCGTCTTTTTATGGTGTCCGTTTGACAACCCCGCACGCTATCCGCGCCCCGCTGTTCCCGGATGGCTGCGAAATCTGATCGTCCGCGGCGGCGTGAATCACGAGCGCGCTTCCGTCGCTGTCGAAGAGCGTCGTCGAGCCATCGGTGAGCGAGACCCGGTCGGTCGCGAACGACACTCTGGCGAGTCCGTCAGAGCTCACCGTGAAGTTCGGTGCGTCTCCAGCGTGCGGCCCTGCGGGGTTGTCCAGGCCGTGCTGCCGGCCGAGCGGGTTGTAGTGCGCACCGGCCGAAGCGAAGGCCGTCGCACCCGACGCATCGCATGAGCCCACCGCGTGGAAATGAATCCCGTGCGGGCCGGGCGGCATACCGCTAACCTGAGCGTTCACATGCACCACGTTGTCTCTGTCCTGCCACAATTCCGCGACCCCCCGCTCGTTGCCTTTCGCGTCCGATATCGCGGCGTACGCAACCGAGATGCGACTGCTCGCGCCCGGCGCCGACGCACACGCCGCGAGTATCGCGACAGCCGCTGAGAAGACAAGGCAATTCAGAACGCTTCGTTTCATGAGGACCTCGCGATTGTGAGCCTGCGCGCCGGAAGCTAGCCTCGTCGCACATACGGGCAAGGAGCGTGCGATCAGCGCGGGGTGAGCCCCAGTGCGGCCATCAGCTCGCCAAGACCGGGATATCGTGGCTCCGTCTGGGCGAGACGCAACGCGGTAGCCCGCGCGTGCTCCACGTCTCTCGTCATGGCGTAAGCCAGGGAAAGCTGGTACAGAGCCGTTGGATTGTTCGGATCGAGCTGAATCGATTGCTCGAAGAGAGCGATGGCTCCAGGCACGTTTCGCTCCTGCATCGCCATCGCGCCGAGCGCGAATGAAGTGAAGGCGGTTGGCTCCAGCGCGTATGCTCGCTCGAGATAGGGACGCGCGCGCTGCGGCTGCTTCGCGGAAAGCAGCGCGCGACCCGCGAGACCCCACGCCATTTCCAGCTGCGGCTGGTCGCGAATGAGTCCCTCATACTCGCCGAGCGCGCTGTCCGGCTTCCCGGCTGCGGCGTACCGCAAAGCAAGCATCACCTTGGCCTGGCCCCACGAAGTTCCCCCGCGGGAGACACTGAAGGCGAGACTGTCCACGAAGGTCGACGGCTTGTAAACCCCACGGTAGTCCAGCTGATGCGCCAAAGGAACGAACGGCCATCGTGTCGTGACCGTCATCACCGTGTGATACGCGATTCCATGGTCGAGAGCGGTAAGCCGCATGCGCGACGCATACGAGTCCCATCCGGCAAAGCGGCTCATATCCGCACGCCGGCCAGCAAACCCCGATCGCCGTAACGCGTCGAAGTACATCCGCGCGACCAGAACGTATCCACGCTGATTCGGGTGCACGTGCTCCAGAAAAAGGTCCGCGCCCGGAATGCGATACGCAGCTGCTGCGGAGAAGCCCTCCGCGACAGGCGTATAGACTGATTTCGTATCGCGCGCGACGCGTTTCAGGACCTCCTCGAACTCCCCAGGCGCTCGAAAGCGGATAACGTCCAGGTCGCGCGCCTGCGCGAACATCCTTCCCGCATTGATACTGTCGCCGCGCGCCAGCCTCGCTCGCGCGGAGTCGAACACGAATCTCGCTGTGCTGTCGGGAGGGATTGCCGCCGTCCCGAATGGCGCCAGATCTCGCAAGTTGCTCGGAGTGCTGCCAACGAAAACGGGAATCCCCGCATTCCGGAATGCGCCTACGGCCACACGAAGATTGCTCTCGTATTGGCGGACCCCGCGCTCGTATGTCTTTCCTCCGAGCGTGATTCGCTGATCGGCGACCACGCTCTCCATTCGCGTCGCGTCGGCTTCGATGTCACTCACGGATCGGCCGCCTCGAACAGTCGCAAGCAGGGACGTCACCGCGTTCCGCATCAGCAGAAATGTCCTGAGCCGCTGCAGCTTGAGATACAGACGCACGAATGCGGGCCACGATCCGAGACTCTCCGTCGAGCCCACGCCGAGAGCGCCGTAGTACTCGTTGTGACCGCCGTAGATGATGACGGCATCGGGCTTCTGCCCGATCACATCGCCTGCGAGGTCTGCGATGGTGAAGCTGTTTGTCGCCGCTAGCCCCAGGTTGACGACTTCCACTGTGTCGTTGGGGAGCACGTCGGCAAGCGCATCACGCAGCACACGGGAAAACGTTCCGTTGGGCGGATATGGAAAGCCTGCCGCGGCTGACTCGCCAAGCACGAAGACGCGCATCGAGTGCGCCGGCTTCGAGACTAGAAACGCATCAGCGGGAGGCGACGGGGGAACTCGCTCGCGGGGGAAATAGCGGCGCGCCACATTCCTCCCCGGGGTGCGGTACCTGCCCTTGAACAACGGCGGAGTGTCGAACGCGGACATGTCTCCGCCGTATGGACCGATCCGCAGCCCGACTTCGATGAGTGCGAGGAGAAGGAACGGCATGGCGATCGTGATCGCCAGAAAGACCGCCTTCTTCAGCTTCCCCATTCTAGAAGATCGTGTATATGAACGGAGCGAGCGCCGAGCCTTGCGCGAGTACCAGGAGACCGCCGACGGCGAGCAGCACGAAGAGAATGGGAAAGAGCCAGAGCTTCTTCCTCTCCTTCATGAATGCCCAGAGCTCGCGCATCAACCCGATGAATCCCATTCGCTTCCGCTCCCTAGAACTGTCTTTCCATTCGGCGCCGCGCAGCGTCGGGATCGATCTTCGCGCGAGGCTTCCAGTAGCTTCCGCCGACCGCGTCGTGAACGAGCGGATTGCTGCCGAATGACCGGCGCAGGAGCCCGATCGGCGTCAGCACAACAAAGTAAACGATGCTCATGAAGATCGGAGTCGTCACCCGGGAGAGCGCCT
>JBDTRZ010000092.1:0-12320 GCA_039931395.1 Gemmatimonadales bacterium
CGGTGGCGGGCGCAAATCGCGACCGCCACCGCTTGACTTTCAAGACAACTGCTGGCTCCGCAAAGTCCTCAATCCTTGGTCCTCGAGCCGGATTTGATTCATCGCCGCCGACCCATGATATATTTCAAGGCTGTACACAGACCTCGAATAACCCGGAATGCTCTACACAACTCTCCTCGTAATCCTCATCATCGACGCGTTCGTTCTGGTCGCGGTGATTCTGCTCCAGGCCGGCAAAGGCAGCGGACTCGCTGCCAATTTCGGCGGCGCCAGCTCGTCGCCCGATGCGTTCATCGGCATCCGGCAAGCCGGCACGATTCTCACGAAAGCGACCTGGTGGTGCGCGGGAATCTTCCTCGGCCTTTCCTTCGTGCTGCAGGTCATGTCCACGCGCACGCAAGCGCCGAAGTCGGTCCTCGAGGATACGTTCGGCAGCCCTCCACCGGCATCAGCTCCTTCGCCCGTGACGAGCGGGCCGGCAGCCGCAGCGCCGGCTGTTCCACTCGAGCCCGCGCCAGGAGCGGCAACGAAGGGCACCACGCCGCCGGCGACGACGCCGGCCACGGTTCCGCCGGCAACCAAGAAATAATCCGCGAGAGTTGAACGACTTCGAGACGACCCCGGGGTTCCTCCTCCTTGAGGACGGAACCCTTTTTCGTGGACGAATCGGCAATGCGGCTGCCGTGTCCGGCCGCACGAATGGACGTGAGCCCACCGTAGCGGAGGTCGTGTTCTCGACCAACATGACCGGCTATCAGGAGATGTTCACCGACCCGTCTTTCGCGGGGCAGATCGTGGTCATGACCGCGCCTCAGATCGGGAACTACGGCATCAACACCGAAGATCCGGAATCCGCACACCCGCAGGTTGCCGGAATCGTAGTACGCGAGCTCTCGAACACGTACTCCAACTGGCGCGCTACAGGTGATCTCGCAGGGTGGCTCGAGTCGTCTGATGTTCCGATCCTGCAGGAGGTTGATACGCGGCGCCTGACGCGTCATCTGAGGTCCGCCGGAGTGATGCGCGGAGTGATCGGGGCCGGCGTGTCTCCCTCGCGCGAAGCACTCGCAGCTCTCGAGGCATGTCCTTCGATGGAAGGTCTGGACCTCGCATCGCGCGTCACGACGCGTGAGCGCTACAGCTGGGGCGATCCAGGCGCTGCCCGTCACATCATTGCTTACGATTTCGGGATCAAGCGAAACATTCTTCGGATATTCGCCGATCACGACGCGCGTGTGACGGTCGTGCCCGCCGATACTCCGGCGCGTGACACGCTTGCGGAAAAACCAGATGGAATCTTTCTCTCCAACGGACCGGGCGATCCCGACGCGATCACCTATGCGCCGGATGCAGTGAGAGAGCTCGCGACGAGCGGAACTCCGGTCTTTGGAATCTGCCTTGGACATCAGGTGCTCGGTCTCGCGTTCGGCGGATCGACCACCAAACTCCCATTCGGTCACCGGGGTGGAAACCATCCGGTGAAAGAGATGGCGTCAGGACGTGTCCTCATCACTTCGCAGAATCACGGCTTTGCTGTGGAAGGCGACGAGTCGGGAATAAAGGGATCGAGCGACCTCGAGGTGACCCACGTCAACCTGAATGACGGGACGGTCGAAGGCCTCCGACACAGGACACTACCCGTGTTCGGGGTGCAGTATCATCCCGAGGCGGCTCCAGGACCTCACGACGCAGTCCCTCATTTCGACGAATTCATCGACGCCATCCGCCGCCGTCGATAGTCCCCGCACCAGCTGCACGACTCGTTGAAACGCTTGACACTATTTCAGTAAAGTCATACTTTCTAACGAGTTACGCGACACGGGCATGCCAATCCTGAGGCGGGAGCAATGACTAAAGCGGACCTGGTCGAGAGAGTCACCGCCCAGATTTCCCGGACAGCGGGACCGATGATCTCGAAGAAGGATTGCGCCCGGGTTGTGGACGCTTTCCTGGATGCGGTCAAGGAGTCACTTCAGCATCAGGAGAACATCGAGGTTCGCGGCTTCGGCACTTTCAAGATCCGGCGCCGCAAGACACGCATGGCTCGCAATCCTCGAACTGGCTCACCCGTCGAAGTTTCCGCGCGCCCGGTTCCGGTTTTCAAGCCGTCGAAGGAGCTGCGCGCGCTGGTGGCAGGAGTGGAGATGACTGAGCTCCACGATCCCGAGCTCTCCGAGGCAGAGTAGCTCGCCGGCCGGTGAGGCCATGAATGTAACCGTCCGCCTCTTCGCGTCTTATGCGGACAAGCTCGGGCGATCACGACTCGAGCTCGAGATGCCTGACAGCGCCACAGTTGCCGACGTGACTCGCTCGATCTCGTCGCTCCCCGGAGCTGCCACGCTCCCTCCGTCTCCACTTGTCGCGGTCAACTGCAGCTATGCCGACGCGCGGACCTCGCTGTCTGACGGCGACGAGGTCGCATTCATTCCTCCGGTAGCGGGCGGATGATGCGCGCCACGATGGTCAGGCATCCGATTCTGTCGGACTCGCTCATCGCCGAAGTCGCATCCGAATCCTGCGGCGCAACGGCGCTGTTCCTGGGCACCGTGCGGTCCAGCAATGAAGGCCGCGAAGTCGGCGGCATCGAATACTCGGCATACGACGAAATGGCAGAGCGGGAAATGGGACTGATCCTCGAGGAAGCCGGAACGAAGTTCGGCGTTGAGGCCGCGGTGATCGAGCACCGTGTCGGCGAGCTCGTGCCCGGCGACGTATCGATCGGCGTGGTGGTCGCACATCATCACCGCGCGCCGGCGATGGATGCCCTGCGGTATATCGTCGACGAAACGAAAGCCCGCGCGCCGATCTGGAAGCTCGAGCACTATGCGGACGGCTCGCGCGAATGGGTCGGCGCCGGAACGAGCTCCGTCACGTGACAGCCACGTCGATCGATCGTTACGGGAGGCGAATCGAGTATCTCCGCATCTCGGTCACCGACAAGTGCAACTTCCGCTGTCTCTACTGCATGCCGCCCGAAGGACTGCAATGGCTGCCGAAGGCGGACATTCTCTCCTACGAAGAGATTGCGGGAATCGTGACGGTCCTCTCCGCCGAGGGACTCTCGCGGGTGCGGATCACCGGTGGCGAGCCTACAATCAGGCCACAGCTCGAGCGGCTGATCGCGAAGCTGCGCGCCATACCGCGAATCGAGGACATCGCTCTCTCGACGAATGGAGTGCGTCTCGCGGAGCTCGCCCCCCTCTATGCATCCGCCGGACTCGACCGGGTCAACATCAGCGCCGACTCGCTCCGCCCCGAGCGGATCGCGAGGATCGCGCGCCGCGACATGGGCTTCGATCCTCTCGCTGCCGCACTCGCCGCGGAGCGCGCCGGCCTTGCACCGATAAAGATCAACATGGTCGTCATGCGAGGGATCAACGACGACGAGATAGCGGACTTCGCACGGCTCACGATCGAACACCCGTGGCACGTTCGATTCATCGAGCTCATGCCCGTTGGATCGATGAGCGCCGTAACGTGGGAGCACGTCGTTCCTTCGGATGAGGTTCTCGACCGCGCATCGCAGGTCGCTCCACTGGCGAGCGATCCCGGTCCACCAAAGGGAAACGGTCCGGCGCGCTACTACAGGTTTGCGGGAGGAGCGGGGTCGATAGGGGTCATCACTCCGATGACTCACACCTACTGCGCGAGCTGCAATCGCGTGCGCCTCACTGCCGATGGACGGCTCCGCACCTGCCTGTTCGGCGATCACGAAGTCAACCTGCGCGATCCTTATCGGGCTGGCTCCGACCTCGCAGTGCTGTTCCGCGAGGCTCTCGCCGCGAAGCCGCTCGAGCACGAGCTGCTGCAGATGCGGACAGGCGGTCTGCGCGCGCTGTCTCAGGTCGGAGGCTGACGCGCGGTTTGCCAGCGCCTACGAGCCGAAATAACTTTCGCTTCGCAGTTCTCCATCAATCCAACTGAGCAAATGATCAACAAGATTACGGTCGTCGGCGCGGGCAACGTAGGCGCGACGACCGCGCAACGCATCGCCGAAAAGGAGCTTGCCCGCCAGGTAGTTCTCGTCGACATCATGGAAGGCGTTCCGCAGGGGAAGGGCCTCGACCAGTGGGAATCCGCGCCGATCGAAGGCTTCGACACCCGCGTCATCGGCACCAACGGCTACGACGAGACGGCGAATTCCGAGATTGTCGTCGTCACCGCGGGCATCGCGCGCAAACCGGGGATGTCGCGCGACGATCTGCTCAATACGAACGCGGGCATCGTCAAGCAGGTGTCGGAGAGCATCAAGGCCACCTCTCCCGACGCAATACTGATCATGGTGTCGAACCCTCTCGACGTGATGTCGTGGGTGGCGAAGGAGATCACCGGCTTTCCGCGGCAGCGTGTGCTCGGCATGGCGGGTGTGCTGGACACCGCGCGGTACCGGTCGTTCATCGCCGAAGCGCTCGACGTCTCGGTGCGCGACATCCAGGCGATGGTGCTGGGCGGTCACGGCGACACGATGGTCCCGCTCATCTCCTACACCAGCGTGAGCGGCATTCCGGTAACGCAGCTGATGTCGAAGGAACGCCTCGACGCAATTGTGGATCGCACACGCAACGGTGGCGCGGAAATCGTGAAGTACCTCAAGACCGGCTCGGCCTACTATGCGCCGTCTGCCGCAGCAGTGCAGATGTGCGAAGCGATCGTGCGTGATCAGAAGCGCATCCTGCCGTGCGCTGCGTGGCTCGATGGCGAGTATGGCTTGTCAGGATTGTTCCTCGGCGTTCCGTGCAAGCTTGGCCGGGGTGGCCTGGAGCGCATCATCGAGGTGACCCTCACAGATGATGAGCGCGCCGCTCTCCAGCGGAGTGCGGATGCGGTCAGGGAGCCGATGGCCGCGGTCAAGCTCTGACAGGAGATGAACCGGGCACTTCGCTTCTACAGGGCGGCGATCGGAAAGAAGGTGGTGATGGGCGTGACTGGCCTGATTGGAGTCGGCTTCGTCATCGGTCACATGGCGGGGAACCTGCTCGTCTTTCGCGGGCCCGATGCGATGAATGCCTACGCTCATTTTCTTCAGAGCACCGGCGAGCTTTTGTGGATCGTTCGCCTGATTCTCATCGGGGCTGTAATTCTGCACGTGATCGCCGCATACCAGCTCACGATGCAGAATCGAGCGGCACGGCCACTCGATTACGTGAATCGAAAGTCCGAGGTGAGCACGTGGGCCGCTCGCACTATGCGCTGGGGCGGTGCTGTGCTGCTCGTTTTCATCGTCCTGCACATACTTCATTTCACGACAGGCACGATCAGGCCGAGCGGGAGCTTCAGCGACACCGACGTCTATTCGAACATCGTCGGCAGTTTCCGGCTGTGGTGGGTGACGCTTTTCTACGTTGTGTCGATGATTGCGCTGGGACTCCACCTCTATCACGGCGCCTGGAGCTCCGTGCGGTCCCTTGGTCTTTCGCAACCATCGAAGGATCCACAGCATCGAACGGTGGCTCTGGCGATTGCCGGCCTCGTCTGGCTCGGCTTCACCATCGTGCCGGTAGCCGTCTTCGCTGGATTAATCGGCTGATATGGAGCTGAACGCGCGCATTCCGGCGGGCCCACTGGAAAAGAAGTGGGACCGTCACCGCTTCGAGATGAAGCTCGTCAATCCGGCGAACAAGCGGAAATACACTGTCATCGTCGTCGGTTCCGGGCTTGGAGGGGGAGCGGCCGCGGCGACGCTCGGCGAGCTCGGATACAACGTGAAGTGTTTCTGCTTCCAGGATTCGCCGAGGCGGGCGCACAGCATCGCGGCGCAGGGTGGCATCAACGCAGCGAAGAACTATCAGAACGACGGGGACAGCATCTATCGTCTGTTCTACGACACGATCAAGGGTGGCGACTTCCGCGCGCGTGAGGCCAATGTGTACCGCCTGGCGGAGATCAGCGTCAACATCATCGACCAGTGCGTGGCGCAGGGCGTGCCGTTCGCGCGCGAGTACGGCGGACTCCTCGCTAACCGCTCATTCGGCGGTGCACAGGTGTCGCGCACGTTCTACGCGCGCGGACAGACGGGGCAGCAGCTGCTGCTCGGCGCATATCAGGCTCTCGAGCGCCAGATCGCGCTCGGCACCGTGACGATGTTTCCGCGGACCGAAATGCTCGACGTGGTCGTGATCGACGGCAAGGCTCGCGGCATCGTGACCAGAGATCTCGTCACCGGGAACATCGAGTCGCACGTGGCCGACGCCGTCGTGCTCGGCACGGGTGGCTATGGCAATGTCTTCTATCTCTCCACCAACGCCAAGGGATCGAACGCTACCGCCATCTGGCGTGCGTACAAGCGAGGCGCCGCGTTCGCCAATCCGTGCTTCACGCAGATTCACCCAACGTGCATTCCGGTGAGCGGCGAGTATCAGTCCAAGCTCACGCTGATGAGCGAGTCGCTTCGCAACGACGGGCGTGTGTGGGTGCCGAAGAAAGCAGGTGACCGCCGGCCGCCGAATGAAATTCCCGAATCCGAGCGCGACTACTTCCTCGAGCGGAAGTATCCGAGCTTCGGCAACCTGGCGCCGCGCGACATCGCGTCGCGCGGGGCGAAGGAGGCGTGCGACGAAGGCCGCGGTGCAGGTGAGAGCGGCCTGGGTGTCTATCTCGATTTTGCCGATGCCATCAAGCGGCTGGGCGAGGATGTCATCCGGGAGCGGTATGGCAACCTGTTCGAGATGTATCAGCGCATCACCGACGAGAATCCGTACAGGGTGCCGATGCGCATCTACCCCGCTGTTCACTACACGATGGGCGGGCTGTGGGTCGATTACAACCTCATGAGCACGATCGAAGGGCTGCACGTGATCGGCGAAGCGAACTTCTCGGACCACGGCGCCAACCGTCTCGGAGCGAGCGCGCTGATGCAGGGCCTGGCCGACGGCTACTTCGTTCTCCCCAATACGATCGGCGACTATCTCGCGAGTGCGCGTCCGCCGAAGGTAGAGGCAACTCATCCAGCTTTCCGTGACGCCGAGGCGGGAGTTGCGGAGCAGACGAAGAAGCTTCTGTCGATCGACGGCAAGCGGACCGTCGATTCGTTTCACCGCGAGCTGGGCCGTGTGATGTGGGATTATTGCGGAATGGCTCGCAACGAAGCGGGCCTCAGGAAAGCGCTCGATCTCATTCCCCGGCTTCGCGAGGAATTCTGGAGGAATGTAAATGTCCCCGGCAGCGCTACACATCTCAATCAGGCATTGGAGAAGGCGGGCCGGGTAGCCGATTTCTTCGAGCTGGCCGAGCTGATGTGCATCGACGCGCTTCACCGAAGAGAGTCATGTGGAGGGCATTTCAGAGAGGAGAGCCAGACGCCGGACGGTGAGGCGCTGCGCGACGACGAGAATTTTGCGTACGCCGCGGCATGGGAGTATAGCGGCGAAGGGAGCCAGCCCGTCCTCAACAAGGAGCCACTGGTGTTCGAGAACGTGAAGCTCTCGCAGAGGAGCTACAAGTGATGAACCTGAGGCTGCGTGTCTGGCGACAGGAAGGGCCGGCATCGAAGGGACGCATGGTGGATTACGATGCGCCGTCGATCAGTCCCGACATGTCGTTCCTCGAGATGCTCGACGTTGTAAACGAGCGACTCATCGAGAAGGGTGAGGAGCCGATCGCATTCGACCACGACTGTCGGGAAGGGATCTGCGGGTCATGCTCACTGATGATCAACGGCGCGGCGCACGGGCCGATGAACGGGACGGCGACATGCCAGCTTCACATGAGAAGCTTCCGCGACGGTGACGTGATCGACATCGAGCCCTGGCGCGCCAGGGCGTTTCCGGTGATCCGCGATCTTATCGTGGATCGGAGCGCGCTCGACAGAATCATCGGCGCCGGGGGATTCATCAGCGCATCGACTGGCGGAGCGCAGGATGCGAACACTCTGCTCGTGCCGAAGACTTCGGCCGACGCAGCGATGGATGCGGCTGCCTGCATCGGCTGTGGAGCGTGTGTCGCAGCATGTCCCAATGCATCGGCTTCGCTGTTCACCGCGGCGAAAGTCAGTCATCTAGGGATTTTGCCGCAGGGACAGCCAGAGCGATATCGCCGTGTGCTGTCGATGGTGCAGCAGATGGAGCTCGAGGATTTCGGTGGATGCACGCTGTATGGTGAGTGCCAGGAGGCGTGCCCGAAGGAGATCAGCATCGACACGATCACGCGGATGAATCGCGACTACGTGAGAGCGAGTGCGACCGACTGATTCGTGTTTCCAAACCAACCACGAAAGCAAGCCGTTTTCCCTCTGAAAACCGCTCAAAAAATGCGTTGACAAAATGCGAGTGAGACGTACATTCGCCGCGTCGATATACCGGCTCATTCCACGGTGGAGTGAGAAAGTGCGGTGAGATCGACTGCTGGTTTGCTCGCTCCTCCGACGGGAGTCGCGACAAAAGGCAAACTCGCCTAAAGGCGAGGACGCAAAGCTCCGAGGCTACAGTCGCTGTGTGTCACCGGCGACCAGGCCAGTCGGGCTACCGAACGATTCAGTTGGAGAAGGTGCATGCAGCCGTCGAAAATTTTCGACCGGGCCGCGCGGACTCGTATTGTCCGTGTCCTACTGCTCGGTGTTGGACCGCTCGTGTTGTCCGCCTGTCAGGATGCAGTCGCTCCCAGCCTTTCCGAAGCACCGCCGGCGATGTCGGCGGCGGTCAGTTCCCAGAGCCGCAGGATCCCCGACGAGTATATAGTAGTGTTCGCGAGCTCCGTGACCGATGTCAGCGGCCGAGCGAACGCACTCCTCAAGGCTCACGGCGGACAGCTCAACCGACAATTCAGCCACGCGATGAAGGGTTTTTCCGCGCACATGTCGGCTCAGTCCGCGGCGAGCATCGCGCGTGATGCTTCGGTCGCGCTTGTCGAGCAGGATCAGGAATTCTCGGCGACAGACACGCAGATCGGCGCGACGTGGGGGCTGGACCGAATCGACCAGTCGTTGCTTCCGCTGGATGGGGCGTATTCATATTCGGCGACGGGTGCGGGCGTGAGCGTCTACATAATTGATACCGGTGTCCGCAGCACTCACTCGCAGTTCGGCGGTCGAGTCGTTCCGGCCTACTCGTCGATCGCAGACGGATACGGCGCCGAGGGCTGCCACTGGCATGGGACTCATGTTGCGGCAACGGTCGGTGGATCCACTCTGGGTGTCGCGCGCGCAGCGACTCTATACAGCGTGCGCGTTCTCGACTGCGCAGGAAGTGGAACCACGAGTGGCGCCATCGCCGGTGTTGATTGGGTATCGGCGAATCGACGGCTGCCTGCAGTAGCGAACATGAGCATCAGTGGCGGCTACTCGAGCGCGTTGAACACGGCGGTGCAGAACTCGATCAACGCCGGGGTGACCTATGTTGTTGCAGCGGGGAATGCGGCGGGGGATGCCTGCAGCTACTCACCGTCGAGTCTAGCGGCAGCCGTCACTGTTGGGGCCACGACCAGCGGCGATCTGCAGGCTTCCTTCTCCAACGCAGGCTCGTGCGTGGATCTCTTTGCGCCAGGAAGCGCGATCTACTCTGCATGGAACACCGACGACAACGCTTATGGAACCGCGAGCGGAACGTCGATGGCTTCGCCTCACGCTGCTGGTGCGGCGGCACTTTACCTTCAGAGCAATCCTGGTGCGTCGCCTGCAACCGTTGCAAACGCAGTGATCTCGAACGCAACGAGCGGCGCACTTTCCGGTTTGCTCACGGGCTCGCCGAATCGCCTGCTGCGCGTGAACGGTTCTGGCGGTGGGGTGATCGTGCCGCCGCCACCACCACCACCGCCGGCGAACAACGCACCTGTAGCGGCCTTCAGCGTCAGCTGCAACAGGAGCACATGTACGTTCAACGGCTCAGCCTCGACCGACGATGTCGCGATCACGAGCTATAGCTGGAACTTCGGCGACGGAGTGAGCGGGTCAGGTTCGGTCACCAACCACACCTACGTGAGCAGGGGAACCTACACGGCCACCCTCATCGTAAGAGACGGTTCAGGCGCGTCGGGCACCGCTCAGAAGAGTGTCTCGATCAAGAATCTGAGTCGGTAGCGACAGCGGTAGCGACAGCGGGAAACAGATGGGAAGAAAGGGTCGTCGCTCACGCGGCGGCCTTTTTTTTTGCTTGTTACCATATGAAGACGAGGTCGTCCACGGGACAGTAGCAGTCGATCCATAGCTTGCTCGCTCCTCCGGCAGGAGGTCGCGACAAAGGCAAACCCGTCAAAAGGCGGGGACGCAAAGCTACGAGGCTAAAGCGGCGGAAGGTCCGTCGCCATGTCAGTCGAGCTACCGAACACCACAGGAGGAGTCACGATGTTTTCGTCGATCCACACAGGTCGGCAGGCGGTAGCCAGCGTGAGCTGGCTCGTCATGCTTGTGAGCCTGACAGCGGGTCTCTCGGCCTGCTCAGATTCAGTAGCTCCCGCGTCACCAATCGTATCCAGCGAGATACAGCCCGTTTTCGATCGCGGTGGAAGCAAGCCGATCGCCGACGAGTACATCGTCGTTTTCAAGAGCGACGTCATCGACGTTTCAGGCAAGGCCAACGGCCTGCTGAAGAACGGCAACGGTCTTCTGAAGCGGACGTACGGCAAGGCGCTCAAGGGATTCTCGGCGCACATGAGCGCGGCAGAGGCTGCTGCAATCGCGGCTGATCCTTCTGTAGCCTATGTCGAGCAGGACCAGGAAGTCACGATAACCGACACGCAGCAGGGTGCGACATGGGGTCTGGACAGAATCGACCAGTCGTCGCTTCCTCTCGATGGGACGTACTCCTACTCGGCCAACGGCGCGGGTGTGAAGATCTACATCATCGACACTGGAATTCGCACCACGCACTCGCAGTTCGGTGGTCGCGCCATTGCCGCCTACACGTCGATCGCTGACGGATACGGCCCGCAGGGCTGTCACTGGCACGGCACGCATGTGGCCGGCACAGCGGGCGGCGCAGGCGTCGGTGTCGCAAGAGCAGCGATGCTGTACTCCGTACGCGTTCTGGATTGCAACGGCAGCGGCACGACGAGCGGCGTTGTTGCCGGCATCGATTGGGTCGCGGCCAACCGGGTTCTTCCCGCAGTCGCAAACATGAGCGTGAGCGGCGGACTCTCCGCGGCTCTCAATGATGCCGTGCAGGCAGCGACGAATACCGGTGTCGTATTCGCAGTTGCCGCCGGCAACTCGGCTTCCGACGCGTGCTACTATTCGCCGTCGAGCGCATCTGCAGCGATAACTGTCGGAGCCACCACGAACGCCGATTTGATGGCATCCTATTCCAACTGGGGCGAATGCGTGGACCTGTTCGCGCCGGGCAGCGATGTCCTTTCGTCGTGGAACACGGACGACTTTGCGCTGGGAACCGCCAACGGCACCTCGATGGCGACTCCGCACGTCGCAGGCGCTGCGGCTCTGTATCTACAGGCGAATCCATCAGCGTCACCGGCTCAGGTTGCGGCCGCGCTCGTCGGCAACGCGACGAACGGCCCGCTCGCCGGGCTCGGAGCCGGATCGCCGAACAAACTTCTGCGCGTGAACGGCTCCGGTGGAACCGTGTCTCCGCCGATCGCTCCGCCGCCACCGCCTCCTCCGCCTCCACCGGCGAATGGAGCTCCGACGGCCAGCTTCTCGTTCAGCTGCCAGAAGGGTAGCTGCAGCTTCGACGCATCGGGGTCGCGTGACGACAGCGGGATCACGAGCTATCAGTGGAGCTTCGGCGACGGATCTTCAAGCGTCACAGCAGCCAACCCGTATACAAGCCATAACTACACGCAGAAGGGAAATTACACTGTGAGTGTTACGCTGACCGTTAGTGACGCGGCCGGCGCGAAAGGAACTTCCCAGAAGTCGATCGCAATCAAGAACAACGGCAAGTAGCGCGCATCACGCGCGCTGCCCGCGTAGGAGACGGTGGGCAGCCACTACAAAACCGCCGCTCCCCTCCTGTGGAAGAGGCCCTCGAAAGAGGGCCTTTTCTTTTGGTGTGCCCAGCATGGGCATTGACTTGGAGGTGTAAGTCCTCTGGGGACTTGGTTCGAGGGACCCCAGTGAACCGCAAGGTGACCATCCGCGAGGGTGGCGCTGAAGGCAGCGGCTAGCAAATCCGCGAGTCCACGAACAGAAACCGGATATGAGGCGTGGCCAACCAGGACGAGCGGGCCAATGACCGCGAAGTTCTATGGACCAAAGGGAGGCGGCGTAGATCCGGCGATTGTGCGGGGAATCAATGTTTCTTACCTGGGGAGATCTCGCCTCATGCCTGAAAGGGCGACGCTGACGGAAATGAATGAGCAGCGGAGCGAGAAGTCAGCGGAGGCCATAGTAGCGTAGAGCTTCGGGTAGTTTGGACCGCCTCGATGCGAAGGGC
>JBDTRZ010000093.1:0-12120 GCA_039931395.1 Gemmatimonadales bacterium
CGCGTGCTTCATTGCGAGCGCCGGTGCACAATCGGTACCGCGAGATACTGTGCCGGCTCCCCGCCGCGATACGGTCAAGGTGCCAGCCGATACCTCAACACGGCAGCCTACCATCATCCGCCTTCGTCTCGGCGGTGACTCGCTTGTTCGTCTTCCCACGATTCTTTCGCGAGCCGAACGAGAGAGCTACCGGCGCGCGGTCGATCAGATCGAAGCGGCGCGCGCCACCGCGTTTCAGCAGAACACGCGCTCCATCGTCCAGGCAGTCTGGGGACAAGTGGCTGCATCGACATTCGCGACGTCGGCAAAGCCGCCTCCCTTCGCCATCGAGCCCGAAGACAAATCGCAGCGCAAAGTCACGGCGCGAGCGGGTGACATCATCGCCGAGCATTCCGATCTCGCGCTCCAGCTCAACGCGCGAATGGAGCTGCGCGCGGAGAAGAACCTGAACGAACGGTGCGCCGTCGCCGGCTTCGTTCAGCCAGTGTTCGACTGCCAGAGCAGTTTTCTTCCGCTCACCGACTTTCAGTTCAATGCCCGCTCGGGCGGAGTGATCGCGGACCGCATTCATGTCGACGTCGATTACGACACTCAGCGCGAGTTCGACGGATCGAACAACATCTCGGTGAACTACCAGGGAAAGGAGCAGGATCTCCTTCAGCGGATCGAGCTCGGCAACGTCACGTTCCAGCCACCGGTATCGCGCTACATCACGGCCGGCATTCCGAGCGGCAACTACGGTCTCCAGGCGATCGCGAAGATCGGCTCAGCGCGTGTGAAGGGCATCATCGCACAGCAGAAGGGCAACATCGTCAGCGATCGCGTTTTCACTGTGGGAGATCAGACGCTTTCGTCAGTCGACCGCCGCATCGACGATCACCAGTTCGAGGCGCGGCGATTTTTCTTCACCGTGTCGCCCCGACTCTTCGGCGCGGCGTACCCGAACATCGACATCCTCGACAGCCGTCGGATGGAACAGCTCGCGCTGTCTCTGCCCGACACGGTTCGGCCGACTCGGGTGTTCCTGTACCGGCTACTCATCGGAGGCCAGCCGGCGAACCCCAGCGGCCCGCAGTTCCGGATACTCGGCGATCCTCGCTCGCGGCGCGGTCCGGTTTACGAGCGGCTGCGCGAAGGAATCGACTATTACGTCGACCCGTCACAGCTCTGGGTCGCTCTCGTGCGGCCGCTCTCCCTCAACAACGAGAGGCTCGTCGTCGCCTATCGCGTGCGCGTCAACGGCCAGGACACGATTCACGTCACGACCGGCGGAACGCCCGACCTCGAGTTCCGCTTTCAGACGGAGCAGTTCGCAAACCTGCTCTGGGATCCGCAGGTCACGCCTCAGGATCCGGCATTCGAGCGTGAGGTAAGAAGCGTTTATCGCATCGGCGGTCCGGAGGTGCGACGGCCGAGCGTGATCGTGAAGGTGGTGACCGGGACGAGCGACGACCAGGAGAAGGCTGCCGAATCGGAGAGCCAGCTGGCCAGCACTTATCTCCAGCTCTTCGGCCTCGCGCAGCGCACCAACACTTCAACGTTCGACATCGAGAACCGCCTCTGGCCGCGCCCAGCAGACCCCAACTTCGAGCTCAGCCTCGGCTCATCGGCGGCTCGCGTGATCCGCGATCAGTTCCTCGTGTTCCCATCACTCAGGCCTTTCGCGCGGAACGGTCTCGCTGGTCCCTCGAATCCGTCGAACGACACCATCTACACGACACCGTCGGAGTACGTCAAATCCGCCCAGAGACCGCAGTCTGTCTATCACATCCGCGTTCGCTACCAGGCCGAAGGCAGCGGTGAAGCCGGCGCGTTGATGCTCGGCGCAGTTCAGGTGCGGCCCAATTCCGAGCGTCTCAGCGTTGACGGAATCCCGCTCATTCGGGGCACCGATTACACCGTCGACTACGATCTCGGACGCGTGACGTTCGCCAGGCCGGACACACTCTTTCCGCGGCCGCGACAGGTGACGGCGCAATTCGAGGAGAATCCCGTCTTCGCCGAGACGCCGACCTCGATACTCGGCGCAACAGCGGAGTTCCCGCTCGCTATCGGCAGCGTGAACTTCACCGCGATATCGCAGACGCAGAACAGCACATTCAACCGCCCCCCGCTCGGACTCGAGCCCGCTTCATCGCTCGTCGCGGGTGTTACGGCGCAACTCAGTTTCGATGCGTCGCCACTGACGTCGCTCGTGTCGCGCCTGCCGTTCGGAGAGACCAGCGTCCCATCGCGCATCAACATCTCCGGCGAGTTTGCGGCGAGCCGTCCCAAGCCGAACGCCGCCGGCCAGGCGTTCATCGAGTCGTTCGAAGGCGAAGGAGGCATCAACGTGCCTCTCACCGATGCGCAGTGGTATTACAGCAGCCAACCGGCGCTCGGCAGGGAAGTGACGAGACGCTTCGGCGGAGACGTACTCGATCTCTCGCGTGCCGCGACCATGGCGTGGCAGAGCGACGGGCTCGACGCGCGCGGGGCGGCGATTCGGCCCGGCATCGAGGACATCGATCCCCTCACCAACATCATCGGAACGGGAATCTCTGCTCCAGAACCGCTCCTCTGGATGACTCTCTATCCTCTCGCTGTCGGCGGACTGCGAAGCGAAGGCGCGTTCAAGTGGCTCGTGAGTGGAACACTTCCGGGGAGGCGCTGGCGCTCGATCCGCACACCGCTCGGACCAAGCGGATCCGATCTCTCTCGCATCGAGAGCATCGAGTTCTGGGCTCAGATACCTGTCTCCGCGGCGCGCCGCTCGCGAAATCCGGTGATGATGCTGGATTTCGGCGACCTGTCGGAGAACTCAGTCGCATTCGCGCCCGATACCGTCCGCATTCACAGAGCACCGGGCGCGACCGCGGCACACGACACGTCCTTTGCCGGGAAGGTCCTTCAGGGATTCGACCGTCTCGACAGCGAGCGCGATCCGTTCTCTCGCGCGTTCAATGTCGGCTTGAACGATCTCGGGCTCGCCGGCGACATCGCCGGCGCCATCACCGTCGTGAACGACACCCTGGCCGGTCGGCCGCCGGTAGTTGCGACGGTTGGAAACTTCGCGACATGCCAGGGTGGGTACTCGCTCATACGTCTCCTCGGAGACTCGCGGACCGACTGCACCGTGGGCAACAACCGGCTCGATGAGGAGGACATCGACTCTGACAACGTGCTCAATCTCACGAGCGCCGAGCGCGACGCCGAAGAGGTCCGCCGCTACATCGTGAATCTCGCTGACAACGCCGGATACAGCCGCATCGGACGCTGCTCGACGAGACCGCGCACCATAGTCGAGACGACGGCCGAAGAAGTGTGCTGGGTACTGTTCCGAATTCCATTTCGCAATGCCGATGACTCGCTTGGCGCACCGCTGCTGCGGCGCATCCGCGCGCTTCGCATCACGATGATCTCGGGCGCAGGCGCGTCTGACAACGAGTTCGCGCAGGTCCCCATCGCCCGGCTGCGTCTCACCGGAGCCCCGTGGCTCAAGAGGAGTGACGCGAGTCTCAGGGGAATCGGAGCGGAGGAAACGGGATCGGGCTATGTGAACGCGGGCGTCATCGGTACGCAGGACAGAAATCTCGCGAGCGGCATCAGCTACGAGTCGCCTCCAGGCGTGGTGGATGAGCCCGACACCAAGCGCAGCAACTTTCAGACGAACCGCGTGCAGATCAACGAGAGGTCGCTGCGCCTCACCGCGGGAGATCTCGCGCAATACGATCGCGCCGAGGCTTATTTCCGGTTTCCCGAAGGCGAGAAGAACTTCATGGCCTACAAGGAGCTTCGCCTATGGGCGCGCGGAGTGCGAAATGGCTGGGGATCGTCGGGAGATCTTCAGTTCTTCGTGAAGATCGGGCGCGACCCGAACAACTTCTACTTGTATCGCACTCCTCTGAGTGGCGGACTCGACCGATCGGCCTGGCTGCCCGAGATCAGGGTCGATTTCCAGCGTCTCTTCCGGCTTCGCGCCGACATCCAGAACGCGTATCTGCAGGGTGTGACGAGGACGTCTTGCACCGGGCTCGACTCGATTCTGATCGCCCGCACTCCGCTGCCGCCGGGTGGTGTGCGCTACGTCGCGTGCTCTGACGGATACATCGCCTACACCTCCGATCCGGGTATCAACCCGCCCAATCTCGCCGGCGTCCAGGAGCTTGCCGTCGGAATGTTGCGGACCGGAATCGGAAATTCGGCGCGACCAATCGCTCCCGGCGACACTCTCGAGCTCTGGGTCGACGACATACGCCTCGGTGGTGTCGTGAACACAGCGGGCTTCGCCGGGCAGATGTCACTGTCGATTCTCGCCAGCGACTTCGCCGACATCCGGATGAACGTCAGCCGGAGAGATCCGCACTTCCGGCAACTTGCCGAGCAGCCGAGCTTTCTCACCGACAACACTCTGAACCTGAGCTCCGCGTTTCATCTGGAGAAGCTTCTGGCTCCCCAGTTCGGGTGGTCGCTGCCAGTGAGCGTCAATTACTCAGAGGCATCGAGCGACCCTCTGTTCGTCTCTCGCACCGACGTCGAAGGGGATATCATAGAAGGTCTCAGGACTCCGAAGTCGTCCGCGACGACGGTGACTTTCGCGATGGTTCGCTCGACACCGCTGGCGGACTCACGCCTCGCGCCGATTCTCAACAACCTGTCGCTGGCGGGGACGTACACGTCCGGAATGGCACGCACTGAATACGTGAACGGCCGGGCCAGCAATTTTACCGTCGGTCTCGACTACAATCTCTCGCGCGCGCTGCTGCCCGAGATCTCGAGATGGTCTCCCGCGGAGCTGCACCTGACGAGCGTGTACACCCGAGGCGCTGACCGGCGTCTGACCTTCCTCAAGCCGGCCGAGGCGTTCGATGACATCCCGAAGCGCATCGCCGGCCTGACCAGTACATGGCGCAACGGAACGTCGCTTCAGCTGCGTCCCGCGAAGTCGTTCTCGGGAAGGCTCGATTTCAACTCCGTTCGCGATCTGCGCAGTTACGGCGACGAGACACCCCTTGGCATCATCACCGACAGCGACCGCGTTCACATTTTCGGCGCGGATGCGGGGCTCGAGCGCGAGCGCGAGATGCAGGCGGGCATCAACTTCACGCCCACATTCTCCTCGTGGATCAAGCCGAGGATCGATTTCGGCAGCTCGTACAACATGCTGCGGGATCCGAACACGCTGAGCTTTCTCAGGGTCGAGGATTCGACCGGTACCATGAGACTGCCGCGACGGCTCGGGAGCTCACAGACGACGACCGCCGGCGTGACCGTGGACCTGCCGCGCGCGGCGAAGATGTATCTCGACAGCACCCGCTGGCTGCACCATCTGCTTACGTCCCTTCAGCCGATCGACGTCAACTACAATAGAAGTCTGATCTCGGTGTTCGACCGCACACCCTCCGCGCCTCCACTCTCGTATCAGCTGGCATTCGGCGGAGTGAGCCGCTTCAGGGAGATCGGCCAGACTCCTGCCACCAGCGCGGGCCTGATCAACCAGCTTTCGGCGAATCACACGATCGCGCTGCCGCTCGGCGCCAGTCTCGCGAATCGGTACCAACTCATAAGCGCAAGGAACTGGACGCGGAGGCTGGACGACTCACAGGCGGTGACGGACGGAACGCAGGTCGTGTTTCCGGACATCGCTCTCAGGTGGAGCATGAAGCCCGACCGGCTGAGAAGAGTGATATCGAGCATCGGTGGCACCGCGAGAGCGGTCCAGACTCGGCAGATCAACAGCCGGCGGCCCGACCGCTTCTTCGCCGTGCCCCTCGCTCCGACCGGCGACGTATTCAGCCTGGATCCGACATTTGCGGCAGACCGGGCTGAGACGCTCGTGCGGAGTTTTCCGGCGAATGTTTCGATCGTGTTCGCCGGCCAGCGGGCACTTTCTGCCAACCTCGGATACTCCTTCTCTCAGCGGCGCGAGACCCGCCCCGGGCTGAGCGCGAAAAGCGGCAACAGCGACATCAGTGTCGAGCTGTCGAAGCCGTGGTCGGTCCCGCCGGACTGGAAGCTCAAGAGCGACCTGCGCACGCGCGTGAGCTATCAGGACACTCACGGCGATAATTTCGTTCTCAATCCGCTCGCGTTGAGTCGCGAGAGCCGCCTCACCGACAATGGCCGGCGCGCGTTCAGCTTCAGCGCCGACACTGACGTCGCCGAGAATCTGTCTACGAGCTTCGTGTTCTCACGAGTTGAGAGCTTCGACAAGAACCTGAACAGGAACTTCACGCAAACAGTGCTGAGTGCCGTGCTGCACCTTCAATTTTTCGCCGGAGACATGAAGTGAGAAAGGCCACGATCGTGATCCTCCTCGTTCTTGCGGCATGCCGGCCCGACCGGGAGCCCAAGGCGGGGAATTTCGACGGACAAGGCGCGCTTCGTTATGCGAAGGCGCAGCTCGACTTCGGGCCCCGCATTCCCGGAACCACCGGCGCCAAAAGAGCTGGCGACTGGATCGTGGAGCAGATGCGACAGCGTGCCGACACGGTGATCGTGCAGACGTGGACGCATGTAACCGAGGATGGAAAACAGCTTCCGATGCGCAACATCCTCGCGCGGTTCAATCCGGCTGCGACAGACAGAATTCTTTACGTCACTCACTGGGACACGCGGCCCATCAGCGACCGGGCGGAGAACATGGCGGAGCGGCAGCTGCCGGTTCCCGGTGCGAACGACGGAGCATCCGGGGTGGGACTTTTCGTGGCGCTCGGCGATGCCCTGAAGAAGAATCCGACAACGACAGGGGTCGATCTTCTCTTCGTCGATGGAGAAGACTACGGTGAGTTCGACGAGAAGCTCGCGGACGTACTCATTGGCTCGGCGTATTTCGCGAGCCACCCGCCCGACTCGGCGTACAAGCCGATCTTCGGCGTTCTGTGGGACATGATCGGAGACGCGGATCTGACGTTCAAGAAGGAGGGATATTCGGTGGCCCAGGCGCCCGAAGTCGTCGATCGCGTCTGGTCAAAAGCCGCGGAGCTTGGGCATGACCGAGTCTTTCTCCCGGTCCAGGAGGGTCCGATCACCGACGACCACGTTCCGCTCCTCAAGGCCGGGTATCGCGTGATCGACGTCATCGACATCGACTACGCCTACCACCATCGCCCGACCGATACGCTCGACAAGATTTCCGCTCGTTCATTGTCGATCGTCGGCGAGGTCGCAGAGGCATTGCTGCGATAGCCTCTTTTGAACCGCGGAGAACGCGGAGAACGCGTGGAAAAGCAAGAAAATTTGTGTGCTGCTTGAAAGGATTACTCCCAATCCGCAGCCTCCATGACGGTTGAAACCGGATAAGTCGGATAAAGCCGGATCAAGTGAAAATGATTTTGGGAACGGCGCGCTGCGGGCGGTACAACCGATTTCCCGTTTTCCCTTCAAAGTTTTCATCCGACTGATCCGGCCCAATTCCAGTTGATCCGGTTCCAGTCAGTTGACTCACTCTCCCTGGCATTTCCACGATTTAACCATGACCGCGCGGTTGTCTCCGTGTTCTGCGTGTTCTCCGCGGTGAAGTGTTCGCTCGCAACCCGCAAAGCCTTGATGGCTTTGGCTGCGAAATGATGATGCCACTCTCGATGGCACTACTACGTTCGACACATGGGAACCCCGGGCGAACGCAAGGCGCTCCTGTTTCTCGGCGCGGTGATCGTGATGGGCGGCAGCGTGAGAGTCGCGCGCGCCGTGGGTGGCAAGCCTGACGTCGACCCGGCTGCCAGGGCCGCGATAGAGAAACAGATTGCTGCCGTCGATTCCGCAAGAAAACACGGCAGCAAGAAAGGGAAGGGAAGGAGAGCAAAAAGGCCTGAGGTGATCGTCCCGGCCGTAATCGACATGGACGTAGCCTCCGCGGACGAGATCGAGACACTCCGCGGCATCGGTCCCACTCTCGCCCGGCGCATCGTCGCGGACAGGGACAGCCTCGGTCCCTTCGGAAGTCTTGACCAGCTGAAGAGGGTGAAAGGGGTCGGTCCCAAGGTCGCCGCGAGGATCGACTCCAGCGTAACCTTTTCCCTCCTTCCGCGTCCTTCCAGCACAGAATCATCCGGGTCATCCGATCCGCCTCCAGGCAGACGGAGGCCACGTCGAGGGGAAAGGAAGAATTGACAGCTCCTGCCGTCATCTCCGAGCGCATCGGGGACATGCTTGTACGTGAAGGGCTCATCACGCGCGAGCAGCTCGCCCACGCTCTTCAGGATCAGGCCGAAAACGGCACGCGCGTAGGCTACAATCTTGTCAAGCTCGGTTATGTGAAGGAAACCGAGATGACGAGGATGCTGGCGCGCCAGTACCGCATGCCGGCCGTCGACCTCTCGAACTTCGAGGTCGATCCGAAGATCACGCGC
Source organism: Gemmatimonadales bacterium (assembly GCA_039931395.1). Lineage (GTDB taxonomy): Bacteria > Gemmatimonadota > Gemmatimonadetes > Gemmatimonadales > Gemmatimonadaceae > UBA4720. The sequence goes on from JBDTRZ010000093.1 coordinate 8,331, forward strand.
CTCATCCCCCCGGAGATGGCGACGAAGTACCTCGTGCTCCCGCTCAAGCGCGACGGCCGGACCCTGACCGTCGCGATGGTTGACCCCACGGGCACGACCGTGCTGGAGGACCTCAAGTTCCTGACCCGCTGCGACATCTTCCCCGTGATCGCCGGCGAGTACACCCTCCGCAACGCCATCGAGCGCTACTACGAGTCGAACGAAGCGCAGATGGAGACGCTGCTCAAGGACATCTCGAAGTTTGGCGAGGGCGAGGTCGAGGTAGTCGAGCAGCTCGAGGAGGATATGAGCGCCGCGGCGCTGTCGATCGCCGTGCAGGATGCACCGGTCGTCAAGCTCATCAACGCCATCCTCACCGACGCCGTGGCGCGCGGAGCCTCGGACATCCACTTCGAATGCTTCGAGCACGAGCTTAGAGTCCGCTACCGTGTCGACGGCGTTCTGCAGGAGATCATGAAGCCGCCTCTCAAGCTGCGCGCGGCGCTCATCTCCCGCTTCAAGATCATGGCGAACCTGAACATCTCGGAGCGCCGTGTTCCGCAAGACGGACGCATCAAGCTCAAGATCCTGAATCGCGTCATCGACTACCGCGTCTCGACGCTTCCGACGCTGTTCGGCGAAAAGGTTGTGCTTCGAATCCTCGACAAGGGCAACCTGAACCTCGACCTCGGCACGTTCGGCATCGAGCCGCGCGCCGAGCGCGAGATCTTCGACGCCGTCGCAAATCCGTACGGCATGGTGCTGGTGACGGGACCGACGGGATCCGGAAAGACGACGACGCTGTACTCCGCGCTCTCGAAGGTCAACAGCGTCGACGTCAACATCATGACCGCTGAAGATCCGGTCGAGTACAACCTGTTCGGCATCAACCAGGTTCTGGTGCGGTCCGAGATCGGCATGACGTTCGCCGCCGCACTGCGCGCGTTCCTGCGGCAGGATCCGAACATCATCATGGTCGGTGAGATTCGAGATCTGGAGACGGCGAGCATCGGCATCAAGGCGGCCCTCACCGGTCACCTGGTGCTCTCCACGCTTCACACCAACTCCGCATCGGAGACGGTGACGCGTCTGCTCGACATGGGCATCGAGAGCTTCAACGTTGCATCCGCCATCAACCTGATCGTCGCGCAGCGACTCGTGCCGAAGGTCTGCACGCACTGCGCGCAGAAGTACGTGCCCGAAGACGCCGAGCTGGCGATAGCGAAGGTCAGTCCGACGATGACGCTTCGCGACCTCAAGTTCAGCGATCTCGCTCTGTCGGACGCCAAGCCTCGCGCGACCAAGTTCGCGGCGGCGCATCTGGCGAAGGTCACGCTCGATACGCCGATCGGCGAGCTGCCGTTCTTCAAGGGAGCCGGCTGCGAGGCCTGTCAGGGCGCCGGCGTAAAGGGCCGGCAGGGTCTGTACGAGACGATGAACATGACGACCGCTCTCAGGAAACTGATCATGAAGCAGGTCGGAGCGGCTGAAATCGCCGCGGCGGCAATCTCGGAAGGGATGCTGACGCTCCGGATGGACGGCTGGCTCAAGGTCGTCAAGGGAATCGCGTCGCTCGACCATGTGGTAAGGGAGACAAGCATCTGATGGCTTACCTGCGCCCGACACGTTCGTCTGTAAAACGATGATACGCATACCGAACTGGAGACTGGTCCGATGACCATGCCGCTGCAGGCTCCGCTCCCGACTGAGACCCAGAACTGGTCCGGAGCGATGGAGCCGCCACCGCCACACCCTGTGGCTGGGCGTGCGCCGCCGGCCATGGGCGTCAATCTTCGCGCGCTGCTCGAGGAGATGGTTTCGCTCGGAGCGTCCGATCTCCACATCGTGGCGGGCGAGTGCCCCAAGCTCCGCATCGACGGCAACATCGTCAGCGCGCGGACAGGCGGTCTCCTCGCCCCCAAGGACACGCTGCAGCTCGCGTATTCGGTCCTCACGGAGAACCAGAAGAAACGGTTCGAGCAGGAGGACGAGCTCGATTTCTCGTTCGGGATCGCCTCTCTCGCGCGCTTTCGCGGCAACTGTTTCCGGCAGCGCGGTTGCGTGTCGATGGTGATCCGGCAGATCCCTTTCCTGATCAAGACATTTCAGGATCTGGGACTCCCGCCTTCCATCGCGAAGATGGCCGAGAAGCCGCGCGGCCTCGTCCTCGTCACAGGTCCGACCGGATCGGGAAAGTCCACGACACTGGCGGCGATGATCGACAAGATCAACCGCGAGCGGAAGGGACACATCATCACCGTCGAAGACCCGATCGAGTTCATACACAAGCACCAGGGCTGCCTCATCAACCAGCGCGAGGTCGGCACTGACACGAAGTCCTTTGCCAACGCTCTCAAGTACGCTCTGCGTGAGGATCCCGACGTCATCCTGATCGGTGAGATGCGCGACCTGGAGACGATCCAGGCCGCGCTCACCATCGCGGAGACAGGTCACCTCGCCTTCGCGACTTTGCACACCAACTCGGCGGCGGAAGCGATCAACCGGATCATCGACGTGTTCCCGTCGCACCAGCAGTCGCAGGTGCGCGCGCAGCTCGCGTTCGTGCTCGAGGGGATCGTCACGCAGACGCTGGTGCCAAAGTCGAACGGACGTGGCCGCGCGATGGCAGCGGAGGTTCTGGTGGTCACTCCGGCGATCCGCGCGCTCATCCGCGACGACAAGGTCCATCAGATCTACTCGTCGATGCAGTCCGGCAAGAAGTTCGGCATGCAGACGCTGAACGACTCTCTGTATGCCCTTTACATCAGCAAGGAAATCTCGATCGAGGAAGCGTTGCGGGTGACCAACTCGCAGGACGAATTCAATCGGATGATTGGCAGGGAACCCGCGAGCGACCTGAAGCCGGCGGCTGCATCGCGTCCGCTCACAGGTGGACTTACGGGAAAGAGATAGTGTTCTGTCCGCCATTCGTGCCGGCGTTCGAGAGGGGGCGCCGGTGCGTTTGTCGGATCTACGTCAGGCAACAGGCATCAGGTAACGAATAATGGCGACGTTCACATATACGGCCCGCTCCTTTGCGGGCGACATGCGCACCGCGACACTCGAGGCGGCGTCACGCGACGACGTGATCGCCCAGCTCAGGCGCCAGCGGCTCAACGTCGTCAAGATCGACGAAGCCACGCCCAAGAAGCCGAAGCGCGGGCACATCAAGATGCGCGACATCGTCATCCTTACCCGGCAGTTCTCGACGATGATCAACGCGGGGCTTCCACTCGTGCAGGCGATGACGATCCTCGCGGATCAGAGCCAGAACAAGGTTCTGTCGGAGATCATGCGGAAGGTCGTGTTCGACGTCGAATCGGGAAACACAGTCGCCGATGCGCTGGGAAAGCATCCGCAGGCATTCAGCGGTCTTTACGTGAACATGGTCGCGGCCGGCGAGGCCGGTGGTATTCTCGACACCATCCTGATGCGGCTCGCGACGTTCATGGAAAAGAACGACGCGCTCATTCGCAAGGTGAAGGGCGCGATGATCTATCCGACCGTCATCATGGCGGTTGCTGCGATCGCGGTCACGGTGCTGCTCATCTTCGTCATTCCGGTGTTCGAGAACCTGTTCTCGTCCGCGGGCCTCGCGCTGCCGCTTCCGACGCGAGTCGTCATGGGCGCATCGCGATTCCTGAAGGGCTACTGGTACATGGTGGCGGGGGTGATTGCGGGCAGCGTGTTCATGTTCAGGCGCTACAGCGCGACCTCCAACGGCCGTCTCAAGATCGACAGGATACTCCTCAAGGTGCCCGTGCTCGGCGACGTACTGCGCAAGTCCGCCGTATCGCGCTTCACGCGTACG
>JBDTRZ010000094.1:0-12112 GCA_039931395.1 Gemmatimonadales bacterium
CTGCCAGCGCTCACGTCGCCCTTCAGCGCGCAAGCAGTGCTAGCCGCTGGATGCGCGAAAAAGCCAGCAACGCGACCAGCACCGCGCCGGATCAACACGGACAGCTTGGTCCGTGAGCAGGCGCGGCTCGATTCGATCGCGCGAGTCGAAGCCGCGCGGAATGCGGCGGCAGCAGCCGCGGCCGCAGCGGCAGCCGCCGGACCGGCGACGAACGCACCTGTGAATTCGACCGAGCGCTCGGTCATCGCCAACGCGATCTATTTCGATCTCGATGAGTCGGCGCTCGGCGATGAGTCGCGCGGTGCCCTCGAGGCGAAGGCGCCGGTGATGCTGCGCCACCCGTCGCTCCGAATCCGCATCACGGGTCATGCCGACGAGCGAGGCTCCGACGAGTACAATCTTGCCCTCGGTCTGCGCCGAGCTGCCGAAGCGAAGCGCTATCTCGCTGCGCTGGGAATCGGCGAGGATAGAATCGAGATCGTGACACTTGGCGAGGAGCGGCTGGCTGTGCAGGGTCACACCGAGGAAGCCTGGGCGTTGAACCGCCGCGCCGAATTCGAGATCATCGCGGGCCAATGAGTGGAAGCGCAGTGCAGCGGGTAGCGAAGGTCGCCGTCTTCGCGGTATTGGCTTCTTCCTCGAGCGCGTGCTTCGCGTCGGCTTCACAGCTCGGCGAGGTGCGGGATGATGTCGGGACCGTCCGCGCGGAGGCCGCCGTGGCGGATTCAATTCGCGCAGTGCAGATGGCGCAGATCATGGGCACACTGCGCGATGTGAGCGATTCGGTGGCCTCGTTGAGCCAGCGGCTGACGCGCCTCCGCGCGGAAACACAGGCGGAGGTTCGTGGGATGCGGCAGACGGTGGCCCAGGTCCAGGAGACTTCCGGCCAGAGCGAGGCGCGGCTGAAAGAGCTCAGGTCACAGATCGACACCCGCATGAAGCAGGCGGCACCGCCGCCGGCTCCTGCGCCTGCGGCGGTGGACTCGGTTCCGGTCCCAGATTCGGTTGCGCAGGCCCCGAGTGCTGAGGAGCTCTTTCAGATAGGGCGCGACCAGCTCACGCGCGGAGCCAACAGCGCTGCCCGCGCGGCATTCGCGGACCTCCTCAAAGGCTACCCCGATTCGGAGCTCGCTTCCGAGGCACAGTTCTACATCGCGGAATCGTACGCCGCAGAGGGCGCGACAGCGCGTGCCGATTCGGCGTACGCCCGCGTAGTCACCAAGTATGCCGAGTCGCCGCGTGCGCCGACGTCGCTGTACAAGCGGGGCGTGATGGCGCAGACGGCACGCAGGACAACGTCCGCAAAGCGACTGTTCAACGACCTCATCCAGCGCTATCCGTCGTCGGATGAAGCAGAGCTGGCCCGCGAGCGGCTGCGCGTAATGAGCTGACAGTGGCGGCGAAGGCGCGTGTTGCGGCTGACACCGAGATGCCGTTCCTCGATCACCTCGAGGAGCTTCGAATGCGCCTTTTCTGGATTGCGGGAGCGATTCTCGTAGGGGTCATCGCCTCATTCATCGTGCTCTCGCAGAAGCGCCTCGATCTCGTCGGCCTGATGGCCGGGCCGATCAAGCCGTACCTGCGGAACGGAAGCCTCGTCTATACGCATCCCGGGACGTCGTTCAAGATCATACTGAACGCGTCCCTCATCACCGGAATTCTTCTCGCGACGCCGGTGATCGGATATCAGCTATGGGGATTCTTTTCCCCCGCGCTGCATGCGCACGAGAAGCGGGTGATCGTTCCCACTCTGATGGGGATGGTCCTGCTTTTCCTCGGCGGCGTCGCGCTCTGCTTCTTCGTGGTTCTGCCGTTCACCCTCCGCTTCTTTCACGGGTTCGAATCGGCCGCGCTGACGCCGATGATCGAGGCGACGCAGTACTTCGACTTTGCCTTCAGCATGATGCTGGCCTTCGGTGTGGCGTTCGAGCTTCCGATCGCCATACTGCTCCTCTCCGCGCTCGGGATCATCCAGCCGCGGACGCTCACGAAGTATCGCCGGCACGCCGTAGTGATATGCGTCGTGGCGTCGGCGTTCATAACCCCCGACGCGAGCCCGACCACGCTCTTCGCTCTTGCCGGACCGTTATACTTTCTCTTCGAGCTCGGCGTCGCCCTGTCGTGGATCGTGACGAAGAAGCGGCGCAAGCGTGAGCTCGAGGAAGAGATGGAGGCAACAAGGGAAGCTGCTCGCGCGAGGCCCGAAGCGCCGCCGCGCGAACCGCGCCGACTTGGTGTGAACGCCTGATGAAACTTCTGTCGCTGATCGTGCTTGCTTTCGCCGCTACGGCGGGCGCTCAGGTGACCGGTCTCCCTCCGGTGCGCCCGGCCGCGCCGCGCACCGCGGCCGACAGCGCCCGCATGAGGGACTCGACGAAAGCCGATTCGACGAAGGCTCGCGAGCTGATCAAATGGGCGGAAGAGGACTCGACCATGGCCGCGCTTCTCAACAAGCCGGGCTACAGCGTCACGCGATATCAGGGCGTCAAGGTGGTCTTCGACTCGAAGTCGAGGACACTGTACCTCGAAGGCGAGCCCGCTGGAGTCGGCCGCGGAGCGACTGTTCTGATCGGCGACACGATCACCTACAACGACGCGACGAAGATCGTCCTCGCGCGAGGCGACACCCTCGTCCTCCGCGATCCGTCGAGGGGCAGCGCCGACATCCTGGCGCTCGGACAGATGCGCTATAACGTGGAGTCGCGCCGAGGCGCTGTCACCAACATCAGCACATCGGTCGAAAGCGGGGAGAAGTGGTACGTGTTCGGTGCGGCGGCGGCATTCGTCAACGACACCACCGGCGGCCGCACAACGAGGTTCTACGCGCGCAACGGCTCCATCACAAGCTGTGATGACTCGATCCCTGACTATCACTTCCAGTCCAAGGAGATCAAGCTCATCACCAAGAACCTGCTTGTCGCGCGGCCGGCGGTGCTTTACATAGGCGATGTCCCGGTTTTCTGGCTCCCTTTCATTTTCCAGGACATGCGCTCGGGAAGACGGAGCGGATTGCTGACTCCGCGCTTCGGCGTCAACGAAATCTTCCGCAACAGTCCCGGGTACAGGCGGCACCTCGACAACCTGGGATACTACTTCGCGTTCAGCGACTACATGGACGCACAGGTCACGATGGACTGGCGAAGCGGGGCGTCGGGATCGGGCAGCGATCCCGGCTGGCTCAGGCTCAACGGCGAGTGGAGATATCGCTGGCTCGACCGGTTTCTCACGGGACGCTTTGGAGTGTCTCAGCTCTGGCAGCGTGACGGCAATCGAAACACGGCGCTTTCATGGGCGCACCAGCAGGACTTCTCGCAGACGACTCACCTGACGACGGATATCAACTACGTCACGAGCACGGCTCTGCAGCGGCAAAACAGCTTCGATCCGCGGCAGGTACTGGCCACCATTCAAAGCCGCGTCGCGTATCAGCAGCAGTTCGGACCCGCATCCTTCAGCATCGGGGGCAGTCGGCGGCAGTACCCGGGACGCGACGAAGTGACGCAGGATTTTCCGAATTTCAGCATCAGCACACCTACGCTTTCGCTCGGCAAGCGTTTCGACTGGACGCCGTCGCTCAACGTCACCAACCAGGAACAGTTCAAGGTTGACCGGAACGGAGAGTTCGCGTACGGCTATCGCAGGGTGAACGGCGTTCTCGACAGTACGCGCCTGAAGAGCGACGCGCGCATCACTTCCCTCAATTTCGGCACGCCATTCAAGATCTTCGGCTTCAGTCTCTCGAGCTCTGTCCGGGTTTCCGATCAGGAGAACAACACACCGGTGCGGATCGGAGTCATCGACCAGGCGGATCCGTCGGGGAAGATCGATCGCATCTTTGCCAGAACGTTCAGCACCGAGATCGATTTTCAAACCGGATTCAGTCTCCCGCAGGTGATGTCGAACACGCTGAAGCTTTCTCCCGGCATCGGGATCAGCAACGTCGATCCTCGCGGGTACTGGCTCCGAACCGAGCAGACCGGCGGACGTTACGTCCACCAGGCAAAGCGGCTGAACTACTCGCTGTCTGCCTCGCCGACTCTCTTCGGCCTGTTTCCGGGCATCGGCGGCATCAGCCGATTCCGCCATTCGATTTCGCCTCAGATCACGTACTCGTATGCACCGGCTGCGAGCGTGAGCCGCGAATACCTTGCGGCGCTCAACATCGATCCTCGCGGCTATCTCGGATCGCTGGCCGCGAATCAGGTGACCCTTCAGGTCTCCCAGGTGCTGGAGGCGAAGATGAAGCCGAAGGACTCGGCGGAGTCGTCGGGCGAAGGACGGAAAGTCAAGCTTCTTGGCGTGGCGTTCTCACCTCTCTCATACGATTTTGAAAGGAAACGGAAGACCGGCGGCTCGGGATTCACCACCGATAACTTCGGCGCGCAGTTCAACTCCGACCTGCTGCCGGGATTCACGGCCGGCGTGCAATACTCGCTCTTTCAGGGAAGCGTTCTCAGCGACACTTCCAAGTTCAAGCCGTTCAGAACGTCCATCGACGCTTCATTCAGTGTGAACGGCAACTCGGGGATCTTCGGCGCGCTGACACGCATCTTCGGTCGCGCGGTGCCGCAGGGGACACCCCAGATCGAGCGGCTCGGGCAGGGACCGCAGGACGCGCTCGAGCAGCGAGTGGCATCGACACCGGTGGCAGGCACATCGGTACGCAACCAGCAGTTCGCGATGCCCAACATCCAGACGTGGCAGGCTTCGTTCAACTTCAGCTCGACGCGCCAGCGCCCACCCGTCGGAAACGGCCAGGTTGTCACTGTGGACCCGCGCGAACAGTGCCGAGGGCTCCAAGGCCTCATATATGATTTGTGCCTCGAGCAGCAGTCGAGAAATCCTGTGGGTGCCGAGCCGATCGGACGCCTGACTTCGGGTGGGCCGTTCGTCAGAATTCCGCCCAGGGAGACGCTCGGTTCCAACATGGCTTTCAAGATCACGCCGAAGTGGTCCGCGACATGGGGGACGAACTACGATTTCCGGGAGCACGCGTTCGCCAGCCACTCGGTGACACTCCAGCGCGAGCTGCATGACTGGCGATCGATATTCGCCTTCACCCGCGCGCCCAACGGCAACTTTGCGTTCAACTTCTTCATTGCCCTGAACGCGAATCCCGACCTGAAGTTCAACTTCGACAGGCAGACCTACCGCCAGACCAGCCAGTAGGAATGCAATCCACTCTGCACGTCACCAACGGCGATTCCGCCGCGGGCGGGATACAGGCATCCGGGCTTTCCGGCGAGATCCTGAGCTGGCGCGACGTGCTGCACGAGGGTCCCGTGCCCGCTGGTCTCTCGCTCGACGGATTGAGCCGTGTGCGTGCCGCATATCTCGCCGCCGAGGGGATGGGCGACCCGGCGACTCTCGAGCGCGATCTCGCCGAGCGCGACAACATGCTCCGCCGGTTCTCCGACTTCGACGAGGTCATTCTCTGGTTCGACTGGGACCTTTACGATCAGCTCCAGGTTCTCCAGATCCTCGACTTCCTCGCGGATTTTTCGCGCAAGGATCTCGAGGAAACCGGAACGCGTCTTTCGATTGTGTGCATTGACGGCTACCTCGGAACACTCGCTCCGGATGCATTCCCACAGTTGAACGAGTCGAGGACCGAAGTGAGCGAGGAGATGCTCGCGCTCGCGCGTCGCGCCTGGACAGCTTTTCGCTCCGACGACCCCCGCGAGCTCGAGCGGGTGGCACGTGGCGACACTTCGGCGCTGAAATTTCTGGCGGGCGCTTTGGAGCGCGAGCTCGAGGAGCTTCCCTCTGTCTTCAACGGTCTCTCACGCTCGGAGTCGCAGGTGCTCGAGGCGATTGCGCACGGGCCGCTCAGCTTCAACGAAGTGTTCAAACGCTGCGCCATCCGCGAAGAGCGCATCTTCTGCGGCGACGTCGTGATGGCGCGGTACATTGAGCGCATGAGCAGAAAACGCACTCCGCTCCTCGCGTATCCATCGGGCGACGCGATCGATGCGCCGAGGACCGAAGAGGACTCGCGGGCGTTTCGCAACGCGGAGATGGCGCTGACCACCGCCGGGAGGGAAGTCCTCTCGGGAGACAAGGACTGGATCGAGATGGGCGGCAGCGACCGCTGGCTCGGCGGTGTCCATCTCGACGGTGAGGCCGCGCGCTGGCGATGGGATAGCGAGGCTCGTCAGGTAATCGAATCAGGACCGAAGGAGCCGTCGTGACATCGAGCCCGCCGGAGGTGACGATCGACGGAGAGAGTCTTACCATCGATGCCGTCCGCTCCGTCGCAGTGGATGGTGCGAGCGTGAGCCTCGCGCAACGTGCCCGGGATCGCATGATGACGACGTGCAACGTCGTCTCCGATATCGTCGAGCGGGGCGACGTTGTCTACGGCATCACGACAGGATTCGGAAAGCTTTCCGAGATCGCGATTCCGCGGGACCGCCTCGCGGAGCTGCAGGTGAATCTCGTGCGCAGTCACTCTGCGGGAGTCGGTCCGTTGCTTCCGGAGCGCGAAGTGCGGGCGATGATGCTGCTCCGTGCCAATGTTCTCGCCAAGGGCTTCTCGGGTGGACGACCTGCGCTTGTGGATCTTCTACTGGGAATGCTGAACGCGGGACTCCACCCGCCGATTCACGAACAGGGGAGCGTGGGTGCGAGTGGAGACCTCGCTCCTCTGGCGGCTCTCGGAGTCTCGCTGATCGGGGAGGGATTGCTGTCGGTCCGCTCCAATGCCGCGAGACCAGCGCTCGACGTCCTGCGCGAGCACGGACTGGAGCCGGTGACGCTCGGTCCCAAGGAAGGAATCACTCTCATCAACGGAACGCAGGCGCATACCGGGATAGCTGCTCTTTGCGCCCATGACGCCATGACGCTCTGGCGCACGGCACATGTCGCCGGAGCGATGTCTCTCGAGGCGCTGCTCGGAACTCCCGTCCCGTTCGACGCGAGGATACACGATGCCCGCGGGCAGACAGGTCAGTCCGCTTCGGCGGCGTTGCTGCGAGAGTTGCTCGCCGAAAGCGAGATCCGCGAATCCCATCGCCACGGCGACCCTCGTGTGCAGGACGCGTACTGCCTGCGCTGCATGCCGCAGGTGCACGGGCCGGTGAAGGATGCGCTCGACTGGATCAGCGCGGTCATAACGCGGGAGCTCAACGCCGCCACCGACAATCCGCTCGTGTTCGCGAACGGCGAGACATTGAGCGGAGGAAATTTCCACGGACAGGCGGTGGGAATGGCTCTTGATTTCCTCGCTATCGTCATGACGAATCTCGCGTCGATCGCCGAGCGGCGCATCGACAGACTGGTGCATCCCGACTTCAACCAGGGCCTGCCCGCATTCCTGTCTCCGGAGGCCGGTGTGAATTCGGGCTTCATGATGGCCCAGGTTACAGCGGCGGCTCTCGCAAGCGAGTGCAAGGTGTTGTCGCACCCCGCCACGGTGGACACGATACCAACCGATGGAAACCGGGAGGACGTTGTGCCGATGTCGATGGGCGCGGCATGGAAAGCGCGTCGGGTGGTGGATAACGTGCGGAACGTTCTTGCAATCGAGCTGATGTGCGCGGCGCAGGGACTCGACAGTCGCGCTCCGCTCGCACCGGGGCGCGCCCTCCGCGGGCCGTATCGCGCTGTTCGCGCTGTCGTCGCGCCGCTGGTTGCCGATCGCGTTCTGACACCCGACATCGAGGCGCTTGCAGCTGCCCTTGCGAGCGGTGCGTTCACGGGAGAAGCCAATGACTGACGTCGCCTCGCCGGACACCATTGCGTATCCATCCCGATCCGCGCGCAAGGAAATTCATGCTCCGACGGGGAGCACGATCTCGTGCAAGGGATGGCAGCAGGAAGCGGCGCTCAGGATGCTGATGAACAACCTCGATCCCGCAGTAGCGGAGCGCCCCGACGACCTCGTGGTGTACGGCGGGACCGGGAAGGCTGCGCGCAACTGGGAATGCTTCGACGCCATCGTGAGCACGCTTCAACGGCTCGAGAATGACGAGACCCTGCTCATTCAGAGTGGAAAGCCAGTCGCCGTTTTCCGCACGCACGCATCGGCCCCGCGTGTCCTGCTAGCCAACAGCAACCTCGTCGGCCGGTGGGCGACGTGGGAGAAGTTTCGCGAGCTCGAGCGGATGGGTCTCACGATGTACGGCCAGATGACCGCCGGCTCGTGGATCTACATCGGCTCGCAGGGAATCGTACAGGGGACGTACGAGACCTTCGGCTCCGTCGCGCGCAAGCATTTCGACGGCTCTCTCGCGGGCCGCTTCGTTCTCACCTCGGGACTCGGCGGAATGGGTGGCGCGCAGCCGCTGGCGGCGACGATGCAGGGCGCGGCAGTCCTGGCGATCGAGGTCGACGAATCACGCGTCGACAAGCGCATCGCGACGAACTATTGCGATCGCAAGACATCGAGCCTGGATGAAGCTCTCTCCTGGATTGATGAAGCGCGTTCGTCCCGCCAGCCGCTGTCAGTGGGGCTGGTCGGAAACGCAGCCGACATCCTGCCGTCGATCGCCTCGAGCGGGATCGTGCCCGATGTGCTCACCGACCAGACAAGCGCGCACGACATGCTGAACGGCTATGTCCCTTCGGGCATGCCGCTCAACGAGGCGCTCGCGCTGAGGGCTGCTGACCCTGTCCGATACGTCAGGCTGTCGACCGCATCCGCGGTTGTTCACGTCTCGGCGATGCTCGAGATGCAGCGTCGCGGCGCGGTGACGTTCGACTATGGAAACAACATCCGCACCGTTGCCTTCGACGCCGGGTTGAGCGAGGCGTTCGACATTCCCGGCTTCGTGCCCGAATACGTCCGCCCGTTGTTCTGCGAAGGGAAGGGACCGTTCCGCTGGGTCGCGCTATCGGGAGACCCGAAGGACATCGCGCGAACCGACGATCTCGTGCTCGACCTTTTTCCCGACGACGATCATTTGAAGCGCTGGATCACGCTGGCGCGCGAGAAGATCGCCTTCCAGGGTCTGCCGGCGCGCATCTGCTGGCTGGGTCAGGGAGAGCGCGCCCGCTTCGGAGTCGCGCTCAATGACCTCGTCGCGTCGGGGGAGCTTTCTGCGCCGATCGTCATCGGCCGGGATCATTTAGACACTGGAAGCGTTGCATCTCCGTTTCGCGAGACGGAGGGAATGCGCGACGGAAGCGACGCGATCGCCGACTGGCCGATTCTGAACGCATTGCTCAACGTCGCCAGCGGTGCGTCGTGGGTCTCGTTTCATCACGGCGGCGGAGTAGGAATCGGGAACTCCCTGCACGCGGGCCAGGTGATCGTCGCCGACGGAACGCCGGAGATGCGACTGCGCCTCGAGCGAGTGTTGACCAACGACCCGGGGATCGGCGTTGCGCGACACGCTGACGCGGGCTACGAGACGGCCATCGAGACCGCCGGCATTCACGCGATCGACATCCCGATGCTGGACTAGATGATCTCCAGCAAGTTTCGGCCGTGGCACGTTCCGGTGTTCCTGGTGAAGTACGCGTACCTCACGGCGGTGCGAAAACCGGTGCTCGTTCACTTCGAGGTCACCCTCCGGTGCAACGCGCGGTGTGGCTTCTGCGATTACTGGAAGACGGATCCCAAGTCGCGATCGACCGAGCTCAAGAGCTTCGTCGACGCCGCGCGCTTCTTCAATCCGATGATGATCACGTACACCGGGGGAGAGCCCACACTTCGCCGGGATCTGGAGAACATCGTCTCCGGAGTGGACCGCGCGGTGAGCGTCCAGTACTCCACCTTGATCACGCATGGTGGAATGTTGACGGCTGAGCGCGCGAAATCGCTGTGGGACGCCGGGATCCACCAGTTCAACATCTCGCTCGATTTTCTGGATGACCGCCACGACCGCGCACGGGGCATTCCCGGCCTGTCGTCCAGGATCTTCGACGTGATCCCGCGGATGCACGAGCTCGGAGTGGACAACATCCGCTTCAACACCGTCATTCGAGACAACAATCTCGATCAGCTGATGCCGATCGTCATGCGCGCGCGCGAGCTCAAGTGCGGAGTCAACTTCAGCTCCTACACCGATTCCAAGAATGGCAGTCGCGACGGGTTGATCGATGGCGATAAAGTCAGGGAGCTCGAGGAAGTGATCGCAGTGCTCCTCGCGTTCAAGCGGCGAAATCGTGGGGTCATCACGAACTCCGACTACTATCTCGAACAGGTCCCTCGCTACGTGCGAGGAGAGATCACCGAGCCGTGCAGGTCCGGCATCCGAACCATTCACGTCGATCCCACCGGCCATGTGAAGCGCTGCCCGGACTTTCCGACTGATTTCCACTGGCGCGACTTCAGGAAGTACGAGCCGATCGAATGCAACGCGTGCTTCTACGCCTGCCGCGGCGAGGCGCAGGCGCCGATGCGCCTTTCGCGCATTCGCGACGTGATGGCCTGAACCGCATGCCACGAACGCTGTTCGTAAATGCGGGGCAGGTTGTGACATGCGCGGGCCCCGGCCGCGCCCGCCGTGGCGCGGAAATGCGCGATGCGTCCATCGTCACCGGTGCGGCCGTCGCAATCGAGGAGGGAGAAATAACCGAAGTCGGTCCGCAGGCGGAGCTCGAGCGGCTCCATCCCGACGCCGAGCGAATCGAGTGCGAAGGCAGAGTGCTTTCGCCGGGCCTGGTTGACTCGCACACGCACGCAATCTTCGGCCGCCCGCGCTACGAGGAGCAGGAGCTGCGCGGGTCGGGCGTCGGATACATGGAGATCGCGCGGCGCGGAGGCGGCATCCATGCGTCGGTAGCCGATCTTCGCTCCCGCACCGAGGACGAGCTCTACGAGCTTGCGCTGGGACGCATCGAGCGGCTCGCCTCGTACGGCTCGACGACCATCGAGGTGAAGTCGGGATACGGGTTGTCGCTCGAGGACGAGCTCAAATCGCTGCGCGTGATCGCGCGGGTCGCGCGGACCCTCGCGGTGCGGCTCGTTCCGACGTGGCTCGGGGCGCACGAGATTCCTCTCGAGTATCGCGGCAGCGATGAGGAACGCAGGGCCTACGTTCGGCTGCTCGTCGACGAGATGCTGCCCGCTGTGTCGCGCGAGGGCCTGGCGAGGTTCGCCGACGTGTTCTGCGAGCCCGGGGTGTTCACGCTCCAGGAGACTCGCGCGATTCTGGAGGCATCCCGCGCTGCGGGGCTCGGGATAAAGCTGCATGCAGACGAGCTCGAGCCCCACGGAGGCGCGCAGCTCGCCGCGGAGCTCGGCGCGACGTCCGCGGACCATCTCGGCGCAATCTCCGACGATGGGATTGCGGCGCTCGCCGCCGCGACCACCGTGGCCACGCTTCTTCCCGGGACGATGCTCTTCCTGGGCCGACAGAAACAAGCCCCAGCCCGCACGATGATCGATGCAGGCGTGGCCGTTGCGCTGGCTACTGACTTCAACCCGGGAACCTCCCCGACCTTCAATTTTCCCCTGATTCTCACGCTCGGCGTGAGTCAGCTACGAATGACCGTCGCCGAGGCTTTCATCGCCGCTACCGTGAACGGCGCCGCAGCACTCGGACTTGCCGCGAAGCTCGGCCAGCTCTCTCCGGGGTACTCCGCTGACCTCGCCCTGTGGGACGTCGCCGACATCCGCGAGATACCGTATTGGTATGGAGATCGTCGTTGTATGGGCACATGGGTGGGAGGAAAACCCTGTCACTCGCAGAAGCCCTCCGATAACTTGAATCTCACGCGCTGACCGGGAGTTTGCCGGCGGGCGTTTCACGTCTCCGCAGAGAAGATGTCCAATATCGCCAAGCTGAAGAAGAAGGCCGCGGAATTCGAGGCCCGAAAGCAGTACGACAAAGCGCTTGAGGTTTACGAGCAGGTTCTCAACAGCGCGCGTACCGCCGACGAGGATCGCGATGTGCCGCTCTACAATCGCGTCGGCGACCTTCACTACCGAATCGGGAACAACGAGCAGGCCCTTGGCTACTACGAGCAGGCGGCGGACCTGTACGCCGAAGGCGGGTTCTTCAACAACGCAATCGCCCTTTGCAACAAGATCCTGCGCTACGCTCCCGGGCGCACGATCATCTACTACAAGCTTGGCATCATCAGCGCGAAGAAGGGATTCAACAGCGACGCCAAGCAGAATTTCCTCGAGTATGCCGATCGCATTCAGCGCGTCGGCAAGATG
>JBDTRZ010000095.1:0-12093 GCA_039931395.1 Gemmatimonadales bacterium
CTGCTCTCTGGACGACTATCTCGCGAAGCATCGGACGCAGCTGGCAGCTTCACCCTCTTTCCCGTACTCACGCTCGCTGTCGCGGGAACAGCGCGCCACGATGGCGCAGGCAGTCTCGAGTCTGGACGGCTACATCACGGGCGGGCATTCAGCCGAGCTGCGCGGCGAAGGCGCGCCGGCGCGCACACCGCTTGCGGCCGCTCGAGCTGGCCGCGCTTCCTCGCGCCGATGAGGCCGTCCGTCCGCGCGGGCCGGAGCGTCCGGTCCGAGCGCGGATGTCCCGCGACCTCGCGCCGCCAACATCGCCTCGAGACTCTCCGACGTGCCTTCGCTGTGCGAAGACATGGTAAGGACGGTGAAGGGACGTGCGGGACTTCTGGCGGTGAGGGAAATCTACCCTGGAGGGAGGTCCCTAGTCGCCCAAGCTCGCCGGAAGCGGCGCACCGCTCAGACAGAGCTCGTAGAGCGTGTTATAGGCGCGCATCATTCTGTCGAACGAAAAGCGACGCTCCACATCCGCGCGCGCGTTCTCGGCGAACCGCACCCGCAACGAATCATCGGCGAGAAGGGCTTGGATCGCGTTGGCCAGACTCGCCGCGTCGGCCACCGGCACCAGCCGGCCGGACCGCCCGTCATCGACCATCTCCGCGATTCCGCCGCACCGCGTGGCCACCACTGGTCGCCCTGCTGCCATGGCTTCGAGGATCACCAACGGGAAGCCTTCGCTGACAGACGCCAGCACAAAGACGTCCAGGTCATGGAGCACCTGCGCGATGTTTTTCCGAAAGCCGACAAAGTGCACCCGATCCGCCAAGCCGAGATCCCTCACGAGCCGCAGTATAGGCCCGCCAATCACGGGGTCGATGTCCCCGACCGCGACGAAGTGCGCGTCCGGAAACCGGGCCAGCACTTGATGGGCGGCCCGCACGTAGTAGTCGTGGCCTTTGCTCCCGCGGATGTTCGCCACCATCCCCACCAGCTTGGCGCCGTCGGGAATGCCCACTTCCTTTCGGAAGGCCCCCGGCGTGACGTCCGACGCGCGGCTGGCGGGCACGCCGTTGTAAATCCGAATGATGTTCCGCGGAGAGAAGTCATGCGTGAGCAGCACCTCTCGCATGAGTTCGCACACGACAACGACCGCGGTCGCGTTGCGGCGGACGACCGCCGTCCTCACGCGATGGGTGAACGACGCGGCATGTTTGAACTCGATCGGGCCGTGATAGGTCGCCACGGCGGGGCGGCCGGTCAGTTGGCCAACCACGCACGCGTAAAAATCCTTGTATGGCGAATGTGCGTGGATCAGATCGACCCGTTCCTTCAACACGATGCGCGCCATCGACGCGATCAACCGCGGATCGTACCACCCTCGCCAGGACACGACATATGTCGGAATTCCACGCGCTTCCAGCTCTCGCTTCAGGATGTCGTCTTTCAGCAACACAGCCACCGAGCGATACCGAGCGGGGTCGATTTCCGATGCGATATTCAGCAACACCGATTCGGCCCCGCCAATACCACCTGTCTCGATCGCGTGCAAGATGGTCCGGCGCGGGGTCACCGACCGCGCGACCGTCCGGGTTGTTGCGGTAATCAAAACCTGTACCTTCTTTCAACCATGTCCCGCCCGGGTTGGCCAGCGACGACGGGTGAATCTGGTTCCAGTATTTTCCGGTGATCCATGAACGGATTGCGCTTGCACCACGTGGGGATTGCGGTCTCCGCCATTGAGCCGAACACTGAAATCTACATCGAACGCTTTGGCTACATCTCCTGTGGCGACATCGTCCACGATCCGGTGCAGACCGCCTACGTCCAGTTTCTTCGACTCCCCGGAGATCACGTATTCGTTGAATTCGTCGCGCCGGACGGTCCGGAAAGCAAGCTGACGAACGCCATCAAGAGGGGGGGCGGGCTGAACCACCTCTGCTACGCCACGCCGGACATCGATGCCACATCCCGCGAACTCAGAGCCGGCGGGATGATGCTCGTCCATAGCCCCACCCCAGCGGCTGCGTTTCACGGCCGGCGCATTGCCTGGATGCTGGGGCGTGACCGCATCCTCATCGAATTGGTCGAGCAGGGCGCGCCTGGGGAACTATGAGTCTTATGTGAACGCGGCGTCCGATTCAAAGAACTGAATGTCCAAC
This sequence comes from Gemmatimonadales bacterium, assembly GCA_039931395.1. Classification (GTDB taxonomy): domain Bacteria; phylum Gemmatimonadota; class Gemmatimonadetes; order Gemmatimonadales; family Gemmatimonadaceae; genus UBA4720. The sequence continues at coordinate 2,148 of JBDTRZ010000095.1, forward strand.
GGAACTGGAGGCATGCGCTTCTTGGGATCAAACAGCAGCAGCGGCTCGCGCTGATTGACCCAGTACTTCTGAAGCTCGAGCGCTTGCTGTTGGACCGGAATCCCCGACATGACTCGCAGCCGGCAGACCTGTGGGTCCACTCTCGCCACATCGGTTGCCACGCCGTAGGCCGCCATCCAGTCGGCGCAATGCTCCGAATCGATGTTGAGGTCGACCAGCCGAGCTTCCCAGCCGATGTACGCAACGATGAGGTAGCCGCGCACTATCCCGCCATTTCGGAGGAGATGGCCCTCCATGCGCACGAGGGGACAATCCAACATGTGGTTGAGCGAGGCCACCGTGCGGCGACAGGTAATTCGGTCGCGAGCACGCCCGCCCAAGACGGTGTCGATCCGCGCGTCGAACCGTTTCACCCGCTCCGACTGCCAGGTGCTGCCCGGCCCACGGTACCGCGGTGACCGGTGGAGAAGGCCATGCGCCAAACGCTGCAACGAACGAAGCGACTTCTCTCTGGTCAAGAACTCGCGCCACGGACGGAACCAGCAGGCGTAGACTGTAATCTCGCCGATCGGCTTGAACCCCAGCCTAGGGGCCACCGATCGCATCACCTCGGCGCCACGGATGAGGAAGGCTGTCTCCGCCCGGCGGATGAGCTGTGCGTACAACGCAACGCCGACCCCGGGCGCGGTTGGAGTCGCCGCCCAATCGATTACCGTCAACGTCGTGATGGAATCGCCGCCGGGGGGGAGGAACACCGTGGGCGTGAACCCGGCGAACGCCACGACCGCGCCGTCCTGTTCCACCACGAACGCGCGCGCGCCATCCCACGCCGGGCATGATTCGAGATACTTCCACCGCAGGACATCCGGATCGGCGAATCGTGGGCCGGCGCGATCGCCAAACACGCCGCGCAGCAAGGTGGCAACGGGCGCGAGATCCTCGTCGCTCAGCGGCCTGGTGCGTCGCGTCACCGTCCCGCGTCGCCGCGCCGTGGAGCGGCCACCTGTTGTTCAACGTAGCGTCGCATCGCGTCGAAGGAGTTCAAATCCGGCAGCCGCTCGAGATCGAAAGCGATCGCGAACTCCTCCTCGATCACGCTCGCGAGGGCGATTACGCCGATGGAATCCCATGCCGCTACCGTCTCCGGAGAGGCGTCTGTCACAGCCGACGTCGGCACCTCCGGAAAGGCAATGGCGAAGCAGACTACCAGTCGCGATTGGATATCACTCATCTACGGTCACCGAATGGTACAAAGGGGGGCAGTGGGCAAAGAACCCGTCGCGTGAGACTGACATTGGCGCCGTCGGGCTGGTACCGAGCACTGCGGTGAAGAACTTTTGGAGCGGTTCGTTCCGCGTCGTGGGAGCATAGTCGAAGGTGATGGTGTCGACTCCAAATCGTTCAAAGAGGGTGGCCACCGACCGATGCTCCACTCGACGCGCGAACGCTCGGCAACTCATGACCCACAAATCAACGAGCAACGATGTGCCGGCCAGCTCGCCCCCGATCACCGCGATCGTCCCGAGGGGACCGAACTTGTCCTTGTACGAGACGGACACCACGAACCGCCCCGCGTCCGACGTGACGCCGTGCCAGTCGGCGTCGGAATAGCGCCGCCCATTGAGATTGAACTGGTTCGTCTTGTTCACGAGCTCAAGCGACCGCGGAGTGGTTCCCGCCGTCCGAAAGTCGAAGGCGACCGCCCCTTCCGCCTCGCGCAACAGACTGTCCGTGTTCGCCTCGCCGCCCTGTTCCGTCGCGTTCGAACTCGCCCGGAGCGGCGCCGCCGAGCGAAGACTCTCGCGTCGCAGGGCATCCTCGGCGCCGATTCGATCGCGTCCAAAAAGATCACGCAATCGATAGAACAGAGCGAGCGCGTCCCCCGGGCCCTCCGGAAAGGGGAGGCACTCCATCTCCGGATAGGCGGTCTGGACCTCAGCCAACTCCATCGGACTATCATCCACGAACACCACGGCCTCGGCGCCGACGTTCCACGCGTCCAGAATCCGGCGCACCGAGTCCGACTTCTTGTTCCAGTGCACCTCCATGGGGAACACGAGGTCCTTCCGGAGCACCATGTCGGATCGGGCGAACGCCTCGCCAACCACCGCCGGGTTGTTGCGGCTTGCGACAGCGATCAGGACGCCTTCCTCGGCCAAGGACACCAGCAGTTGCTGGTATAGTCCATGCAGCTGGCTCTGATTGTCCAAGTCCCAAAAGACGCCATCCACTCCGACGTCCCCAACGATCCCACGCCACAACGTCCCATCGAGATCGGTAATTAGCCCCTTCTTTGGCGAAACAGGCTGCAAAAGATTCGCCAGCGCCTCCCCGACCGTCGCTGAGTGCGACTGCGTGTAGGAAATGCCGGCGACCAGCTCGTTCTTGAAGTCAAGTCGCGCGGAGACGGCCGATCGTTGGTCGATGGCGTACGGGCTCACGATGTGGACGTTCGGCCGGCCGACCGCCCACGACGACAGCGGGACGACGCATCGGCGCAACTCGAACTCGGCGCTGCCAGCTTCCCAACCGGTCTGAAAGAACACCGGCGCGGGGCGAAGCGTTGGAAGCGAAACGGCGAGGGGGATATGCGTGGGCACGCGTTCGAGGAGTTCTGTCAAGCGAGCGACTTGCGCTTCGGCCCCGCGCAGAATGTCGGCAAGCTTGCCCGGCCCCCAGCCGCCGAGTCGCCGGAAGCCCAGGCGAGCATCGAGGTCCGCCCACTCCAAAACAAGCGCGCAGGCGGCGAATTGATCTACATCCTGTCGGTCGAACGTCCCAATGGCGTCTCCGTAGGCTCCCGCGATAACGCGCACACGGCGGTCCCGCACGCGTCGCTGGATGTGGGCGCCGAGAAAAGTCTGCACGTGGATGGGGGTGAACCCGCACCCGAGGAGCACCTTGAACGGTGCCCCGTCGGTCGGAGCACTCTGGAGAATCTTCAGCGCTTCTGCGAACCGCACGCCGTGTCTTGTTTCGGGAGGTCAGGTATGCCACGAACGTCAGGGCGGACAGCCCCACGGTTCCGGGCCTCGCGGCGCTGGCGCGCACCCCAGTTCCTCGCGGGGCGCGCCGGGATCGATTGCCGCATCGCCCGAGTCAGGCTCCGATATAGCTGTTGTAGTCCGCGTGCGTGAATCTGTGATACACGCGAAACTGCCTGCCCCACGGGGCCTCGAACAGAGTGGGAGAGGTGAGCATATGGGTCGGTCGGAGCTTGTGGGTGGGCCCCGACTGCTCGTTGAACTCGCGAATGGCCAGGAGTTCGCCGACGTCTTCGCAATGCATCTGATGGCCGTCACTATCGATGTCGTCGAAATAGCAGAAGACTCGTGGCAGCAGCCGTCTGTCCGCCGCCCTGAAAATCTCGAATGCGGCGACGGTGGACGTGTAGTAGTCCATGTCGAAGCTCATGAATCCCACTGGCGCGTGGTCCATGTGAATGAATTGCGTGACCGTATCCGCCACGTTGCCAAGTACAAGCCGCGCGGTCGTGAGTCGCGATTGCAGGGCCGGAACATCCATCGTGTACGCGCCTTTCTTCCACACGTAGCCGAGATCGCGGTAGTCCGACGGACTGGGAAGGCCGGATCCCAGGTCGAAGCCGTACACTTCCACATCAATGCCCGCCCGCCGTCCGTACTCGGCGGCATAGAGTTCGAGGGCAAGCAAACCCGCCCCACGGTCCACCCCGAACTCGATGACGCTCACGGAACGGTGATTCAGCTTGGATGCCAAGTAGATGGCCTGACGCACGCCGAACGCGTACTGGTTCTTCTCGAGCGCTTGAAAATCAAGCCGGAAGTCGAGAGAGCCGATTTTAAAGCGCTTGAGCACCGCTCTCACCGCCACTTCCGGGCGCAGCAGGCTCCGGAGCACTCGAGCGGCTCGATTATAGATCACACGACCTCAAGTCGGCCGACGTCCTCGACAGGCCACACTCCGCCGTCAGCAACGGCGCCGCGTTCATTGAAGTCAGCATGCAAATCGGTCCGATGTACGCGAAAGACGGGAAGACAGCCGAAGTGACGTTCCACCCGGCTAACGGGAAATATAGGCGCCGGGGGACCCGCATCGTTCGTCCCATGGGTGACTGACCGCGCAAATATCGATGCAAGCAGAAACGAGCGGGTCTCGTCGCGGTATGGATCGCCGCGCACCGTCTGGTCATTGCTCGCGCATGCCCCGGGATCCGCGGTCCGCGTCGTGGACCTGGCAGGATTGGCCGGTCTCGCATCCGCCTAGCGGAGCGACAACAATGCGGTCGCCTTGTTCCGTAACGTCTGGATGATGAGCTGCGCGAAGATCGGAAAAGGGGTGCGTGGCAGGTTGAGAATCGGGTGTCGCGAGTCCAGCCACTGCTCGCGAACGCAGCGAGCGGAAGCCTGGCACTACCCGTGGCGGAGCGAATGGGAGGAGCTCCCGCCTTCCTACGAGCAAAAGCCCAATCACGAGTGCGCTCAGAAAATAGACTGGTTCCATCCACGCGAATGCGACGAAGAACGCCGTTACCGCAAACCCAAGCTGGGCTATTGGCAAGTAAACTGTAGCCCATGCGAGGAATCGCCGGTCGGGAGCGCCGTTGCGCCAGTGCTGAGGGATTCGGCGACGCAGGCGAAGTGGAACGACTATGTTCGCTAGAACCAGCGATACCCAGAGGAGAAGCCCCGGTACCCCTGCCTCGGCGCCGGCCTGAACGAAGGAGTTGTGGGGAGAAGCCCACCTTATTCCGTGTCCGGGGGGTGTATGCCGTGCCTTGTCCGATATTGTTCCTTCGGCTACGCGGAAATTATCGATCCCGACGCCGAAGACAGGGTACGAAAGCATGTAGCCGATCCCTCGCTTGGCGAGGTTACGCCGGCCGTTCACGGAATCCCAGTTGTAATCAGTCTTCGGATCCGCGAGGACGTTTCGCATGGAATCCCAATATCCGGCCGGAGCCGCCAGAACCATAGTTGCGGATGCAGCGACGACATAGAACAACCGCCGGCCTACCGACATGCCTGGGAGCAACAACAGGGCAACGCCGACGACCAGTGCGCCAATGAACGCGCCGCGGGACTGCGTCTTCACTACGGTGCTCACCAGCAGAGCCAGACCAGCGACGGCGGTGAGTTTCTCCACCCGGCCAGTTGCGCTCTGCAAGAGCAGCAGCACCAGCGGGATCGACGTCACCATGAACACCCCTAGGTCGTTTGCGTCGTAGGAAACTCCGCCGGTGGTCTTCGAGATGCCGATCACGAAGATCGACAGATAGGCCAGCACAATTCCGGCCAGGGCGAACGCCCAGCAGAGTCGCCTGACGTCGGTGACGTCGCGTATCGTGGCGATCAGGAGGAAAGTGATGGCCAGAGTCTTCGAGAAGTCGTTGAGGATGTATGTGGCGGAGTGTCCGAGGGAAATGCCGAAAACCGCCGACCCTGCCGCTACCACACCGAGAGCGGATATGAGGCGAACGGCCCAGCTTCCTGTGAGATTTCGACGAATGAGCTTCCGTCTGTGTAGAAATGCGTAGATAACGCAGAACGCGAACAGAAGAAGGGCTGGCCGGAGGAGGCGGAGAACACCGAAGTATCCGCCCAGCCTGCTCAACGAGACAACGATGAGCATCAGCAGGCACAAGCGAAACGGATCGTGACGCAGTCGCGTTGTCACGACCGGCGATGGTGTGGCTCGGTCGGCTGGGGGTGTCGCTTCGGCGACGAATTGACTGGCGCCTGTTATAATCATATTGCGGTGAGTGGCAACGGAGGTCCAACATACACCTTGGGCCTCTCCATGGAAACCGCTTTCAGGTTGCCCTCAGGGGGTTCGGTAAGGGCTGGCGCAAACATGAGTCGACCCCATATTCGAGAGTTATAAACGCACGGTACGCAGTGAACCCAGTTAGGAGGCACGGGTGGAGTCTGACGCTATGTCATTGAGGGTCACATTCTTAGCCGAAGTCGAAACGAACACAGCAGGGCTGGTCCGGCTGCGGACGAGGCTTCGTCGAGGCACTTCGGCCAGTCGGCGCCCGGCACGACGTCTACGATGCCAAGCTGCGTTCGCGGTCACGGGTGGTCCCGTCGGGGCTCACCATTCATCCCGTGAGCGAAGCCTTTCCCGCTTCATGGTGGGAAAGGTCGCATTGCGCGCCGAGACGGACGCCGCGCGGCTAGCTGAGCCGGGTAGGCTTAGACCGGCCACTCTCTGAGCTGAGCGATGCGCATCTGCAAGATCTGGGACGGGGACTATCCATGGGATGTGCGCGTCGAGAAAATTGCCGGCTCCCTGACGGATGCCGGCCACGAGGTCCACCTCGTGGCAAGAAATCGAGCGCGGCGTCCTGTTCGCGAGCGACTAGCCGAGGCCGAGGTTCACAGACTTAAGCCGTGGCGCTTACTCGGTGCCCGGCTGGATCGCGGAACCATGTTTCCCGCTTTCTTTAACCCGAGATGGGTCTCGGCAGTGATTGGCACAGCTCGTCGCAGCCGCGCCGAGCTTTTGCTCGTGCGTGATCTGCCGCTTGCTCCCACAGCGGTTTGGGCCGGCCGCCGCCTCGGCATCCCGGTCGTGCTCGACATGGCCGAGAATTATCCGGCGATGATGCGCGGCCTATGGGAGACCGGTGTTCAGCGGCGCACGGATGTGCTGGTTCGAAATCCCAAGCTCACTGCTTCAGTGGAACGTTGGGTACTTGCGCGCGCGGATCATGTCCTCGTCGTGGTCGACGAATCCTCAGACAGGTTGCGCGCGCTGGGCGTCGAGGCTTCACGTATCACAGTAGTCTGCAATACTCCTAAGCTCTCCAGACTAAATGAGACTGGGCCGAAGGTTCACAAAGAAGGCTCGACTCTGGAATTGATCTATCTCGGGCTACTCGAGGCTCCGCGAGGGCTGAATGTGCTCATCGACGCTGTCGCGCAGGCACGAGAAGCGGGAACGTGCGTTAGACTGACACTCCTTGGCGATGGGCGCGATCGCGACTCGATTGAAAAACGAGCGCGTGCACTCGGCCTCGATGAGACCGTCGTGAGATTCTGCGGTCGCGTGCCTTATGCCGACGCGGTCAGGTTGTTGCAGCGTGCAGACGTGGGTGTAGTGCCGCATGTCGCCAACGAAAGCTGGAACACTACGATTCCAAACAAGCTCTTCGATTATATGGCCGCCGGACTTGCCGTTCTTACTTCGAGTGCGAAGCCGGCCGCGCGGATAGTCCGTGAGACCGGTGCGGGCGTCGTATTCGAGCACACGAAGTCGTCGGACTGCGCGGCAGCGCTCGGGATTCTCGCGCGCGCCGAATTTCGCGCGCTTTGCGGCGCGAACGGACGACGTGCCGTGGAGAGCCGCTTCCACTGGGAACGGGATGCCGAGAGGATGGTCGGCGCGGTGAACCGCATCGGAGCGGGATTGCATTGACTCTGGACGCATGGTCGCTGCTAGAGCGCGCGTTCGGCTGGGGCGGGGTCGTCGCGTATCACGGTGTCGGAAATGATCCACATTCTCCCGTAATGCACGTCTCCGCTGCTCGGCTCGAAGCGCAGCTCACGCATCTTCACGATCGCCATACCGTGGTACCGCTTAGTGAGCTCGTCCGGCGGTGGCGCGGCGGGCGTTCCACCACGGGGTGCGCAGCGATCACCTTCGATGACGCGTATGCCGGCGTGGCGGCCCACGCTCTTCCAATCCTCCGTGCGCTCGATCTCTCAGCGACAGTTTTCATCGCATCGAATCACGCCTCGAAGCGAGCGTCTTACTGGTGGGACGATGTGGAACGGGAGCGACTGGCATTGAAAGGCGGGAAATGGTGCGGCGCTCCGGCAATGGTCGGAATCCCGGTCTGCGAAGCGGACGAATCGTCGATGGAGCTCGTGAGGAGGCGCGTGCTCGCACTTTTCGACGGACGCTGGCCTGGTGGCATCTCGGCCAGTGCCGATCCGCTTTGGCGCTCACTCGATGTGAGCGAGCTTGCCGCGCTTGGACGCGACGACCGCATCGAGTTCGGTGTCCATACGCTGTCGCATCCGGCGCTGCCTATGTTGCCTTTTACCGAACAGGTGTCCGAGATGCGCGATAATCTGGCCTGGCTCCGGGAACGGCTTCCGCGAGTGCTTCCGGTGGTAGCATATCCGTATGGTCTGTACGACCGGACAACGGTACGCGCCGCGATGGAGGCTGGCATGATCGCGGGGCTAACGATGGAGGGGCGCGCGACCTCGAATCGCCCAAATCCCATGATAGTCCCACGAATCGGTGCAGGCGACCTACACTCGCCGCCCAGGCTTGCGTTGAAACTTAACCGTGCGCTTCGGCCGGCACTCGTGATCCGCAACGGAGGGCTGCATCCTCGACTTCCACAGGATGTTGGCGGACGACGGCACGCCGGGAATCGAAAGGCCCCGATCGTTTGATTCGATCATGAGCTTCGCCGCACGGGTGTATGCGCAGGCGCCCCTCTGGATGCAGAACCTTCTCGTTTCTGCTTACGGCATCCGGCTACGACGACTCCGTTACGGGCGGACCGGCGGCCAGACTCTGACTTGGCTTCGCGATTCCCAGTGGCTAGGTGAAGTTGAGCTGCGCCGTTATCAACTGGCCACGCTTTCCAACCTCGTGGCGCAAGCAGCGGGGATGTCCTTCTACCGTCGACGGGGTCTCGAGCGGATTGAATTCCAATCAGTCGATCAGCTTCTTGAGCTGCCGCTACTGACCAAGTCAGAAGTGCAGAGTGCCGGACGAGAGCTGATTGCGGAGCGCTTTCGCAATAACCGGCTGTGCGAGATCCACACCGGCGGAACAACAGGCAAGCCGCTGACGATCTATTGTGACCGGGAGACTCTTCAGCGCAACTACGCCTTTTTTTCTCGGATCAAGGAAACAGCCGGGATTCAGGAGGGAGCCCGGATTGCGACTTTCGCGGGACGCGTGGTCGTCCCACCGCGGGCGGTTGCTCCGTACTGGCGTCACAACCGCGCGGCCAACACTCTGTTGTTTTCGTCGTATCACATCGGGCAGGACACCTTACCGGCGTATGTGGACGCACTCGCCGAGTTTCGACCGGCCCTCATTGATTCATATCCTTCGAGCCTCGAGCCGATAGCGCGGTACCTTCTGGAAAAGGGCATTACGAGCGTCCGCCCAGTCGCGGTGATCACTTCGTCAGAGACCCTGTTCCCCACCGTGCGGGCGCTTCTCCAGCGCGCTTTCGACTGCCCTGTCTTCGATCATTACGGCGGAGCCGAGATGGTTGCGCTGATCGCTCAGTGCGAAGAGGGCACGTATCACGTCGCGCCTGAGTTCGGCTTCGTCGAGATTGTCACGGACCGAAGGCCCGCCGCAGCCGGAGAGTGCGGCGAGATAATCGCGACCGGCTTTATCAATCCGGTCATGCCCCTCATCCGCTATGCCACTGGAGATTACGGGGTGTACGGCAGCGGAGAGTGCCGCTGCGGCCGCGCTGGGCAGACTATCGAGCGTATAGAGGGCCGCATGGATGACGTCATTGTTACCCCCGAAGGGAATCTCGTTGGACGGCTCGATCCTATCTTCAAATCTATCTCAGGCCTGCAGGAGACTCGGATAGTTCAGGACGCGGCCGATCATCTTCGGGTGGAGATGGTGGTCTCCGCCACCTTCTCCGACGCAATGGAGCGCGAGTTGGCTTCGCAACTCCGGTCGCGTCTCGGACTTACCATGCGCATCGACATGCTACGCGTACCACGAATCGAGAGAACAGCGGCCGGAAAGCTGCGCACCACGGTGAACCTGGTGTATCGCCGCTCGCCGACCGGTATGGAACCGATCGCGATGTGACGCCTGATGCAATAAGCACCAGGCGACACATCGGCAGGCTTCTATTTGTGCCAGACTGCGAGGTCGTCGACGTCGATGGTGAAGTCGCAGCCACTAAACCACTGGACTACAAGACCGGGGAACTGAATCGCCTGAATGCCGACCGGGCTGT
>JBDTRZ010000096.1:0-11728 GCA_039931395.1 Gemmatimonadales bacterium
AAGTGAATTGGGTCGAGCAGCACATCGGCCGCGGCGTTGAGTTGCAGGAAGTCCTTCTGATCCGCCGGAATTATGTAGCCCCTCGGATCGCGCGTCGCGGGGTCGTGCAGTATCCGGATGTACTGCTCCGCCGGGCCCTGGCCGCGCGAATTCCTGGCGGCCGCCACAGCAGTCTTCACTGCATCGACTTTCTGCGGCGTAGTCGTCCAGGTGTCGGTGCTGCCGCGCTCTATGGAGTTCTTCCCCATGCGGTAGGCGTTGAACAGGAAATCCTGACGGTACTTCGATGCGACATCCATCACCGCGCGGTTCGCGGAAAGCTCGTAGGCGAGCGACTGCGCGAAATGCCATTTCTGAGGGATGATCGGGAACGGATTCGCCCCGCTCGGCAGCAGTCTGTCGGGAACGAGCGGGATCTCCATCGGCGTCGGGTTTCCAATCGCCTCGGTGAGGAGACCGATCATGTTGTGAAAGTAGACCGTTGTGCGGAGACCTCCGTTCCACCACGTGGAATAGTTGGAGCCGCTCCGCATTGTGGAGCCCGGCTTCCCTTCCTGTATGAACCGGCTGTGCATCGCCGCGCCGACGAGATCGATACCGACCGGAATGAGCGGATCGAAGTTGTAGTTGAACGGATCGCGGAACGGCGGGGCGAAGATCACGGTTCCCGCGGGCCCTGTCTGGTGATGGTTGTAGACGATGTGCGGATACCACGCGCGGTAGAGAATGCTGTCCACCGCCTGCGTCTCGGGCTGAGACGCCATGTACGAGTCGCGGTTGTTGTCGTGGCCGATGTACTTGTGATAGAGACGCGGCAGGCCCTGGGTCGAGCGGTTCTCCTTCACCGAGTCTCGCATGTACCAGTCGGAGACCAGATCCATGCCGTCAGGATTCACCAGTGTGGCAAGCAGGATGTCGTCATTCAGAAACCGGCGAGTCTCGGGATCGTCCCGACTGACCATTTCGTACACGAACTGAATCAATTGCTGAGCGCCGAGAACCTCAGAGGCATGCAGGCCGCCGTCGATCCAGACGATCGCTTTCCCCTCCCCCGCCAGCGCGCGCGCCTGGGCATCGTCGAGACCTTCGGCGTGCGCCAGCCGGCTCGCTATCTCCTGATAGCGTGCAAGCGTCCTGAAGTTCTTCGGCGACGTGATGATCGCCATCAGCATCGGTCTTCCCTCGGCGGTCTGTCCGATTCTCACGACCTTCATGCGGTCGGTCTCGCGGTCGAGCTTCTCCCAGTAGCGCACGAGCTGCTGGTAGTTCGCGAGGAAATAATCGTCGCCGATGTTGTGGCCGAATTCCTGTAGTGGGGTGGTGATCCGGGCCTGGGCGGCGACCGGGATGGAGACCGCTGTCATCAAGACGAAAAGAACCGAAGCGGTGCGACGCAGCATTACGATTGGGTTGAGGGAGCCGTGAACTATTCGTTGGCCTTCGGCGATATCGATGACTTTTGGAACCGGATTTCGCGGATACTACAAAACCCTAATAAAACGATTTAGCGGATCACGCTGATCTCGCGGATACTACAACAAATTCTTAAGACTTTTATCCGTGAGATTCGCGTGATCCGCCAAATCGTACTTATTGGGTTTGTATTACAAAAAATGAGAGCCCGCAAATCGTGAGGTTCTCAAGTTCATGAATGATATTGACGGTGTGTTGAGAAACTGCCGAAGCGAAAGTTAAGCGGCAGCGCGAGTACCTGATACCACGCCTCGAGCCGCGATGACTACTCCGGTGAGCACCATCACGCCCCCGATCAGAGTCGCTACTGAGGGGACCTCGGCAATTCCTGGAATCAAGGCTCCGAGGATGGTCGCACCTACCGGCTCGCCGAGGACGACGAGGTTCACGACGTATGCGGGAAAAAACTTGAGCGCCCAGTTCATTCCCGTGTGGCCGAGCAGCATCGGGCCAAGCGCGAGAGCGGCGAATATCGCGAGCTCGCGAGGGGGTTGAGGTGCGAGCGGTGCGGCAGTCGCAACTGCCATCAACAGCAGCGTCAGCGCACACGCCGTGTAGGCGAGACCGACATAGGCCCAGATCCCGTATCTGGCGCGAAGGAGGCGGCCGATGCTGTAGTAGATCGCGGCAGTGACGGCGGCCGAGCTGGCGAGGATGTTTCCCAGAAGTGCACCCGCCGCCGATGTCGCGCCGCCTTCACGCCACGCCGGCGCGGCGATGACCATCGCACCGGCAATCGCCACCGCGATCCCGATGAGCTGCCTCCGCGTCGGCGTCTCGCGCAAGAACACGGCGGAGATCGCGACGATGAACGCTGGTTGAAGGCTCACGAGAGTGACCGACGCAGCGATCGTCGTGAGATGAACCGAGGCGTTCCATGCCCAGAAGTGAAAGGCGAGCGCAACTCCGGCCACAGTTGCCAGGGCCATGTCGCGGAACGTGAGCCTCCGCCAGTCGCGCCATTCTCCGGTCATGACCAGTGCTGCCGCGACGATGACAAGAGAGAATCCCAGGCGCCAGGCAGCGATCGCGAGCGGGTCGGCGTGGGACAGACGCACGAGCGGCCCGGCGAAGGAAATGCCGAGCAGCGAAAAGGCGAGGACCCATGCGGGGGAGCGAGCTCTCACGCGGGGAAAGTAACAACTACGGAACCGAGAAAATCAGAGGTCCGAAGTTTACTGCTCCGTCGTCCTGTCGCTGACGGTGAGAATCTGCCTCTCCGTGAGATTTCTCGCGTTCAGAACCTTGCGCGAGTAGCTGCCGCAGCCCGGAGTGTTGCTCCCTCTGACGCACCCGTTGTAGCGCTGCAGCGCCACACGAAGATTCGGAGCGTTCTTGATCGCGTCGGCGAGGACGCTCACGCCGTGGCAGATGTTGCCCTCGATGTTGTAGAGGTCCTTCGATTTGCAGCCCCACTGGCCGCGGTGAAACGGCATGACCTGCATCAGTCCGCGTGCTCCGACGAAGCTTTTCGCTCGCGGATCGAGGTTGTCCGTCTCGACAAGCATCACGCCGACTAGAAGCGCGGGATCGATCTTCTTCCTGCGACCCTCGGTGATGACGGCCTCGGCGATCCTGTCCGCAACTTCACCGTTTCGAGTGTAACGCCTGAGCACCTGACTGATCCGGAACGCATCCTCGCTTGGACGACTGGCGCTGATCACGGCCCCCGGCAGCTCCAGGAGCGCGCTGGGACGCGTGAACTGGGGATTCTGATGCTGGAGGGTCCAGACCGTCCCGGCGACGAGCAGCACGCTGAGCACGACGCCCTGGACGACGGCGCCGATGTAGCGGCGCCAACGTGGACGAAAGAGATCCGCGACCTGCGCATGGCTGGTCACGAACTTGAGACTCGTCCTCCCCTGAATGACGCGGGAAAGACCTCCGTCAGGCCGCTGGTACAAGCACTCCCCCTTTTCCGTCTGAAAACGCCTTGCCCAGACGGTCCGCGAACCGCTCGAGCGCAGCAAAGTCCTTCTCCCAAACCTCGTACTCCGCGGCCGTCGTCGGCGACGGATGCAGCGTCGTTCCCGCGGATGGATCCACTGACTTCTTCAACTGCTTCCGCTCTTTCACGAGCTGAGCACCGTGAGACTCCGCGAAGCTCCACATGCGACGGCCGATCTGCGAGTTCGTCAGCGGGCATTCAGGATACCTGGCCCTGATCTGCCTGATGAAATACTCGTTGTCCACAACTCGCTTCCCCAGAGGGACCTCGCCCGAAGTATTCTCCGGTATGACCTCCAGGCTCACCTTGAGCTCGGCCCCGAGTACCGCGGCGATCTGACGCAACAGCTCGAGCGAGACGTTGTAGTGATCGTCATGCTCGATGTTGCGAATCGTCGACGGTGACACGGGGACGGTCAGCTGAGCGGCAACATCCTCTCGCCGGAGACCTCTCAGCTTTCGAAGCCGCTCGAGGTCCCGTCCGATCCATTCCGCCATACCCAATCCGTTAGTCCAGTTAACCTACAACGTATTAAGGTAATGGGGCTGACGGATTAGGCAAGAGTCAATTCAGGGGCCTAACGAAGTCAGGAGTTGCTACTCCGTAGGCGTGGGGAACGGCGCCTTGAACATCTGCGATGCGGCCTGGTCAGCGTACCTCAGGACCTTGCCGGAGTAGGTGTGGCAGTGCGGAGTGTTCGTCCCCCGCACGCAGCCGTTGTACCTGAGCAGCGCCCTTTCCATGCTCGGGGAGCGCCTGACCAGGTCGGCGAGGATGCTTGTTCCATAACAGATATTGGACTCGATGTCGGCGAGATCCTTCGACGGACACTGCTTCCACTTCCCCGCGTGGAACGGCATCACCTGCATCAGCCCGCGAGCGCTGACGTTGCTGCGAGCGACGGGGTCGAGCTTGGCGTTTTCCGTGAGGAGGACGCCGATCAGGAGTGCGGGATCGAGGTTTCGCTTGCCGCCCTCCGCGATGATCGCCTGAGCGATGCGATCTGCACGCGCCGTGTCCTTCGTGTAACGCCGGAGAACGCTGCTCACCCTGAAAACCTGCTCGGTCAGGGGGGGGGGCGCGACCACCAGCGAAGCCGGCAGCTGGAGCAGCTCGCCGGCCTTCATGTAATTCGGCTTCTGGTTGTTCAGCGTCCACACGACGCCGGCCGCGAGAAGCGCGCTGGCGCCGATTCCATGCGCGATCGCACGCAATGCTTTCTGCCATGGCTTGCGTGGAGGCCGCTCGTGGTCCCGGCGACGGACGTTCGTATAGACACTTCCACCCGACCCTCGTCGATCGTCCGGAAGTGCGATGCTTACATCGCTCTCCTGGCGATCGGCACTACTGGGCGTCGGCATATCCACATGTTCTGCACCCTGTATGCCATGCGCAGGTATGGAGATTGCCCCCATTGGCAGGCATCTTTGAAACGCGGTGGGCATCGAAAGCCCGCCTTTTTTCTGCCTTCGGGCGAAGTCGCATATTTGTGACTGTCATGCCGAACGAACCTCCACGAGACGAATGAAGGAATCGGAAGGACTCTACCGGTGGTTCCGCTTCATTAAACGTACACTCATCGGGCTCGTTGTGATTTTCGGCGGCCTGATGATCTTCGGCTACGCGGTCTTCATGCGGCACGTCGATGCCCGCGGAGCCTGGAGGTCCGCGGCGCGCGAGCTCAACGGCGGTATGCTCCACTACGGGGAGCGAGTCGAAAAATACGCCAAAGCGTTCCAGCGGCGACCGTCGGATTACTACCGGGCGTCGAGCGGGCTTCTCGTGGCGACGAACGACCGCGTGATCTTCGTCGGCATCGCGCCGAGCGACAAGCTCGAGACGGAGGACGCACCGCAGACGATTCTGCAGTACGAGTTTCCCAACGACACGATGCTGACGTTGAGGAAGTCGCGCCTTTACTTCTTCTCGACCCCCGGCGTTCGCGTCTCGCACGCCAAAGGCGCGAAGCAGGCGTTCGCCGCGTCGCGGGGTGACGAGCCGGCCCTCGACAGTCTCATTCAGCACGTCAATCGGAAGCTTGACGCCCAGCGAGTGGAAGCGATCAGGGAGCGCCGCATTCGAAACGCGGTCGCCGCCTTGATCGATGAGCCGATCTACTACGTGGTGCGCCGTGGTGACGCGATTTCCAGCATCGCCACTCGCTTCGACACGACTCCCGACTACATCAGGAAGTGGAACAACATCGTGGGCGACCGAGTGAAGATCGGCCAGCGCCTCATCGTGAAGGCGAAAGGGCCGCGTCCCAAGCTTCCGCCGCCGCCTCCACCTAGCCAGCGCCAGCCAAGGGGTCCGCGGATCTAGACCTGCAGCCGGTACCCCGCCTTCCACACGGTGAGGATATGAACCGGCGATGACGGGTCCTGCTCCAGCTTCCGCCTCAACTCGGCGATGTGGATGTCGACGGTGCGCGTCATCACCTCGGCCTGGTGGCCCCACACTTCCTTGAGAAGCTCGAGCCGCGACACGACTGCTCCGCGGCGGCGGATGAGTGCGAGAAGCAGATCGAACTCCTTCGGTGTCAGAGCGACCTCCGCGCTTCCCTTCTTCACCGAGCGCGCGAGCGTATTGATCGACACCTCGCCGAACTCCTCCACCGCAGCTTCGCCATCACGCCTGTCCGCGCCCTTGGCGCGCCGCAGAATCGCCTGCACCCGTGCGAGCAGCTCGGAGAGGCTGAACGGCTTCGTCACGTAGTCGTCGGCGCCGAGGCGGAAGCCGAATACCTTGTCGGCTTCTTCTCCGCGCGCAGTGAGGATGAGCACGGGCATATCCTTTCCCTCGGCGCGGAGCTTCTTGAGGATCGCATAGCCGTCGATCCCCGGCAGCATCAGGTCGAGGACGATCAGATCCGGATCACCGGTCCGCGCCAGCTCGAGGCCGCGCAATCCGTCTTCCGCCGTCTCGACATCGTAGCCCTCCGACTCGAGACTGCGCGTGAGTCCGAACGCCAGGTTGGCGTTGTCTTCGACGACGAGGACCTTGGTCATGCGCCCACCCCCGCTGATTGACGGTGTACACCGGCGAGCGGTGCGGCGGGCCGAACCGTCTCACGAGGAAATTCCGCGACGAATCGCGCGCCGCCTTGGGGAGCGTCTTCCACCCACGCGCGACCGCCATGAAGCCGCACGAGCTCGCGGACGATCGACAATCCGATTCCGCTTCCACCCGCGGCAGATTCCGTCTCACGCGAAAGCCTGACGTACGGATCCCAGATCTTCTCACGCTCGCCCCTGGGAACGCCCGGGCCCTTGTCGTCGACGGTGATGACGACTTTGTCATCGGTGCCTGACAGAGATACGTCCACTGTCTGTCCGAGAGGCCCGTACTTGACCGCGTTGTCGAGAAGGTTGAGGACGATCTGTCTAAGCCCGCGGGGATCGACGCGCGCCACGAGTCCCGGCTCGATCTTCGAGCTCACCTTCGCGCGCCGCACGCGAGCGAGTGGAGCGAAGGCATCGATTGCCGCCGCCATCTCACGATCCATCTCGAGCGGCTCGACGACGATCGTGCTGCGCCCGTGCTCGGATCGCGCGAAAGCGAGAACGTTCTCCACGAGATAGGTGAGTCTCTGCGCTTCCTCGTCGATGATTCCGAATGATCGCTCGCGCTCCTGGTCGGAGCGGAGCTGGCCATTGCGCAGCAGCTCCGCAAAGAGCCTGATCTGCGCGAGGGGCGTGCGCAGCTCGTGCGACACGCCGGAGACGAAGTCCACGCGAAGCTGTGCGAGCTCTTGCTGCCGCCGCAGCTGGATTATCGCTGCTGCGACGAGCCCAGCGGTAAGTGCGAACAGTCCGACTAGAATGGGAAGCCGGGAGCGCGGCAGTCCACCGACCACAAGCTGCGACGCGATGTCCGGCCGCAGTGAAACGCTGAGACGCATGCGGCTGAAGCGCTCGTCCAGTGTATCGACGACTGTGAAGTCCGCGGGGAATGCGTTCGTGGTGGACGAGTATACCTGTCCCGCCGCTGGTGCCGACGCTTTCACGGCGAGCACAGAGTCGCGCGGCAAACCGTGCATCAGAGACGGAGGAAGGAGCGGCGTGCGCGCAAGCACGGAGTCGAGCAGCGGCTGAATGAACGAGCGCGCATCGGTCTCGAATCCGTAGGTGACAAGCGGACGGCCGTCATAGTCGCGGGAAATAACGAACACGATGGCGCGGAGTCGCCCCGCGATGCTGTCGATCGTCGCGACGTAGGAGTCGTTGCTGACGATGATTCCGAGCCGCTTCGCCGGATTACGATCGGCCGAGCCGAACGCCTGCGTGCGGATCGGAGACGCGCCGAACCGTGAGGGAGCGCTGAAGACAGTATCCTTCACCCACCTGAGAACCGCCGGCGAAGGCTGCTCGCCCGCGAATGTCATCGAGCTGTCGCGCCAGTTCAGCCGGAAGAAAAATCTCACGTCATCCAGATATCTCGCAGGCGCCGGCGGATTGAGAGAAGCCGCGCGGAATTCTTCCGGTGATGGCCACGCTTCGGGTTTGGCCGGATCGACGCGTGTGAGCGGGAGGATGAAAGTCGATATCATCGCGCCCAGCATTTCCTGTCCTGCCTGCTGGTTGAGCTGCCATGCGGCGAATCGCGCGTAGTCCGTCAGCGCACGTTCAGCCGCCGCTCTGTGCGACCGCTCGGCGTCGAGTGCCTGCCAGCCCAGGACGCCTGTGAGAATGAGCGCGAACGCGAGAAGACCGACGAGCAGAACCGAGCGCGGCCTTCGCCTGCCCATCATCTGATTCAAGCCCTTCCCGGAGGCAGATGTCGCATCACCCAATATACGGGCGCGGTTGCGGCTCCAGCGTTAGAGAGAGGTCTCTGGTTGGTAAGGAAACTGTAAGGGGTTGCTAGTGGCCTTCCTCTGAATCCCCATCAAACTCGCCTGGAAAGCTCGGGTCTTCGGGGATGTCGCCTATCCTCTCCACGTGCAGCACGCGCTTCATCGTGATGCCGTTGGCGGTGATGGTCACCAGGTAGACGCCTTCCGCCACGGCTGGTCCGTTGCGCGCGCCACCGAAGCGACCACCACCTCCACCACCACCGCCGCCCCCGAAGCCCTGAGCAGCGCCAGGAGGCGCCTCGGCAGGACGGAGATTGATCTCGCCTGTCTCGCCGAGTCCACCGCCCTGACCGCGGCCGCGCCCTCCGAATCCACCAGGTCCACCAGGTCCCCGACCCTGCGGCTGCATCCGCTCTCGAAGCACACGCATTCCTGCCGTATCGCCGCGAGTGCGCATCGAGTTCATCGAGTCGCGCAGATTCCGCAGCGCAGTCGTGTCCATTCCCGGGAGGTTTCGACCGGCTCGCGTCGTATCTCCTCCCGCGGCGCGGACCGAATCCTCGCGTTGTCTTCGCACGCGCGCTGCATTGATGCTGTCACGTATTCCCGCTGGGCCGAGCGGCCGCGGGATCCCGCGAAGATCCCATGTCACGCGATGCACTCCGGTACCGCCGGGGCCGGTGAGCGTGCGCACCACGTCGCCCTTTACGTCCGTGATAACTATGCGGGTCGTGTCGCGGCGCGAGTCACCCGAGGTGAGACGGTACGTCAACATGCCACCGAATGGCGGATTGTCGGCAACGTAGATCTTGTTGCCGCTCCACTGCTGCGTGAACTGCTGCGCGTACTGATAAGCCTGTACCGGCTGGAAGAAGTACGCGGGCCTGCCCATCACGCTGTCGGCCATCTGCTCCAGTGGCGAGATGTCGGTCACCCATAGGGAGCGTCCATGCGTTGCCGCGATCATCTCGCGCTCGCGCGGATGGATCCGCAGATCGTGAACGGGAACCGTTGGAAGTCCGGTCATGAACTTCTGCCAGGTCGCTCCTCGATTGGTGGACACGTACGCACCGACATCCGTTCCGACGAACAACAGATTGCGGTTGTACGGATCTTCCCGCACGACATGAATGAAATCGACGCCGCCTGTTGGGAGATTGTTCGCGATCGACTTGAACGTGCGGCCGAAATCTGTGGAAACGTAGAGGTACGGCTTGAAATCGTTCTCGCGGTGATTGTCGAACGAGACGTAGACCGTTCCGGTGTCGACGTTCGAAGCCTCGAGGCGGCTGACCCACGTTCTCGCGGGCACACCGGCGAAACGCTTCGTGAGATTGGCCCAGCTTCCTCCGTCGTTCGTGGTGACCCAGACGTTGCCGTCGTCGGTTCCCACCCAGAGAATGCCAGGTCGCACCGGCGACTCGGCGACCGCCGTGATGGTTGCGTGAGTCTCGGCTCCGGTTGCGTCGCGAGTTACACCTCCGGTTGTCTTCGTGCTCACGCGAATGCGCACGGAATCGGCAGCCGACAGATCCGGAGAGATTGGATAGAAGTGGTCTCCGCGATCAGTCGACTTGAGAAGACGATTACCTCCCATGTAGACCGTGGTCGGCGAGTGCAGCGAGAGGAAGAACGGCGCCGACCAGTTGAAGCGGTAGCGCGCAGCCGAGTCCGAGCGGGCGCGAGCACGAACTGCTTCGAGCGCGCTCGAGACGCGCGGATTCACGGGCACTGTGGTGTCGCCGCGCGCCACGATGAGCGAGTCCTCGAAATTGATTCGTCCCGCGTTGCCCCGCATGATCGTGTACCGCGCGCCGCTCGAGAGATCGAGCCTGGATGCGTTGCCGCCCTGCGATTCGCTGTAGATGAGATTCGGGTTATTGGGATCCATCGCGCTGTAGAACCCGTCACCGCCTCCGACGTTGAACCAGTTGGCGTTCCCGGCGCCTTCACGCCCGCGAGTGCGTGTCGGGCCGCACCATGTTCCGTTGTCCTGCAGCCCGCCGCAGACACGGTACGGCTTGCTCATGTCGTAGCTCACATGGTAGAACTGCCCGATCGGGAACGTGTTCGGGAAGTCGTACGTGCCGCCTCTGTCCCAGGTCACGGCGATTCCGCCGTCGTTGCCGATGATGAAGTGCTCCGGGTCGTTCGGGTCGATCCACATGGCGTGCCAGTCGGTGTGAATCGAGAGAGCGCCTCGACGCTCTGTCTTGCCGCCGTCGTCCGAGAAGCGAAACACCGACGACATCCAGTAGACGCGGTCGGGATTCTTCGGATCGACCCGCACCTGCGAGTAATAGAACGGACGCGCGTCGCTCAGGTTGCGATGCATCAGCGTCCACGTCGAACCTCCGTCTATGGTTCTGTAAAGACCGCTGTTGGGGCGTTGTGCCTTCGACGTGTCGGGCTTCTCTCCCTTTGCGAGCGCCTTTCTGAGCGTGTCGGCTTCGACCCAGGCGTAGACCACCTTGGAATTGGACGGCGCGACGGCGATGCCGATGCGGCCTTTCGTCGTCGCCGGGAATCCACCGCCCTTGACTTCGGTCCACGTCTCGCCGGCGTCGGTCGATTTCCATAATCCGCTGCCCGGTCCTCCGCTCTGGAGGAAGTACGGTCCGCGAATGCGTTCCCAGCTCGATGCCCAGAGAGTGTTGTGATCGCTGGGGTCCATGGCCAGGTCGACGAAGCCCGCCTTGCTGCTGATGAATTTCACGAGGCGCCACGTCGTGCCGCCGTCGGTGGACTTGTAGAGACCGCGCTCCGGATTGTTCGCCCATGTCTGACCGACAGCTGCGACGTAGACGATGTTCGGATCGCGCGGATCGACTACGATGCGCCCGATCGCCTGGGTTTTTTCGAGGCCCGCCAGCTTCCATGTCTTTCCCGCGTCGGTCGACTTGTAGATCCCGCCCCCGGGCGAAATGGAGTTCCGCGAGTCCTCTTCCCCTGTTCCGGCGTAGATGATGTCGCCATTGGATGGAGCAATCGCGATGTCGCCCAGGGAGATCACACGCTCCTTGTCGAAAATGGGAAAGAACATCGTGCCGGCGTTCACCGTCTTCCAGATTCCACCGGTCGCGGTCGCAACGTAGAAAACCTTCGAGCTGCGGGGATCGACCTCGATGTCGGTTACGCGGCCGCCCATGTTGGCGGGCCCTATCGAGCGCCACCGGAATGCGGCGAGCGCGGCGGAATCGAGCGGAGCGGAAAGCTGAGCGCTGAGCGGGGATGCAAGCGCCAGCGCGACGCCGGCGAGGACGTGATGGACGTGATGGACGTGATGGACGTGAAGAGTGCGCATGTGGGGATTCTGTGTGGTGGCGTGCGATTACTGCAATGATGCAAGTACGCGAAGAGTTCGGGAAGCGTTGAATCAGACCGTTGCCCGCTACCTGCTACCAGCTGCTGGTAGCGGGCAGCGGGTAACGGGTAGCTGGCAGCGGGTAGCGAGTAGCGAGTGGTGGTTCAGTTTGAGAATTACGCAATGCGTACTGAGTGCGCATTGGGGG